>JBCCTK010000027.1:0-25453 GCA_039198685.1 Pseudomonadota bacterium | reverse complement strand
GTGCATGAAGCGCACAAACCGGCGCAAATTCCAGAAAAAGACCGGCCAGAACAGCGGGTACACAATCTCACGCCAGTGCAGGAGGGGGCTTTGCGGGCTCATCGGGCAGAGCCTGACACGAACGCGATACCGGTCGGATAGGTTGTGATTTATCCGACTAAAAAAGACAGCTCCAACCCAGCAAGGTCCGAAGCGTCCAGTTGCGATGTGTGCAATGGGGCGCGGTGGTTGAAGAAGATGACCGGACCTAGACTGCCTCGAAAAGGTTAGCCTTGTCGGTTCTGGCGGTGCTCAATCAGGTCATCAACCACTCCAGGTTCAGCCAATGTGGATGTGTCACCAAGATTATCGAAGCTGTCCTCGGCAATCTTGCGCAGAATTCTGCGCATGATTTTGCCGGAACGCGTCTTTGGAAGACCCTGTGAGAACTGGATCAAATCCGGGCTGGCGATGGGGCCAATCTCTGCGCGGACATGTTTGACCAGGTCCATCTTCAGGCCATCATTAATCTCGACACCCGTTCGCACCGTTACGTAGGCATAGATCCCCTGACCCTTCACATCATGTGGGTAGCCAACCACCGCCGCCTCTGCCACGACGTCATGGGATACCAGGGCGCTCTCGACTTCTGCGGTGCCCATGCGGTGGCCAGAAACATTGATCACATCGTCCACACGGCCCGTAATCCAGATTGCGCCATCGGCGTCACGGCGCGCACCATCTCCTGTAAAATAGTTGCCAGGATAGGCTGAGAAATAGGTATCGCGAAAGCGTTGGTCGTCCCCATAAACGGTCCGCATCTGGCCCGGCCAGCTATCGGTGATCACCAGATTCCCCTCCACGGGCCCGTCAAGGGTTTTGCCTTCAGCGTCCAGAAGTTCAGGTTTGACCCCGAAGAACGGGTTCATCGCTGCCCCTGGCTTCATACCCGTTGTGCCGGGCAGGGGCACCATCATCGCGCCGCCCGTTTCGGTTTGCCACCATGTGTCGACGATCGGGCAGCGCCCATCTCCAACCACGCGGAAATACCACTCCCAGGCTTCCGGGTTGATGGGTTCGCCAACGGTACCCAGGATGCGAAGGGACTCTCGGGAGGTTTTGTTCACGAACTCCTCGCCTTCACGCATCAGGGCGCGAATAGCTGTCGGGGCGGTATAGAAAAGGCTGACTTTGTGCTTGTCGACGACATTCCAGAAACGCGAGGCGTCGGGATAGGACGGCACGCCCTCGAACATCAGGCTGGTGGCGCCATTCGCGAGGGGGCCGTAAACGATGTAAGTATGGCCCGTCACCCAGCCCACATCGGCCGTGCACCAATAGACATCATCCTCGCGCAAGTCGAAGACATAATCATGGGTCAATGCGGCCCAGACGAGGTATCCACCGGTTGTATGGAGCACGCCCTTGGGCTTGCCCGTTGAGCCTGACGTATACAGGATGAAGAGCGGATCTTCAGCGTTCATTGGCTCGGCTGGGCAATCATTGGAAACTGTGGCGCCTGCCTCATGCAGCCACAGGTCGCGTCCTGCCTGCATGGTGACATCGCCGCCGGTCCGCTGGACCACCAGGACCTTGTCCACCTCGACACCTTCATGGGTGCAGGCAGCATCACAATTGGCCTTGAGGGGCACTTTGCGTGAACCCCTCAGCCCCTCATCCGCGGTGATTACAAATCTGGACTCACAATCTATGATCCGGCCAGCCAGGGCTTCGGGGGAAAATCCACCAAAGACGATGGAGTGCACCGCGCCGATCCTCGTGCAAGCCAGCATGGCATAGGCCGCTTCCAGAATCATCGGCATGTAGATCGTGACCCGGTCACCTTTCTTGACGCCCATTTCTTTCAACACGTTGGCAAATTTGCAGACGGCGCTGTGAAGCTGTTTGTAAGTCAGCGTGTGGCTTTCATCGGGACTGTCGCCTTCCCAAATCAGGGCGGCCTTGTCGCCGCGTGTTTCCAGGTGCCTGTCCAGGCAGTTGTGCGAGACGTTCAGGATCCCGTCTTCATACCACTTGATCTGGAAATCGCCCTGCTCAAACGACGTGTTTTTCGCGCGCGTTGGTTTTTGAAACCAGTCAAGCCGCTCGGCGCAATCCATCCAGAACGCTTCCGGTTCATTGATGGAGCGCTCATACATCTCGTTGTAGGTCTCGGGTGAGAGCTTGGCGCCCACAGCGAACCCCTCTGGCACAGGAACGATTGTCTCTTCCGTCATGATGGGGTCTCCGCCGTCCATGGGATTGGTCTCCTGCCTAAAATGCGTACTTGGTTGAGAATGTGAAGCGCGCGATTGAACCATCTGCTCCGCTTTCCAACTCGCGGATTCCATAGAGCACCTCGGTACCCATGGTGACTTTCTCAATGGGTTCCCAAAGGATCGCGCCATAGGCCGATTGGGTCGAGCGGGTGACCCCGCCGCCGAGATAGTTAGGATTGTCGATCCAGAGCCCCGAATAGCCGATATTAAAGCGCGCCGTATCACCAAAGGGTTGGCGGAAGGCGACCAGACCACCATAGCTGGAAATGGCCTCCAGTTCACCGCTGGGGTCGAGCGCCGTGGCGCGGCTGGCGGCCAGGCCGATATAGCGCCCAAGGCCCTCACCGCCGGTAAGATTGAAGCGAATGTCGCCCGCCTCGCCGACGTTGAAACGGCCCGCAGCGCTGAGGCCCCAACCCAATACCTCTTCTTCCTGGGCGCCGAAATCAGCGCGCAGCTGTCGCCCAATGGCAGCCAGCGAAATGTTCCCAAAACGCCCTTTCATAGTGTAGCGGGCAACAATGTCCGGAAGGAGATTGTCATCGACACTGCCGAAATTCAGACTGGTGGTATTGGGGTTCTCGATGGCGACTTGGAAATTGCCATGGGTGTAACGAATCTGGGCCTGCCGGACGAAGACCATGCCATCTGACAGGACCAGGAAGCTGGCACTTTCGGGAATCGCAGAGGTGTTTTGGAATGTCGACCATTCCTGGCCAACGCGCCAGTGACCATAGTCGATATAGGCCCTGCGCAGGCGCGGGCTGAAGGAATTGGATACCAGTTCATTGCCCTGGGCAGAGCCCAGGAAGTCCATCTCGATATGGCCTGTGAGCGCCTTGCCGTTGACCTTGCGTTGGGCTGTGACCGCAAAGCGCGTGGCCTGGGCGGTAAGGTCTGTTTGGGTGCTGTCATCGCCCCCGATAGGTGTAGCGCCTGGGATGTAAAAATCGCGCGCGATGGAGTTGGAAGCAATCTGTCCGTCGCTCAGCGCGGTAAAATGTGTATCGGCATCAATGAAGCCTGAGATTTTGAAAGTCGTGTCACCAACAGCGAATCCATCGGTGGCCACCACCGGGCGGTCGGTGGCTTCACGCTCAACATTTTCCAGGCGCACGATTGCCTCGTCCATGTCAGCGCGCTCAACGTCCAGTGCAGCCTTCAACTCGGCAACCATGGCCTCAAGGGCTGCGATACGCGCTTCAACATCGGAGGCTTGGGCTTGGGCCGCTCCATTGGCGAGGGCCGCTGTTGTCGATAGCAAGATCGCTTTGATATGATAGCGCACTGGTTACTCCCCTATATTTTGGAGAAGTATCCGCGCGGCAGAGTGCGCACGCCATTGGCCATTGGGCGTAAGACCAAGGTCGCAGCGAATTTGAATTCAAGATGGATTACAGATCGAATGGAGACTGGAAAAACCGGCACTTCGGTCCTGGGAGGACACCATGGCTAAAGGGCCAACCGTATTGATCGTTGATGACCACCCGCTTTTTCGAGACGCGTTGGAGGCCGCCCTGGTCTCGGCTTATCCCGACGGGGCCAGTGTTTACCATGCGGGATCGTTGGGTGATGCCCAGGCGCGGCTCAATGAAACGATGGTCGATCTCGTGCTTCTCGATCTCAACCTGTCCGATACCAGTGGCTTTGATGGCCTGGCAAAATTGCGCGCCAAGCTGCCTGGCGTGCCAATATACGTTATTTCTGCAACCGAGCGCAGCGAAGCCTATGCAACAGCCAAGACGCTTGGGGCTTCGGGATATTTGCCCAAGAGCCTGAGCTTGGAAGATCTTTCTGCGGCCCTTGCGACTGCGCTGGACGGGGGGACGTGGTTTCCGGACATTCAGGCAAGTGCGGACGACCTTGCCCAGGCTGAGTTGGCAAAGCGCGTGGCGAGCCTGACACCGGCGCAAAAGCGTGTCATGGCTGGGCTTTCAGACGGTCTGCTCAACAAACAGATCGCCTACGAAATGGATATTTCGATTGCCACAGTGAAAGCTCACATGACGGCGGTGCTCCGAAAGCTGGGTGCAAATAACAGGACCCAGGCGCTATTGATTTACACTTCGGCCACCTCGCTGGATGATCACTCTGCAGCTTGAGTTGTAAGCCGGGCAGCACAGGCATTCAAGAATTCGCGAAGTGCGTCCGGATTTGCCGGCTTATGCAAATAGGCGATGGCCGCATCCCGGGTCTGTTTCATGAGTGCTGCAGTATTCTTGGCAGTGAGCAGTGCCACATTATCAGGATGGGACACACTTCTACGCACGGTCTCTATCAGATCGAAACCGGTCTTGGCGTCTCGCAACTGATAGTCTGCCACAAGGGCATCAAACCGATGGTGGTCCAGATCCGACATAAACGCCTCAATGGATCCATAAGTCTTTACGTGGCACCCGAAACTGGAAAGCAGTGCTTGCATCCCATCCTGGATCGCAATCTCGTCGTCGATACACGCAACGGTCAGTCCTGCCATGGACGGATGTAATCTGAGTGCCTGGCTCGATTTTTGGGGTTTTGGTTTTCCGATGGCGTTGCCAAGCGGAACATCAATCGAAAATACGCTACCGGACCCTATCCTTGAGCGTACAATCACTTTTGCGTCCATGATTTTGGCCATTCGCTGCACGATGGACAAGCCGAGACCTGCACCGCGGAGACCCAGATTATCGGCTTCTTCAAATCGCTGGAATTCGTCGAACAGGAGGGCTTGGCGGGTATGAGATATACCGGGACCTGTGTCCCATACTTCAATTCGTGCAAAAGAACCGCGCTTTCGAACCCCAATAAGCACCCCCCCTTTGCTTGTGTAACGCCGGGCATTTGAAATCAGATTGCGCAGGATGCTGGTTAGAAAGTCTGGATCGGCAATCACGGTTAGAGATGTCGGGGCGACGCGGATTTCCAATCCGGCTTTCTCAGCCATTGGTTGGGCCTCGTCGACAAGGTCTTCCAGCAGGGGGGCAATCGCCAGGGTGACCGGTTTGGGTGCAACATCTCCATGATCCAACCGGGAGATATCCAGAAGCCCCTTCAGGAGGTCGTCAGCAGATTGAATCGCCTTGTCAGCTCGAATGATGGTTTGGCGGGCTCGGTCTGAGGCTGGGGCGCTATCGGTCAGGAGCGAGCCCAGGAAGAGCCGCGCAGCGTTGAGCGGCTGCAGCAGGTCATGGCTGGCAGCCGCTAGAAACCGGGTCTTTGAGGCGTTGGCACCTTCAGCGTCTTCGCGCGCAATTCTCAGGTCGCTCGCCATGTCTTCCAGGGCACGGGTGCGATCCCTTACACGGATTTCGAGGGTCTCATTGGCTTCTATAAGAGCCTTCTCGCGGTGTTTATCGAGGGTAATGTCCGCAAACGTCGTCACATATCCGCCGCCGGGCATTGGATTGCCCGTGATCCGTAAGTGGCGCCCATCGGGGTTCTGACGTTCATAAGCGTGCGAACGACCGAGTTTCATGTGTTCTATGCGGCGCTCTGCCACCTCGGCCGGATCACCATGAATCCACCCGGTCGAGATATTGTGCGCGATGAGGTCCCCGATCGGGCGCCCGATCACCACCAGGTTTGCAGGATAGTTGAAGAGGTCCACATAGGTCGAATTCCAGGCAACGAGCCTTTGGTCGCTGTCCACAACACTTACGCCATGGGAAATGTGCTCCAACATGGATTGAAGCATATGGCGGTCGAACCGTTCAGCACGGGTCTGGGTGTCTAGGATCGAAAGGACGTCGGGTAGCGCCACATCCAGCCCGCCAATGGCGGAGGCCATCACCACCCGGGCAGAAGATGCGCCGAGCGCGCTCGCTAACATACGCTCTGTTCGTTGGACAAGGCGCCAGTCAGCAGGTTCGTCGCCCAGAAGACGGCTCCCGGTGTCAGCCTTGAACTGATCAAAAGCGGCAGAGACAGCATTTTCATCGAGGAATCGGGCTGCCAGTGTTTTTAGACCGTTCGGTGTGACACGGCTGGCTGGGATCGCCGCCTCGCTGCTGGGGGCATTGGCCCCGTCTATATCCCCTGTAAAGGCGGCCGCCTGAATACGATCGCGAAGACGTTCTTTGGTTTGCAGGGACCCGGCAATGAAGGCGGCTAGATTGACAATCAAGGACCAGAACACGCCATGGGTCAGGCTGTCGCCGAAGTTCAGGCCCAATAGCGCGTGGGGGTCCAGGGCGGGCGGCATAACCGAAACCATCGTGGTGTGACCAAGGATTGCTGGTAAAAACAGGGTGTAGCTCCACATGGCCATACCCAGGACCATGCCGACAACAACGCCTGTTCGACGCGCTTTGCTCCAGTAAACAGCCCCAACAAGGGCGGGTGCAAACTGGATGGCTGCCGCAAAGGATAGTAGTCCAATTTGGGCCAGGGCTTCGCTGGAGCCAGCGGCTTTAAAATAGCCATAGGCGAGCAATAACAGCGCAAAGATCACGAAACGGCGCAGGTTGAGAAGGCGAACACCGGAATCGCCCGACAGACTCGCAAAGCGCCCGGTTTTTATCAGCGCCGGCACGATCAGATCGTTGGTCACCATGGTGGAAAGCGCGATTGTCGAAACAATCACCATGCCCATTGCCGCTGAGAACCCACCAAGGAAGACCAAAAGGGCCATCAGCCCGTCGCCTTCCAACAGGGGAAGGCTCATCACAAAGAGGTCCGGTGCACTGCCGGCTGGCAAGACGCTCAGGCCCGCCAGAGTGATTGGCACAACTGCGAGGCTTGTGGCCGCCAGATAGAGAGGAAACGCCCAGCGGGCACGACCATCATCACGATCGCCGCGGCGTTCGATAAACGCAACGTGGAATTGGCGTGGCAGGCAAATAATGGCGGCCATTGAAAGGATGGTGATTGTGATGAAGCGGCCCGACACGCTTTCTATGCCAAAGGTCGATTGTGCGGCGGGGCTCAGCGTCACGTCTGGCCGACCGAGGATGGCTAAGGAGAGCAGGGCAATCGCCGCCAGGGCCGCGAGTTTGAAAACGGCCTCAAACGCCAGCACCCTCATCAGCCCCGGATTATGGCGCGTTGTGTCCGTGTGGCGCGCTCCAAACAGGATCGCGAAGCCGGCCAATGCAAATGCACAGATCAGCACGGTTTCGTCGGCGGGTGCTGATTCCCCTGCAAGGCCGGATGGCGCTGACAAGGCCGAAAAGCTCATGCCGATGGATTTCAGTTGTAGTGAAATATAGGGCAGGCTGCCCGCGACGGCAGCCAGGGTTGCCACCGTCGCCACCATTTGGCTTTTTCCGTAACGCGCTGACAGAAAGTCCGAAAGGCTGGTGATGCCTTCGCGCCTGGCGACAAGGGCGATTTTGCGCACAAGGCCCGGAAGAACCAGGAAAACGATAATCGGGCCGAGATAGATCGCCAGATACTCCCAGCCCGATGCGGCGGCTGTGCCCACGGCGCCGAAATAGGTCCACGAGGTGCAGTATACACCAAGCGCCAAGGCGTAGAGGGTCGGATTTGGCCGAAACCCGGGATTGGCAGCGCGCTTGTCACGCTGCCAGGCCATGATGAACAATCCACCCAGGTAGAGTGCCGTGGCGATGAGGATAATCCAGACCGGCATGATTTATCGCGCCTCCAATCGCCACGATGGGCCAATCGGTCTGACTTGGGCAAGTTAGGCTATGGTCGCATCTGCTGTTCTCAGCGCCAGGGCGACGATGGTAAGGCCTGTGTTCACAGCGCTTGCCGAGGTTAGAACGCTGGCATCAGCAACATAAAGGTTATCGACGCCATGAACCCTGCCATAGGCATCGACAACGCTGTCGGTAGGGTCTGTACCCATGATGGCACCGCCCGTTTCATGCCATAGTGCCACCTCCCGGCGCGGCGTGATGACCTGGTATCCCGCTTTTCGGAAAGCCGCCTGGGTCTTCGTCTTCAGACGTTCATAGGTTTCTTTCTGGAACCGTGGCGGTGTGAATGCGCCTGGCGCGTCGCCATCAAAAACCCATCCCGTATCCTTGTCTGGAAGGGCTTCGGTCATGTGAAAGACGTTGAGCGTGCGCTCTGCGACTGCTTTGATGACGGGGCGTTTCAGTTTCGACGTCAAACCCCAGAACGGCGTTTGGCCAGAGACCTGGACGATGCCAAGGGGGTGTTTGCAATCCTCATCTGAACCCGCTTCCATCCAGGAATGGATAGACAGAGTGTTGGTGTGGCGAGGCCCGATGCGGCTGAGTTGGATCAAAGGGAAGATCGTCCCCGTTGAATGGGCTGCTACGCCTTTACCAAGCCACCCACCTGCATTGCCCAATCCGTCTGGATGGGCCGCTGAGCGTGACCGTCTGAGCAAGGCGGGCGTATGTTTGAATCCCGCGCTGACCACAACGATATCGGCGGCGATTGTGATCTCTATGCCCTGGTGTTTGATGAGCACGCCTTCGGCCCGTTTGCCCGCTTGATCGGTCAGAATCTTCAGGCATTCTGCATCCTGCAAGAGCCTGACATGCCCTGTCTCAAAGGCCGGTCTCAGGGTTGCGATCTCTGCATCCATCTTAGCATTTTCGCCACAATAATGCGCTGAGCAATCAGCACAAAGCGAGCAAGGACGCCCGGGGCCGAAATCGAGTCCTCGCGGGATGTGTGCCGTCTTGTGGCCGGTTCCCTCAAGTTTTTGGCGCACCTCGGCGATCAGAGGGTCGTCAGGAAGGGCAGGGTGGGGATAGGCGCGATCACCATGGGGATCTGTGGGATCTCCATCGGGAGCGCCATGCACGCGATAGAGCCGTTCGGCTTCGTCGTAATGGTCTTCCAAATCAGAATAGGTAATCGGCCAGGCAGGCGAGACGCCGGTTTCAAATGCGGTCTCTTCGAAATCCCATTTTCGGTATCGATACAGCGCGGCACCATAGTATTTCGACCGTCCACCAACAATGTTGAAGTCGTCCTCCGGCGCTTGTTGATCATAGACGAAGCGGTTCGGTGCATGTTTGTCCGGGCGCGCTTCCCAGATGCCCCGTTCGACCATCAGCACATCAAGTCCGGCCTGGCCGAGCTTGAGCGCCACTGCGCCCGCGCCCATTCCGCTGCCAATGATAATAGCATCATAGGCAGCCTTAACAGGCCCCTCAATTGCAGCCTTCGCCATGTCACTCCCCGTCCTTCGCACAGTCGCAATCGCACGCGCAAAAGTACCGGGCGAGCAGTCTCTCCATTGACGCGAGGGTGTTTGGTTAACCCGGCACTCTTGGAGCGAGTATTCGAAAAATATCGATACGAACCGGATCCTTCACTTGGTTTCGCAATTCCTATGAATAGTGCCGTGACTTGTTTGGCGGTTGAGACGGGCAGGCAAAGAAAAAGGGTGACCAAACTGGCCACCCGTTCCTAATTTACGATCATCTTTTGTTACTCGGCGGGCACAGGTGCCATGCCCGAATCGGCCGCGCCATGGCTGATGCGCGTACCCGGCACGCGAATGTCTTCGACGAGATCTTGAATGTCCTTGGGTGGGGGCGCAGTGACCAGGGCGGTCACGATGCCAACCAGGCCTGAGGCCCACATGAACACAAAGCCTATGCCCTCCGGCGAGACCCCAAGGAAGTACTGGTCAGGCGTGCCGCCACCAAACTTGAAGAAATAGATATAGGCGAATGTGCTCACCAGGCCGAAGACCATGGAAGCAATCGCGCCTTCCTTGTTCATCCGCTTCCAGAAGATGCCGAGAAAGATGATGGGGAAGAGCGAGGCTGCGGCAAGGCCGAAGGCGAAGGCGACAACTTGTGCCACGAAGCCAAGCTGGGTTGAGAACACGCCAAGCAATCCTGCCAGTACCACGGCACCTGCGGCAGAGAACCGAGCCGTAAGCAGTTCCTGCTTGTCGGTCATGTTCTTGAACAGGGTCCTGCGGCACAAATCGTGGCTGATTGCCGATGAAATGACCATCAGCAGACCCGCTGCCGTGGAGAGCGCTGCGGCAAGGCCACCAGCGACCACCAGTCCGATCACCCAGCCGGGAAGCGAGGCGATTGACGGGTTGGCGATGACGAAGATGTCCCGGTCAAGGGGGGAAACTTCGGTCTGGATTGCGAGCTGGTTCATCCCGGGTGCGTAGGAGATGCTACCGTTCTCGTCTGGCAGAGGCGTATAATCGATCACACCGTCACCGTTAACGTCATTATGACCGAGCAGTCCGGTGACTTCCCATTCCTTAAACCATGGCGGGACGGGCTTTCCGCCTTCCTGCGTGATCTGTTGGGCGCGGAAAGTGTAGTCATCACCGTTGATTACGCCGTCGCCATCATAGTCGACCTCACTGGAAATGTAGGTGGACTCATGGACGGTATCGATGAAGTTCAGGCGGGCGAAGGCCGACACTGCCGGAGCCGTTGTGTAGAGGATGGCAATGAACACAAGTGCCCATCCCGCCGACACGCGGGCAGCAGATGCACTCGAAACAGTGAAAAACCGGATGATCACGTGGGGCAGTCCAGCGGTGCCGAACATAAGCGCGCCGGTGATGCAGAGCACATCGATCATGGATTTGTTCGTTGTGGTGTATTCGAGAAAACCAAGATCACGCACGACCGTGTTGAGCTTGTCGAGCATCGCGACGTCTTCACCCCTCACATTGGAGATAAAGCCAAGCTGGGGGATCGGATTGCCGGTGATAATCATCGAAATAAAGATGGCTGGAACCGTATAGGCAAAGATCAGCACGACGTACTGGGCCACCTGTGTATAGGTCACGCCTTTCATCCCGCCCCAGACGGCATAAACGAAGACAATGCACATGCCGATGATGATGCCCAATTCGAATGAGGTGCCCAGGAAGCCGGAAAAGGCCACGCCAACACCCTTCATCTGGCCGGCAATATAGGTGAACGACACAAACAGGGCGCAAACCACCGCAATGACACGAGCGGCTGTTGAATAATATCGGTCGCCCACAAAGTCGGGCACGGTGAATTTGCCGAACTCGCGCAGGAACGGTGCAAGCAACAGGGCAAGCAGCACAAAGCCGCCCGTCCAACCCATGAGGTAGACCGAACCGCCATAACCAAGGAAGGCAATCAGACCCGCCATGGACAGGAAGGAAGCCGCCGACATCCAGTCTGCGGCCGTTGCCATACCGTTGAGTGTGGGGTGAACATCGTGTCCTGCGACATAGAAATCGTCGGTCGAGCCGGCCTTCGCCCAAATAGCGATGCCGATGTACAGGCCGAAGGTCGCAATAACGAAAAAATAGGTCCAGAAGGCAGCGTCCATGGGATCAGCCTTTCACGTTGAACTTGCGCTCAAGCCGGGTCATGGCCACGCAATAATAGAATATCAGTCCGACGAAGACGTAGATCGCGCCTTGCTGGGCAAACCAAAAGCCCAAAGGGGCTCCGCCGATGGCGAACTGGTCCAGGAAATCCCTAAACAGGATTCCGGCGCCGTATGAGACGGCAAACCAGATGAGGAGGAGGGAGATGGTCAGGCGGACAACTGCGGACCAGTACCCCTTTCCGTCAATTTCAGACAGGTGTTGAGACATGTAAGCTCCCCTTACCGTTTCTTTGAACGCGGGATTTTCCGCCTTTGCAGCGTGCCGGTTATGGCGGTAGAATATAAGGGAGACTTTGGTCTATGTGACGCTGGAACAGACGCTTGCACGCCGTGAACTTATCTGGGCTTTTGCACCTGGCGCCACTCGGCAAGGCCCGATTTGATCAGCCATCCGGCCAAAATCAAGCCACCAGCCACATACGCTTCGCGCACACCCAACCCTGGCTCGCTCAAGGCGTGAAACCCCTGGACACCGAATATGATGAGCATCAGCGTTCCCAGGGCAATCATGATGTGGTGTTTCATGCGGTGCGTTGCCTTTGCGGTCATATCGAAACTTAACTTTGCTCTGGCATAAGCAGCTTGAAAAGGCGGCTTTGGTCTAACGCCTTGGAGATGCGCTGATGAAACATCCTGTGGCCCCTATTCTACTGTGCATGGGCGTGCTGGCAGGATGCAATGCGATGCCCGATTGGGGTGGGGATCGCGCGCTCACCGAGCCCGGCGCGACCAGCAGTCTGGATTTTGACCTTCCGCCCGAATGGCAATCGCAACGATCCCGCGTCGATGGTCAGATTGCCAAGGGGTGGGCTGCCAGTTTCGGCCCGGAGGTTGAGGCGCTAGTGCTCGAAGCGCTGGGCAACAATCTCGATCTTCGGGCCAGCACGCAAAACGTGGCACAGGCCGAGGCGTTGCTCGCGCAATCTCGCTCAGCCCTGTTTCCATTCCTTTCCTTCGGCCTGGGGGCCAGCGAATCAGAACCCCTGGAAGTCGCTGAGGGGGCGGGGTTCAATGTCGCCAACCTTTCCGCGATCGACAGCTATACCGCCAATCTCAGCGTGGCATGGGAGGCTGACTTGCGCGGTGTCAGGCGGGCGGGTGTGCGTGCAAGTCAAGCGCAGTTTGCCGCCAGCAAAGCGATCCTTGAGGCCACACGCCAGAACATCGCCGCTGTCACAGCCAATTCCTACTTCGAATTGATAGCGGCCCGGCGGCAATTAACCCTGCTGGAGCGCACGCAAGCCTCAATTTCCGAGAGCAACGCGCTGGTTGACAGGCTTTTCCAGTCTGGTGCCGTTGCGCGCCGTGACCAAGCGCTTTCACGCTCTGACCTTGCTGGGGCACAAGAGGCGGTCGCAGCCGCTGAAATCGCGGTTCGCCAAGCCCAGAGGGCATTGGAAGTCTTACTCGGTCGATATCCCGGTGCGACCATCAATAGCCCTGAGACGTTGCCAACGCCGCCTGGCCTCGTGGATCCCGAGACACCCTTGGACATTTTACGACGGCGACCGGACGTGATTGCGGCAGAATTCAATGTCATCGCAGGTTCAGCGCTTGCAGACCAGGCGCGCGCCGGACGATGGCCACAATTAACGCTCTCGGCTGGACTGTCGAGCGGGGCAAGCGAAATCGGCGACGTTTTAGATCCTGTTTCAATGGCCGCTTCCGTCGGCGCGCAACTGGCTCAAACCCTGTTCGATGGCGGTCTGCGCAGCGCACAGATTGATGCCGCGGATGCATCGGTTCGTGAAAGTCTTGCCCTGTATGGCGCGGCCGTATTGTCCGCGCTGGCAGAGGTGGAAAACAATAGCGATCTGCTGTCTAACCTGTACCTGCGTGAGACCCTGCTGCGAACCGCGCTGACCGAATCCGAGGAGGCTCTACGGCTGACAGAGGTGCGTTACCGGGCAGGCGACACCGATCTTCTCGATGTGCTGAACTTGCGCCAGCGCAGTGTGGCGGCTGAGAGCGCATTGATTGCCAACCAAGCCGCGCAGCTTCAAACGCAAGTGCGTCTTTATCAGGCTCTCGGAGGGCCTGTTGCCGCCAGGTGATATTTGAGTTTGGGGACGACCGGGTCATAACGCCGGAAAAAAGAAGGGGGAGCAGACGTGACTTTACTCTTGGGCGGGATCGCCGTGTTTTTTGCCACCCATGTGTTCTCAGCCTTCCGGCCAAGAGACCCAGGCAGCGATCTCAAGGTGCGATGGGGTGCAACGGTCTATATGGGACTCTACAGCATTGTCGCCTTGGCCGGACTGGCCATGATTGTCTATGGATACGGCGCAGCGCGGCCTGCCGAAGTGCTCTACACACCGCCCATTTGGGGGCGTCACCTGAACTATATTCTCATGCCGATCGCGCTTGTGATGCTGGTTTCAGCGTATCTGCCTACGGGGCGGCTCAAGAAAGTGTTGAAACATCCCATGCTTGCAGCGGTTAAGCTTTGGGCATTGGGCCACTTGCTTGCAAATGGCGATATTGCCAGCGTGACCCTGTTTGGCAGTTTCCTTATCTATTGTGTGCTGGCGCGGATCGCTGCGAAATGGCGCGGCGATGCTGGACCCGGATCCGATGCAGCGGTGTCCGTCGTGGGAGACCTCGGCGCGGTCGCAATTGGATTGGCGGTGTCGGTTGCGCTGATCGTCTGGCTTCACCCTGTGCTCTTTGGGGTCGCAATTTGGCCCCCGGCATAGTGCTTCTTGCCGCGGGCAAGGGCGCACGTTAAGCGGTTCTCCATGTCAGCCCAGACCCAAGCCCGCCGAAAAACCGTTCGCGATGTCGCCGCTGCCAAAACGGGCGACCCGCTTGTTTGCCTGACGGCCTATGACGCACCCATGGCGGCGCTACTGGATCCCCATTGTGACCTTCTCTTGGTCGGAGACAGTGTTGGCATGGTTGTCCATGGGCTTGCGTCCACCGTTGGGGTTACACTTGAAATGATGATCCTGCATGGCCAGGCCGTGATGCGTGGGTCACAGCGAGCATTCGTCGTGGTGGACATGCCTTTCGGGTCCTATGAGACCAATGCTGACCAGGCTTTCCTGAATGCCGCGCGGATTATGACTGAAACAGGCTGTCAGGCCGTGAAAATTGAAAGCGGTGCCTATGCCGCGACCCAGATTGCGCACTTGGTTGAGCGGGGTGTTCCTGTGATGGGACATGTGGGGCTTCGGCCCCAAGCTGTGCATGTGAATGGCGGATTCCGCGCAAAGGGGCGTACCGATAACGAGCGTTCACGTGTTCTTGATGAGGCGCATGCCGCGGCAGAGGCGGGCGCGTTTGCCATTGTCGTTGAGGGCGTTGCCGAGGATCTCGCCGTCGAAATCACACAGGCTGTGGCATGTCCCACAATCGGGATCGGGGCGTCGGCGACCTGCGATGGTCAAATCCTTGTCACCAACGACATGCTGGGCCAGTTCGACTGGACGCCGAAATTTGTTCGCGCTTATGGCGATTTGAAGGGGCTGGTCACTGAAGCTGTTGAATCCTATGCACGCGATGTGCGGGCTCGGGCCTTTCCAGGCGAGGAAGAAACCTACAAACTCGCCAAGAGCTGATATTGAACCGCACTGACCGCGTTGCAGGCGCCGCTCGGTAAGGTTATGGCGGTGCCTGAAGTTTTGGAGACGGGATCCCGTGTCGGATATTTTCGAAGAGGTCGAAGAAGAAGTCCGCAAGGACAGGCTTGGTGAGCTGTGGGCGCGCTATGGCTGGATCGTCTGGCTTGCCGCGATCCTGATTATCGGATTTGTTGCCTTCAGTGAATGGCGCGGTGGCCAGCTGGAACAGCAAAACCGGGCCCAGGTCGCCGAATTGGAGACGGCCTTGTCCGCTCTCGAAGCCGGGCGTTACGCCGATGCACAGTCTCGGTTTCAGGCCATGGTGGACGAGGAAACGCGTCTGTCTCCGCTGGCTGCCCACCTATTGGCAAGGGCACGCCTGGAGGGTGGGGGCGACCTGGAAGGTGCTGCAACGGCCCTGGCAGAAACCGCAAATGCCGAAGGCGAAGCCTATCAACAGCTCGCACTGCTCAAATCCGTTTACCTGCGCTCAGAAACGATGACACTTTCCGACATGGAATCGCAACTCGCGCCCCTAATCGCAACGGAGTCTCAACTCGGCGCGCTGGCCGAGGAATTAATCGCGGCCAAAGCGTTTTCTGACGGGGACTATGCGCGAGCCAGGCGAGAGTACAATCGCCTAATGATCGCAGCCAATGCTCCGGGCGGGCTACAACAGCGCGCGCGCATAGCCCTTGAAACCATTCCGCGCGTTGCGGTCGAAGAGACGCCGGAGCCAATTACACCGACTGCCCCCCCGCTTGAGGAAATCGAATGAGACATTTCAAAGCCTTGCGCAACGCAGCCATTGCGGGCGCGGGTTTATTGGCCCTCTCCGGCTGCAGCACCATTGGCAATGCCATTACATTTGGAAATGCGGACCGCGAGGCAGCGGAAGCGGCGGATCGTGCCGGCCGTATTGCCATGGTTTTGAGCGATGAAGTCTTGGCTGCAGACCCGGAACTCGCATCGCTGCCCATTGTTCTGCCCGTGGCCGAGTCGCTTGTGGAGTGGCCTGAAACGGGCTCACGCCCTTCCAAGGTCGTTGGCCATATTCTGGCTGGTGAGGCCCTAGACGTGGCGTGGAGCCGAAATGTTGGGGCGGGTTCAAGCCGATCGTCGGCCCTAACAGCCGCGCCGGTCGCGAACGCGAATCATATCTATGTCCTGGATGCGGATCAGCGTGTCCATGCATTGGACCTGCAAACCGGATCGCCGGTTTGGGACCGCAGGATCGAATCCAGCAATGCGCGCGACAAGGTCAGTATTGGCGGCGGCATCGCGATCGCCGGCGACCGCCTTGTCGTATCGAGCGGTTTCGGCAGCGTGACAGCGCTCGATGCAGAAACAGGAGAACTGATCTGGACCCGCGACACCGAAGCGCCAATGACAGGCTCCCCAACCATCAAGGATGGCCGCATCTTTGTGACATCCAACAATAATGAAGTGCTGGCAATGTCCGTTGAAGACGGCCAGATCCAGTGGAGCGACCAGGCCATCGCAGAGCCTGCTCGCGTGCTCGGCAGCCCAAGCCCGGCCGCTGTGGAAGATATCGTGGTTGTGCCGTATTCCTCCGGTGAGGTGATTGCTTATCTGGCAAGCAATGGCCGCAGGCTGTGGAGCGATGCCTTGTCGCGCCCGGGGCGGTTCACGCCGATTTCGGCCATCAACGATATTGCTGCGCGCCCGGTTCTTGCTGGCGGCCTGGTGATTGTTGCCAACCAATCGGGCGTAACAGCCGGGATAGAGGGGCGCAGCGGAAATCGTGTCTGGGCCCAGGCGATCGGTTCGACCCAGGCGCCCGCACTGGCTGGCGATTATATATTCATTGCTGGAACCGACGCCACCCTGGCGGCCCTGGACGCAGGGACCGGCCGCGTCTTTTGGGCGACCCAAATGGTCCCGTTCCGCAATATGGATGATGAAAAAGGACGGCTGAGCTATTCTGGACCGATCGTGGCCGGCGGACGCGTGCTGGTGGTCTCCAGCCAAGGGGATCTTGTGGCGTTTGATCCACAAACCGGTCAGCCCGTTGACCGTATAGACCTTGGTGAGCGCGTCTATCTTGAGCCGATCGCCGTCGGAGAGCATCTGTTTGTGCTGACCGATGATGCACGCTTGATCGCAATCCGCTAGGGGCGTAACGCTAGCGCAATGCCTCTGAAAATCGCGATCGTTGGCCGACCCAATGTCGGCAAGTCCACCCTGTTCAACCGGCTCGTCGGCAAGAAGATTGCCATCGTGGACGACCAGCCCGGGGTCACCCGCGACCGTAAACAGGCCGACGGAAGACTGGCCGACCTGCCGCTTTTGCTTATCGATACGGCTGGTTTTGAAGATGTGACCGACGGCTCCCTGGAAGCGCGTATGCGAGCTCAGACGGAAGCGGCGATCGCTGAAGCTGAAATCGCGCTTTTCATATTTGATGCGCGTGAAGGGATCACGCCGGCAGATGAGCGATTTGCAGAGATTCTGCGCCGGGCTGATTTACCCGTTGTTCTTGCGGGCAACAAGGCCGAAGGGCTTGCGGCAGATGCAGGGCTCAGCGAGGGATGGAGCCTTGGCCTGGGGACACCTGTGGGGATTTCCGGTGAGCACGGCGAGGGTATGGCGGATCTATACGATGCGATCCGAACGACCCTCGGAGATCTGGCTTTCGAGGCCGCTATCAATTCCGATTCAGACGAAGAGACCGAAGATCGCACGGACGATATTCTCGAACGGCTGTCCCACATCGACATAGAAGACACGTCCCTTAGCGATGATGACCTTGTCGAGGTGATTGACGCCGTTGGTGCAGACTTACCCGAAGGCGTACCGGCTGGAACATCGGACAAGCCAATCAAGCTTGCCATTGTTGGCCGACCCAATGCGGGAAAATCAACGCTGATTAACACGCTCTTGCAATCAGATAGGCTTCTGACCGGACCCGAGGCGGGGATCACGCGTGACTCGGTATCGATCGACTGGGAGTGGGAGGGGCGCCACGTCCGGCTCGTCGACACGGCAGGGCTGCGCAAAAAGGCAAAAGTGCAGGAGCGCTTGGAGCGCTTGTCGACCGGAGAGACGATCCGGTCTCTCAAGTATGCAGACATTATCGCGCTGGTTATGGACGCTGATGACGCACTGGAAAAGCAGGATCTCCAGATCGCAGATCTTGCCCTTCGAGAGGGTCGCGGCCTCGTTCTGGTCATGTCCAAGTGGGACAGTGTCAATGACCCCAGTGAGGCTGCAAAAGCGCTTCGTGACAAGGCGGCGCGGTTGCTGCCAAATGCAGGTGGCGCACCCATGGTGTGCCTGTCTGGCTTGACGGGCAAGAACACCGATAAGCTGATGCCCGCCGTTGTTGACCTCTATTCCAATTGGACCGCAAAGGTGCGCACGGGCGATCTCAATCGCTGGTTACGCCACACCATGGAACATCATCCTCCGCCCGCCATCCAGGGCAAGCGAATAAAACCTAAATACATCGCCCAGATCAAAGCGCGCCCACCCACCTTTGTCATGATGGCGTCGCGCGGCGACAAGATGCCGGAGCAGTATAAGCGCTACCTCGTCAACGGGATTCGAGCCGCCTTTGATATGACGGGTGTTCCCATCCGTCTGTTTGTGCGCAAGCCTAAAAATCCGTTTGCGCACAAGGCGCGTTGAGCGTCTTCTCTATCAGTTCCGCTCGCGGATTGGCACGAAGTCGCGTTCGTCGGCTCCGGTGTAGAGCTGGCGCGGGCGCCCGATGCGCGCTGCAGGATCCTCAATACTTTCATTGAGTTGCGCCAGCCAACCAGCGGTGCGTGCGACGGCGAAGAGCACGGTGAACATGTTGGTCGGAAAGCCGATGGCGTTGAGAATAACACCTGAATAGAAATCGACGTTTGGATAAAGTTTGCGCTCGACAAAATAGTCGTCTTCCAATGCAATTTTCTCCAGTGACTTGGCGACTTCTAAAACGGGATCGTTGATTCCAAGCTCATCAAGCACTTCGGCTGCGGTTTCTTGCATGACCTTCGCGCGTGGGTCGTAATTTTTGTAAACGCGGTGTCCGAAACCCATGAGGCGGAAACTGTCGGATGGATCCTGGGCTCTTTTAACATACTCACCCACACGATCAGGCGTGCCGACTTCGCGCAGCATGTTGAGCGCGGCTTCGTTGGCGCCGCCATGGGACGGGCCCCATAGGCTGGCCACGCCAGCGGAAATGGCCGCATAAGGATGGGCGCCGGAAGAGCCGGCAAGCCGCACTGTCGACGTTGATGCGTTTTGCTCATGGTCGGCGTGGAGAATGAAGATCCTGTCCATCGCCCGGGTAAGGATCGGGTTGGGCGCGTAGCGTTCGGCCGGAACGGAGAAACACATACGCAGGAAATTTTCCGCATAGGACAAGGAGTTGTCTGGCTCTACGAAAGGTTGACCGATGGAATATTTGTATACACGGGCTGCCAGGGTCGGCATTTTTGCGAGCATGCGATAGATACCCAACTCACGCTCGTCGGCATCCTGAATGTCCATTGCATCGGGATAGAAGGCAGACATGGCTGCCACCGTACCGGCGAGCATAGCCATGGGATGACTGTCACGACGGAACCCATCAAAGAACCGGTCCAGTTGTGTGTGAAGCATCGTGTGCATTGTCACATTATGCTGGAAATCGGTGAACTGAGGTTGGGTCGGCAAGTCGCCGCGCAGCAGCAGGTAGGCGACTTCAAGAAAGCCTGAATTCTGCGCCAATTGGTCGATTGGGTAGCCCCGATGAAGCAGCCGCCCAACCTCACCATCAATGAATGTGATCTGGCTTTCGCAGCTCCCCGTTGATGTAAACCCTGGATCAAGCGTGAACACACCAGCCTGCTTGTAGAGCGTGCGTACGTCGATGACATCGGGGCCATCCGTGCCACCAAGAACCGGTAGTTCGACCTGTTTGCCGTTGATTTCGAGCGTTGCAGTGCCCTTTGGCGTCATATTGCTTTTCATTGGGGACCCTCTTCTGTTTCGTTTTCGCCGCGCAGGGCAGCGATTTGATCTTCAAGTCTGGCGACAGCTTCGTCTTGGCCGATCCAGGATATCACAGGCGCAAGATCAGGAGCGGGCATGCCGCCAGTCAGCGCTGCGCGAAGCGGCGGTCCGACTTGTCCCATTCCAACCCCTTGTGCATCGCAATAGGATTGGAGGGCGTCCTGGATATCTTCAGCCCCAAAGTCTTTTAAGGTCTTCAGGAGATCGCTCAGACCTTCCAGCCGGTCAAGGCCTGCACTCTTCACGGATTTTCTCGATTTCTTGTTCAGCTGCAACGGTCGGCGAAGTGTAAGGAAGCCAAACGCTTCAACAAGTTCCGGCAGTGTACTGGCGCGCTCGATAAGATAGGGCAGGGCGTGCTGCATTGCGGAAACGACTGTTGTTTCGAGTGCTTTTTCAGACTCAAGAGCAGGGCGTATCAGGTCTAACAGTCGCTCCGGGTCGGCATCCCTCAGGAAATGCCGATTGACATCGGCAAGTTTGTCAAAGTCCAGCCGGGCAGGGGCCTTGCCGATCCCCCTCAGGGAAAAAACACCTGCCGCCGCTTCGAGTGTAAAGATTTCCTGGTCGCCATGGCTCCAGCCGAGACGCACCAGGTAACTGGCGACGGCCTCTGGAAGGTAGCCGAGTTCGCGAAAGTCGAGGGTCGACTGCGCACCGTGGCGCTTTGAAAGCTTTTTTCCATCCGGTCCATGAATGAGCGGTACATGGGCAAATACTGGAACATCCCAGCCCATTGCTTGGTAAATCGGCGCTTGGCGAAGCGCGTTTCGGAGGTGGTCGTCGCCTCGAATGATGTGTGTCACGCCCATATCGTGGTCATCCACGACGACGGCCAACATATAGGTGGGTGTGCCATCGGCCCTGAGCAGGATGAGATCATCGATTTCCCGAGCTTGGATCTCAATGCGGCCTTGAACAGCGTCTTCCAAAACCAGTTTCCCGGTGTCAGGGGCCCGCAAGCGAACTGTGTGTGGAGCATCTTTATCCGGCGGCTCCGCACCGTCTCGCCAAGGCGAGCGGAAGGGCGCGAGAAGCGCGTCTGCTTCCCCGAGCAGGTCTTCGCGTTCGGTCTCAGAAAGGGTTTCGTCTCTGGCCGCTTCGCGTTTGGCGGTGCCTTCATCGCGGCGTGCCAGCAAGGCTTCAGGCGTTACGTAACAGCGAAAGGCAGATCCATTCTCTAGCATGGCGGTGGCAATTTCGACGTGGCGATCGACTTGCGCACTTTGAAACACGGGCGGGGCGTCTGGCGTGATGCCGAGCCAGTCGAGGCCATCGAGAATAGCCTTGGTCGCCTCGGGCGTAGAGCGGGCTTTATCGGTATCTTCAATCCTGAGCAGGAACCGACCGCCTAGGCTGCGGGCAAACAAAAGGTTGAAAAGCGCGGTGCGAGCGCCTCCAATATGGAGCATTCCCGTAGGGGACGGGGCAAAACGGGTCGTTACCGCCATATGGTTGTTCATCTTCCTGATCGTGCCAAGATTTCCACTGGCGTTGAACACGTGCCTGAGCTGAAGCGCAAGGGTGCGTTCGTCGCCTATCTGCGCAGGGGTATCGGAAAATCGGTTCCGGTAGAGACCCCTGTGGTGTTCGCTCTCTCCTTTGCATTCGGCGCGGGCGCCTATTTTACCGGTGATAGTGAACCTACCTGGCCATTTATCGCAATTGGTTTGGCAAGTGTCATTTCGATCCAGATGCTGCTGCGCCAGGTCTGGCAGGTGCCCGCCTTGGGACTATTCGGCCTGGTCGTCCTGGGGCTGGCATTGGGTTATTCATCGGGAAAGCTGCGAACGGAAACGGCAGGCGGGCCGGTGATCCAAGAGGGCCAGGAGCCGGTTCTGGTCGAGGGGTGGTTGGTGTCAGTGGATCGTGGCGGGGCTGGCCCCCGCCTCACGATCGACGTCCATGCGATCTCAGGCCTGTCGCCAGCACAGACGCCGCACCGGGTTCGTATGACACACCGGCTGGATATGAATGTGGCGCCCGGCCGCTTTGTGCGGTGCTACGGCGTGCTAAGGCCACCTCCCGCACCGTCCATGTCAGGCGATTACAATTTCAGACGAGAAGCCTGGTTTCGCGGCTTAGGCGGGGTGGGGTATGTTCAGGGGCGATGCCGGGGCGGGACGCTGGGTCGACCGGGCGGTCTGCTACGAGGATTGCAGACCGACATTGCGAGCCTCAGGAGACAATTCGCTGAGTATGTGAATGAGGCAGCAGGCACGCGAGCGGGAGGCTTTGCTGCCGCACTCATGGCCGGAGATCGCAGTTTCATGTCTCAGGACGATGCAGAAGCGCTCCGCGGCGCCGGTCTTGCGCACATCCTGGCCATATCCGGGCTTCATATGGGAATCGTCGGCGGGCTGGTTTACCTGATCGTTCGGCGAAGCCTGGCCTTGATTGAGCCATTGGCGCTGCGCGTTGCAGTGCAAAAACCTGCTGCTGCGACGGCATTGCTTGCCAGCGCCACCTATCTCGTCATCTCCGGAGCCAGTGTATCGACCCAGCGCGCGTTCATCATGGCGGCAATCTTCTTCGGGGCAATCCTTTTTGATCGCGCAGCCCTCAGCTTAAGATCCTTCGCCCTCGCCATGATCGCCGTCGTCGCCTTGCACCCGGAAAGCGTCATGTCCCCAGGATTTCAGATGTCATTTGCAGCGACCGGCGCGCTGATCGCAACCTATGGCGCGTGGAGTGAACGGCGCAGGGAAAAACCTGAAGGAGCGCGCGGTATGGGATTTGGCTTCACGGTGAAGTCACTCTTTGTAACGTCTTTTGTGGGGGCAGTGTCTACGGCACCGTTTGCGATTTTCCATTTCGGCCGGGTGGCAGCACTCGGCCTGGCGGCTAATCTGCTTGCGATGCCCGTTATTAGCTTTGCCACCGCCCCTTTGGCAGCCGGCAGCCTCATCGCCGCTCCGTTTGGGCAATCCGATCTGGTGATCGCCTTGTTTGGTCGATCCCTCGAAATCGTTTTGTGGATTGCCCATGTCTTCGATCGTGGATCGCCCGAGTGGATGCAGGGTATGCCCGCCATGCCTCCGATTGCAGTTTGGGGGTTCGTTATGGCCCTGGCAGGGCTGGTCGCGGCGCGCGGACCCTTGCGGTGGTTTCTAATCGGTCTCTTTACGACACTGGGCTGTGTGGCCTGGATGCAGGCCCCCAGAGTGTTTTTGCACTGGGCCCCATCGGGTGATGTCTATGTGCAAACCGAGGCAGAGTACACACGCATCAAATTTGTTGACGCTGATGGACTGGGCCCACTCCGCCATGCGGATTTGGACATTTTCAAAGACTGTAGCCAAAGCGACTGTCGCATTCAGACAGAGGCTGGATGGCTCTCGCTGAACCATGGAGATCCAAAAGACTACACCTGCGCCGATCTTGGGGGTGGAATACATCTCTTCGCTAAGGGCGAAGACGTGTGGTGCGATCAAACCTTCACATGGTACCAGAGTGAAAGGTCTGGTGCCCTGACCCTCTGGCTAGACCGCCAGGACACTCTGCGCGCACAAAACACAGTAAAATGTTCCAATCGTCCCTGGGAAACGTGCTCTGTGCGTTAATCGTACCGACGGATCAGGGCAACAAGCCGGCCTTGGATACGAACCCTGTCTGGGCCAAAAATCCGGGTCTCAAAAGCAGGGTTGGCCGCCTCAAGCGCCACCGATTCACCCTTGCGCCGAAGCCGTTTCAGCGTGGCTTCACTTTCATCGATCAACGCGACAACAATCTCTCCCGTATCTGCAGTGTCTGTCCGCTTCAGAATGATCAGATCACCGTTGTGAATGCCGGCATTGATCATAGACTCCCCTTCAACTTGAAGAGCGAAATACGCCTCGTCGTCGGCGAAATCCTCAGGTGTTTCCACCCGCGCCACTTCATTCTGAATGGCCTCTATTGGAACCCCGGCTGCGATCTTACCGAGCACTGGGAGTGAGGGAACGGAGCGCGCCGCGCCGGTTCGCCCTGCGCCGACGAGGGCCGGTTTGAAGGTCTGTCGTCCGCGCGGGGGGGCCGCCGGCGTGGCTGACTCAGGCAACTTGATGACTTCCAGCGCGCGGGCGCGATGCGCAAGGCGGCGGATGAAGCCGCGTTCTTCGAGGGCTGTGATAAGGCGGTGTATTCCCGACTTCGAAGCCAGATTCAGCGCGTCCTTCATTTCATCGAATGACGGGGAAACCCCATCTTCCTTAATTTTACCGTGAATATAGAGCAGTAGCTCTTTCTGCTTTGATGTCAGCACCGCTAGGACTCCGATCGGCCATGATTCGAATGTTCACGATTGTTCTACACTCGTTCCCGTTCTGGGTCAAACGCGACCGGTGTTCCTTAACGCTTCGACGGTTGCAATTCGATCGTTCTCTTTCATCAGGCTTTCGCCGATGAGAAATCGCCTGGCGCCGGACGCTCTCAGGCGAAGGATATCGGCTTCATCACGAACACCACTTTCAGACACCAGCATCATTTCCGGCGGAACAAAAGGGGCAAGCGTTTCTGTAACAACCAAGTCTGTCGACATCGTCTTCAGGTTACGGTTGTTAATGCCCAGCAGCGAAATTGGCAGCGGCCTTGCCCGGTCCAGTTCAGCTGCATCGTGCACTTCGACAAGAATATCCATGCTATACTCAAGCGCTGCATCACAAAGCGCGCGAGCAAGAAGGTCGTCGACTGCGGCCATGATAACAAGGATCGCATCGGCACCATGGGCGCGGGCCTCAATGACTTGCCAAGGGTCGACCATGAAATCCTTGCGCAGAAGCGGTAGGGCAACACCTCTGTGGATTTCATCAAGGTCCGTCAGCGAGCCACCGAAACTCGGCCCATCCGTGAGAATGGAGAGGCAGGCCGCGCCGCCGGCTTCGTACTCTTTGGCGATCACCAGAGGATCGGCACCTGGCAGGATTTCACCGGCGGACGGGCTTTTGCGTTTCAGCTCGCAGATGAGCGCATTTTCTCCCTTCGAAGCGATCTTGCTTAAGGCGGCGGCAAATCCGCGCGGATGTGGTGCTGCTGCGGCCTGCGACTTCAGGAGGGACAAGGGAATAGCCGCCTTGGCGGCCTCCACCTCATCGCGTTTGTAAGACAGGATCGCGTCGAGGGCCGTGCCCGTGGATCTCAGAATATCCATAGGCCTCAGGCCTCCCGGCCATGGGAGAGATTCACCAATTTGGTTAGTGTCGCGCGGGCCGCTCCGGTCTCGATCGCGTCTAATGCCTTTAAGGCCCCTTCTTCCAAATTCGCCGCGCGGCCCAACACGTGAAGTGCGCACCCTGCATTCAGGCAGACCACATCTCGAAATGGGCCGGCTTGCCCATCCAAGAGGTCCTGGATTGCACGGGC
>JBCCTK010000026.1:0-25797 GCA_039198685.1 Pseudomonadota bacterium | reverse complement strand
GCGGCGGTCTGGGCGGTCTGATCGCGCCGGGACTGATCGATCAGTTTTCGGCGTGCGGCTGTCAGCAACCAGGCCTCGGGCGCATTCGGAACGCCTGAAACCGGCCACGCCTTCAGGGCCGTTGCAAAGGCGTCCGCCAGGGCGTCTTCGGCGGATGCGATGTCCCCCGTTTGGGCCGCAAGTGTTGCCACAAGCCGGCCATAGGCCGTCCGAGCCGCTATTTCAGCGGCCCGCATGGCATGTTTGCCTGTCTCAGGCATCCACATAATTGGGTATGGGGCGCACCTCGACATGCCCACCATGGGTATGGCTTGGGCATTTGCGAGCCCACTCCATAGCCGCCGCATGGGAGGGTGTCTCAATGATATACAACCCGCCGAGCTGTTCGTGAGTGTCGCTATAAGGTCCGTCCTGCACATCACCGGATGGGCGTAGCGTCTTGGACGTGCCGGAATGGTCCAGTGGTTCACCGAATACGAAAGCGCCTGCCTTCTCCAATAGCTCGCTATAGGCGGCGTATTGGCGGATGATTGCGGCCTGTTCGGCTTCGCTCATGGTCTCAAACGCTTCGGTGTCGTAAAGAAAAAGGGCGTATTTCATGGTTTTAACCCTCCATGGGTAGAACGGGGCGCACTTCGATGGCGCCATTCGTGAATGCGGGGCACTTTGCGGCGATCTCCAATGCAATGTCGAGATGATCGACATTCACGATAAAGAAGCCGCCAAGTTGTTCCCTGGTATCTGCAAGAGGACCATCCTCTATACAATTAGGGCGGACCGTGGTGGCAGTGCCAGGGGGGTAAAGGGCAGCACCAGAGAAATCTGGATCCACCTCGCGCACGATATCCGAAAAAGTCTGCCAGCTTTGCCAGTAAGCGGGACCCGCCTCTGGATCATCGCGTTTTTCAAAGTCTTTTTCGTGTTCCTGGATGATGATCATGTATCTCATGGCCAAACTCCCGCGTGCCGCTAAAAGAATGAATCACGGGATTGCTCCGCGCTTCACCCCATAGACGGGTGAGTGGCTCTCATTTCGACAGATCGACGAGAAAAAAGGTCAGGCGACCTTGCGCTGGCCCTCTGGCACATACATCCAAGCGCCACGGTGGCGGCGTGATGGCTCCAACCAGCTCGTAACGCCAGTCAAGGTTTCACCATGGCCCAGGATGATCACGCTTTCGGAGGCCATTTTCGCGGTCAGAAGCTCTGCCGCGCGTTGGCGCATGGATTTGCTCATACCGCTGAGCACATGGCGGCACAGGATGATGTCGAATTGGCCCAACGGGGCGTCCTCATCGAGCAGATTGTGTTGGCGAAAGCCGATGCCCCGGCGAAGTTCTTCGCTGGCCTGCCATTGACCGGTTTCAAGCTGCGTGAAGTGCTGCAGGAGGCGATGCACAGACAGGCCATGCTGGATGTCAAAATGGCCGTAGGTGCCTGCGCGCGCAGTCGTTAAGGACTGTTTGCAAATATCCGTCGCAGTGATGTCGATCCGCGCGCCGCGTAACGCTTGGGCATGCTCATTCAGCAGGATTGCAAGCGAATAGGCTTCCTGGCCGGTGGAAACCCCAGCGCAAAGTACCTTGAGCCGCCCTGCCTTGGAGCGCTTCAGCTTGTGGGGAATGACATCCGAAACGAGGCGACCAAGGTCGTCCCGACAGCGGAAGAAAGACGTCTGATGGGTCTGCAACGCGGCTGTCACTTCCGTCTCAAAAATAGGGTTAGGACGCGCTTTCATGCAAGCCACAAGGTCATCACACGAAGCAAAGCCCTCCCGCCGGAGGATCGAAGACAGACGGGTTTCCACCAGATAGGATTTTGACGGAGAAATGTATTGGCCGGTCTTGCTCAGCGCGAGGTCGGCGAGCGCAGCGAACGTGGCTTCCTGCATAGATGGCCTCTTTTAGGAACTAACAGCCCTGACATTGGGTTCAGCGCCGTTAACAAACCCTCAAACGAGGCCGACCTCGGCGAATTTCGATTGCAGGATGTCGCTGTCGAAGGGCTTCATCACAAACTCGTCGGCACCAGACCGCAGCGCCTCGGTGATGTGATCGCGGTCGGTTTCCGTCGAGCAGAATACGATTTTCGGTGTAGCGCCATCCTTTTCGCGGCGAACCGCACGCAGGAAGTCGAGCCCATTCATGACCGGCATGTTCCAGTCGAGCAGGATCACGTCAGGCATCAACTCACGGCACTTGGCCAAGGCGTCCGCGCCATCCACGGCTTCTTGAATCTGAAAATCCAGATTGGCGACTATGCGCCCAGCGACCTTCCGCACGACACGGCTGTCATCAACGATCAAACAGGTTTTCATGAAGGCTCCACCCGATTTTCAGCACCGGGCGAAGTGTTAGGTCGGTAGGGTTAAAGCTTTGCTAGCACTCCAGCCTCTTGGCCAGGTGACCTTAGCCCTCGGCGCGAACACCCTGAGCCATTATGATAATCTCTTCTTCACCGGCTTCATTGGCGTGAAGTTCAGCACCCAAACCTTCGCTCAGCATCTTGGCGAATAGCGACTGGATGTTGCGCGGCTCCCAGCCGCCGGATGGTGTTTTGTCCGCTAAGGCATCGGTCGTATCCTGGCGTAACTTCGCCCGGGTGCCCTTTGCATTCACCGTAATCGTCATGCCGGACTGCTCATTTCGGATCCGCACGTGGATTACGCCGCCCCTTGGTAAGCTTTCCACACCAATCATGACCAGATTCATCATCAGCCGGACATGGGAAAATGACAAATGATCTGTCTCGATATCCCAACTCACGGATGGTTTGTGTGACGCAACAAAACTCTCGGTTAACGTCTTGGCCTCGTGGATGTCGGCTGCTCCATCGGACAATCCCACAGACCCGAATGCATACCTTAGGAATTGCAGCCGTGTAGAAGCACTTGTCGCGCCGTCTTTCAGGAGCTCCTCTGACATTTGCCGCATCTCTTCGTCGGTGGGGGAGTCCAACATATCCAGGGCATTGGTAATCGAAGAGACAGGCGACACGAGGTCATGGCATATGCGGGACGCGACATAGGCAGAAAGCAATGCAGGATCGATCACGGCAGTGGCCTCCATGGGCAAATTGATTTGAGATTGATCTACCAGATTCGCATTCAGCCCTAGGGCAATTCCTCGGGGAAATCACCCATCAGGACCGTCTTCGGGCCTATCAATTTCGTCATAACCTGCGCGCGCGCTGTAGAAGGTGAGCGCAAACAGGCTAGACCCCACAATAATTGTTAGAAAAGCGCCGACACCATAAGCAACCCAAAGCGACATAGGCAGTCCGCCGGAACTGATCCCGCTGGCCAGAAATGCGCCGATAGCCGCAAATAGCAGTAGCGCGACGGCCCCAATAGCGAGCGCGAGTGACGCTTTCATCGCGGCTTGCGGACCCAACGCCCGCCTTCATCCATGTAGAATTGGCCCGCTATCACGCGTTCGATTTGCTTCTCGCCAGTTACGCGGGCCACTTCGGCCACCGTAGCGCCTGCATCTGCGGCAATTTCGTCATAGGCAGCACGTCTGCGCGCGTTGATCTCATTAAGCCGGCGTCGCAGCGAGACATCGATCGCGCCATCATCGACAATTCCGAGATATCCATCGATCCGCTCACCGACAACACCGGCCGACTTTGCCGCCTCGATTTCAGTACCCTGGGCATCGGCTGTATGATGCAAGGCTGTCAGCATGAGCGCCGCACCCGCTGCGATAGCGAACATCACCAAATACCGAATAAGCACCATGGCCTTAATTCCCCACCCCACGACCAAATAGGTCGGGATTTTTAGAAATGAGGGCATCGACTTCATCGCTAAGCCGAATACGCACCTCTTGGTCGATTTTCACGTTCAAATTAATCGTGATCGGTTCAGATGGGGCTTGCACAGCAACCGTGCAACCGATGGGACCAATCAGCAGGCTCGCGGCGACAGCAACGACTGATTGCGTACAACGGAACATGGGTCTATCTGTGCCTCTTATAGGCTGAACGTCAATTGAACGGTCCTATTGCGCGCTGGAGTACGCTTGCTCTGCCTGCACCTGGGCAAGCCAGTCTACGCCGTTCAGTTGCCTCGCCGTGCTGAGCAATTGTCCGAGCTGGCTGTCCAACGAAATATTGAAATTGAACGGGCTACCGTCCAACACGTCTGGATTGCGCCCTTCAAGCCGTGCCGTCAGAGTAACATCGCCCAAAAGGTCGCCATTCGCGCCCAATTGCAAAACGGTGAACTGAAAATTCTCAAGGGCTTCAAACGCGGTCGCCACACGCTCATTTACGATGCCCGCCTCAGCGCCAACGCCGCCTGTATACTGCAGGACACCGCCATTCCCATCCGCGACCAGTGTCGCATCCACAATACGAACGATTCCCGGTTCAAACACCATCGGGAAGCGCCCGGAGACAGTTCCTTCTGCCATAAACCCCGGCAGTTGGAGCATCTTGCTGACATCAGCCAGGCCGATACGGTCCGCCCGCACCGTCAAGCGACGAGACACGGCGCCCATGTCCCAACGGGTGGGTTCAACGGCCAGGACACCACCGGCAAAAGGCCAAAGTGCGCGCTCCAGTGTCGCGGACCCTCCACCCGTCAGTTCGAACGAAAGCGTTCCATTGTTGAGTGCAAGTCCAGGGTCCACGGACGCCACAGTGACGGTTTGTCCTGGGGGGCTTTGGAGCGCTAACAAGTCAGAAAAGGATACTGACCCGTTAACACCGGTGACCCTGCCAAGGGCGACGGTTTGGAAACCGATGTCACGGAATGTGAGATCACCAGTCCCACTCAGTGTACCGCCGTCGATGCGGATGCGCGCTTCGGCATCCAGGGCACCTCGCGCGTCTGTGAAGAACCCACGCAGGCGTTCGGAAAGCGCGCTGGGTTGCAGGTCTCCAGGTCGAAACTCTAGGTCGTAGCCCCTCACGCGGATCAAGCCATCGACGGCGGGAAAGGACACCCGGATATCTGTGTTGGCCACATGCCGGCCTGTCTCGGCTAGACGTACGGGACCAATCAGTTGGACAACACCATCTATCAATTCAGCGCTCAGATCTGCCTCCATCGGCGTGTAAAGTGGATCATCGCGATAATCAGAGATGCTGACGCCTGCTATGTCCGCCGTGCCTGAAAGGCTTTTCGGCAGTGCACGCAGTCTGAAATCAAAGCGGTCTGCCACTGCGTTTGCAGGAATGAGGGATCCCCCAAAAACGACACCCCGCATTCGTCCCGTGGCCTCAAGGCCGCCATCACCCAGGAGAAAGTCGATATCGCTTTGCCCTGACGATAAGAGCAACTCCCTTGGACCTGTTCTCAAATCCATGGACAAGCGTGCTAGCGCCAGACTGGCAGACACCTGATCGCCCAGCGTCCAGTCCAGCGTGCTGGATGGAAGCCGCAAGTCGCCTGAACTCCCACCAAGGGAGAATGGGACAGAGATCGCATCCAGGCTAAGCGTGCCGCTTGAACCGGCTTCAGCTTGACGGGCTATGCGCCCGTCTTCCGGGCACAGGGATGTTGTGATCGCTCCGAGTTCGAGCGTTGGATGGGTCAGGCGATCAAAGGCCAGGGACAGACAGCGTCCGCCCCCCAATTGTGCGCGCCAGCCTTCACTGCCCCGCACGGCATCCACTGCGCCAAACAGGTTTAGACCGTCGAATGCGATGCCCCCCGTTTGCCCACTGAAGCGGATAGCGCCTTGTCCTACCACGACCAGTCGATCAGGCGACCTGACCATTTCAAAGCGCGATAAACCCGCGCCAAGCATTCTTTCGTCTTCCGACCAGTCCTGCAGATCCGTCTCACCAAGCTTTAGCGAAATTGATCCGTCACGGAGACTGAGTTCATTGATCTGGGTCGAGACGTCGGGCGCTCCACCCCCCGAGAGGGCCACCGCCCCACGAAGGGTCAATCCTGTTGGACCGCCCTGGATCCAGGGTCCCTCGCCAAAGGGTAACATGGCAAGAGAGACGCCCGTTTCTGAGGTCAAACGGGTCGGTCCGCGGGCTTGAACCTCCAAACTGCCTTCAGGGGACCGTTCGAGCATCAGCCGGGCTCCGGTATCAAACTGTCTGAGCGCTGGCCGGAGCGCCGCCAAGAGGGCTTGCCCGTGGGCTGTGGTCGGCGCGGGCCAGAGGAGGAGGGGCTCCAGCCGGTCCAGTTGGGCCTCGGCCAGGGCCATATCGCGAACAGTCACCTGGCCATCAAACGAAACTGCACGTTCTGGCGTTGTAGACAGTGTGCCCGTCATGGCCAATGCGCCGCTTTCGGTGAAACCATTCAACTTGCTGGTTTCGGCTGTCAGGGCCAAGGGACCATCCATTTGACCCGATGCGGTGTTTTCCAGTTCCAGGTCCACCGCCAGACCGCCAACAGAGACACCGGGCGCGCGCAATGCGTCAGCTTCGAACGTCCCCGAAACGAACCCAATGCCAGCCATCGGATTGCTTGGGTCAATTCCATTACCCGCCAGGACTATCGTCCCTCTGGACGTCGCCGCAAGGACATCGATGGCACCGTAGCTCAGCTCCCTTGATGCAAGCCGATAGACGAGCGTATCGCCAAGACCACTTGCCGAGGGCGCCACTTCAGCACGCAGGAGTACACTGCGGACATTGAAGTCGCCAAACGCGCCATTCTCGATTTCAAACTCGGCAACGCCAGCCAGTCGCCCATCCAATAGGGTGAGGTCTACTTCACTGGCATTGAGCTTGAGCACAGCTTCGCCCGATGCCAAATCCGCTGGCCTCAGTTGGGCTCGAAGCCGCGCTTGTGTGCGGCTCTCAAGGGCAAAATCAAAGTCTCCGCCCAGCGTACCCGCTGGTGTGTTCAAGATGAGCGTGCCGTTCTGTACGTCTATTCTCGGAAGCAATCCGCTATTTCCTGCACCATCGGGCAGAACTGTCTCCAGGCCTCCCAAGGAGAAATCGGAACCATCGAAAGTTGCCACAAGGCGCGCTTGGTCGGCTGCAACAGCAACGATTTGCGGAGTGATGCCTTCCCAGGCCAGCGCAATATCCAGTCTGCGCGTAGTCAAGGGAACTTCGCCTGGCCGACCGCTCAGAGAGACCGCTTCAAACGTCACAGCCCTGACTTGAAGACCTGTTAGTTCGAAATCACAGGTAAGACCTCGGGCGTCGCATTCCCTTTGAATGATCGTTTCAGCAATTGGCACACGAAAGACCCAGGCCGCCGCCCCTCCTCCAAGCAAAAACAAGGGCAAGGACAACCACGCCCAACGCCAAACACGACGCGGTTCTCTGGGACGGTTCATGCTAGTCAAAGTTCAAGGGCCCTTGGACGGCTCGGAAATGTTCAGGATCTACAGTTGAAAATGGCGACGCTTTGGGGAAATTTAATGGCTGTTTGGGAATGAATGGGGTCTGACTAAGGATCTGTCGAAAGACAAGCGTAGCGTAGTCATAAGGTTTCTTGATGTCCCAGGACCCACATCCGGCCCAAAAAAGGTTTCAAACGGCGGCTATAGCCGCATCTGCATTTGTCGGCCTTTGTGTTCTAGGATCGACCGCATTGACGCAAGGCGTACCACCCTCTCCGCAAGGGGTTTCCGCTCAGCCTTCCGACGCAGTCCAGAACGCCGCAGCCGTCGCGGCGTTGACCCGTCTCGCCCATGCTGATTTTACAGTGACACCGAACCGTTTTGAGACCGTAAGCGGCACGCTTGGGCGAGGGGAGACACTGTCTGACCTGCTGATCGAACTTGGCGCCAGTCCAGCCGACGCTCATCGGGCTCTTGCCCCGGTTTTCGAAGCCGAACTGGTGGATCCACGCCGGGTTTTGCCCGGCCTATCGGCGACCGCGACGTTTGTGACCGACGGCGAGACGCCCCGCTTGCTGGGTGTAAGCCTGCGTTCCCAGCAAGATCATTCCATCCTGTCCTCGACAAATCCGAACGGCCAGTTTCAGGCGACGAAGCTGGAGGCGCGCCTTACATCGCAACCCGTTCGGATCGCGGGCGAGGTGACCAGCAGTCTCTACATGGCCGCTCTGGAGCAGGGCGCCAGCGACCAGCAGGTCGTCGATTTCGCGAAGATATTTGCCTATGACGTGGATTTCCAGCGGGAGATCCACTCCGGTGACAGGTTCGAAATTGTCTATGAGAGCCTGGTCGACGAACGTGGCCGACCGGTTCGCCTTGGCGAAGTCATCTTCGCCTCTCTTGATGGTCGGGCATTGGAGCGCGACTTTTATCTCCACGTCCCGAGTGATGACACGGTGCGCGACTACTTTGATGCAACTGGCGACTCCGCAACAAAATTCCTGATGAAAACTCCAATCAATGGCGCCCGTCTGTCATCTAATTTCGGCATGCGTCGTCACCCGATTTCCGGTTATAGCCGCCTCCACAAGGGTACAGATTTTGCCGCACCCACTGGAACGCCTGTATATGCTGCCGGACATGGCACGGTGGAGCGGTCGTCGCGCTACGGCGGTTATGGACACTATGTCCGTCTTCGCCATGCAAACGGATATAAGACAGCCTACGCACATTTATCGCGCTATGGACCCGGTGTGCGCTCCGGGCGCCAGGTGCGCCAGGGCGACATCATAGGCTATGTCGGGTCCACGGGGGCCTCTACGGGCCCGCATCTGCATTATGAGGTCATGATCAACGGTCGCCACGTGAATGCTATGACTCTGAACTTTCCGACCGGGCGCAAACTCTCCGAAGATCAGGCAATGATGGACGAGTTCCTCGGGCGGAAACGCGAAGTCGATCAGATCCGCCGCACCCTTGGCGCCGATATAGAGATGGCCGATGACGCCGAGCCCGAGCGAGAGGGATAAACCGGCATCAGCGGCTCGATTGGAGCCTCAACAACCCTGGCACTGTGCCACAGACCCTTGATTTTCCGGCTTTCGCAGTCGATCTCAACCCTATGGCAGTCGATCTTTACCACAACCGTGTTTTGGAACTCGCAAGCGATATTTCCCATCTCGGCGCGCTGGAGGCACCGGAGGCGAGCGTGGAGAAAGTCTCGCGCATTTGCGGCTCCACCGTGCGGGTCGATATATGCCTATCTGCCGACGCCCAATCCATCGCTGCCATTGCCGTCGATCCAAAGGCATGCGCGTTGGGTCAGGCTGCGACGTCGATCCTGTCTTCCAATGCCGTTGGTGCGTCGGTGCAGAGCATTATTGATGCGCGTGATGGTCTCAAAGCGATGTTGAAAGAAGGCGCTGAGGCGCCCCAAGGACTGTTTTGGGAACTGAGGCACTTAGCCGGCGTTGCAGACTACCCGCCCCGGCATGCATCAACCCTGTTGCCCTTTGAAGCGGCCGTCTCAGCGATCAACGAGGCCCTCGTGGCGCGCGCTACCATCTGAGATAAATAATGAAAAACACCATGAGCAACCAAAACGGGGCCATGGTGCCAATGCCGACAAACAGACCATTGGATTGAAGCATTCCATCGCCGGAGTGTTTCGGAAAGAAGCGGTATTGCTGTTCTAGCCGGCCGGAGCGAGCTCTCAGCCGGGCCTTCATCGCTTCTGCCAAATCGACCGGGTTTGGCTGGGCATTGATGCGTTGGATGATCCGTGACCGCACCATGTCGCTTGCGATGCCTGTCCCGATATTGGTCAAGACGAGCAGCAGAAGCGCACCGAGGACGAAGACGATGACCTCCCGGCGCCTGGTGTTCACTTCGGTCACAAACGGAAGAACTTCGACGACATTTAAAGTCGCAATTCTCACAAAATCGATCTCAGGCAAGATGGAAACGATGAGGAAAGCCGGCACAAAGGCAATGATCAGCGAGAGGACGGACCCTGCCGCGTGCCAACGCGACAGATGACTGATCGCCTGGCGCAGGCTCTTCTCGTCAATCGTGCTTTTCTGATCGTTTGTGTAAGGCATCAGAGGGTTGTCTTGATCCGCATCTATCCTGTGTTAGGCACACTTATGTGCGGTTTGGGAAGTTCAAATGATCACAAGTCGCCCGAGACGCTAGGCGGGGTAACGGGTTTTCTCCTTGCAGCGTACAAACTGACACTATCACCATTGTTCCATGCGTTCGGGACCCGCTGTCGGTATGTTCCGACCTGTAGTGAGTATGCTGCAGCTGCGGTATCGCGCCATGGCGCTTGGGCTGGCCTTTGGATGGCTACAGCACGGCTTGCCCGGTGTCATCCTTTTGGTGGATCGGGTCTGGATCCTGTGCCAGACGTGGACCCGTCGGCGCGGTGGTATCTTCCCTGGCGGTATGGAGTCTGGCGGCAAAAACTGCCTGAGGTCGAAGACTAAATGCCACTTTGGTGAATAACAATCCTGACCAAGACCAAAGAAAGTGCCCGCTGCAACACTAAGGGGGGATGGGGAGCGTGCAGCGGGCTGACCGGCTTTGATTGAGGGAGACTACCGGCCAAAGATGTAGCGGGCACCAATCGAGAAGATGTTCTGCTGGTTTTCAACATCGAGCGTGCCTGGAAAGAGGTCATTATCGACTTCGATGTCGTCGCTCGCGCGGTAGGCATACTCGCCATAGAGTTCCCAAGTGTCCGTGACTTGGAAGGACGCGCCGGCTTTCAATTGGTAGGCAAACTTGGTCTCACCATCGTCAATGATACTCACGTTTGATGGTGCGTACTCGACGTCCACGTCAACGAAACCAATGCCTGCCCCTATATAGGGCTGGAATTGGGCGCCACGGTTGAAATCGTAATAGACATTCGCGAACACTCCCAGGGATGTCACCTCGCCCTGGCCGTCTGCCACCAGGTCAGCCACAGTCACGCCCAACGGATCTGCCGCGCCAGCCAATGCCGCAGCATCGAGCCCACCAATATCACCGCCGCCGAGGGTCACGCCCGTGTGCGTGTCGACATCGGCTTGCGTGTAGACCACCTCAATACCTGAGCGCAGGCCGCTGCCATATGTGATACCCGCTTCAGCGCCGAGGGCCACGCCATTCTCAAATTCGGTTTGCCAGCCATAGGCGGTGCCAGCAGCGACATCGAGCGTGCTTCCATCGCCAAGATTGCCGGTTGTAAAGGCGCCGGTCTGTCCCGAATTTTCGCTGTCATCCTGAATGGCTACGCCAATCGTGCCACCAATATACCACTCCTGGGCTGCCGCGGGGGTCACAATGAAAATCGCGGCGCAGGCTGCTGAAATCCAATTGGAGAGTCGCATTTTTGGGTCCTTTCTTGATCACCTGACTTCTACCGTTGGCAAGGACCAGAAAGCCTCTACACCCCTTACCATACTCAACAATAATATATTTTATGTGATATAATATACACTATTTCGTGAGTGGCACCCATTTGGAATCTTCTCTCGATTTTAGGACTGGCCAGCCCCCAAAAAAGCAGAGTCATTTGGACTGGGGCCGCCCCCAAAAGGCCAAGACGCCAAAGACGAATGCGCTCATGCAGTAAGCCCCTGGAGACTTTGATGCGGAACTTGCCTCTTTGACGATGTTCCAATAGCGACCTCTAAGGCCGCTTCGGGAGGATGATTATGGGAAGCACGGTATTGGTGACAGGGGGCGCTGGCTATTTCGGAAGCCATTGCTGCAAGGCCTTCCAACAGGCAGGCTGGACCGTCGTTGTCTATGATAATCTATCGCGGGGTTGGCGCGACTTGGTGCGCTATGGCGATATGATTGAGGGGGATATCCTTGATCGCGCCTCACTCGACAGCGCGATTGCGGCGGTTAAGCCCGACGCGATCGCCCATTTCGCCGCGTTCAGCTATGTGGGTGAAAGCGTTACGCAACCTGGAATTTATTATCGAAACAATACGATGGGTACGGTCAGCATACTCGATGCCATGGTCGCAGCTGGTATCGACAAACTGATCTTTTCATCGACCTGCGCGACCTATGGCGTTCCCGAACGGATGCCGTTGGTCGAAACGACACCGCAAAATCCAATAAATCCATATGGCTGGTCAAAGCTATTTGTGGAGAAAATTCTTGACGATTATGACCGAGCCCACGGGCTAAAATCGGTAAAACTGCGGTATTTCAATGCCGCGGGCGCGGACTTTGAGACCGAAATCGGAGAGCGCCATGAACCGGAAACCCACCTCATTCCGATTGCGCTCCAGGGACAGTTAAGGGATGGATTTGACCTCACTATTTTTGGGGATGATTTCGATACGCGAGATGGCACCTGCGTGCGCGACTACATCCATGTGATGGACTTGGCAGACGCCCATCTTCGCGCTCTGGACTATCTCCAGGCGGGCAATGCAAGTGACGTGTTTAATCTCGGAACCGGCACGGGCACCACAGTGTTGGAAATCGTGGAAGCGGTTGAGCGCGTTTCGGGTGCGCCCGTCGCGCGCACAATTGGCCCACGGCGTGAGGGTGACCCACCCGCTTTGGTCGCCAGCGCAGACAAAGCCAGGGACATTCTCGGCTGGGAACCGCGCCATTCCGATATCGATACAATCATCAATACAGCATGGAATTGGCATCAAAAAGAAGCGAACCGCCGACGCTAGACCAGTGCGGCAGCAATCCTGCATGGCAGCAGCTCTGGAGATAAGACTTTTCAATCGACAAACCGAGCCCTTTGCCGCGCAGAAGGGCTGCGCGATCGGTGCACCGGGTTAGGGAGCAGAGCATGGCAACCATTTATCCAGTCATTATGGCAGGCGGCTCTGGCACGCGGCTTTGGCCTGTATCCAGGTCGCACCAGCCGAAACAGTTCCAGGCCATGCTGGGTAAAACCTCGATGTTCCAAGACACGCTAGCGCGGCTCAGCGGCTCGATCGGCGATCACTTTTTTGCGGCGCCTTCTGTCATTGGCGGCGTTCGCTTTGCAGACCTGATCAAAGACCAACTCGCCAGCGCAGGACACTCGCCCCACGCGGTGATCCTGGAGCCATTTGGCCGCAATACTGCAGCGGTCGCTTCAATCGCCGCAGCGCTGCCCGGTGATGATGATGCGCTTGTCCTGCTCATGCCGTCTGATGCGTATATGGCCGATCCTGGCGCGTTTCGCGATGCCGTGGGCACTGCTGCCGATACGGCCATCAAGGGCTTCATCACGACATTCGGCATCAAGCCAACCCACCCTGAGACGGGTTATGGATACATCGAAGCTGGGGCTGAAATCGGCTCGCGCACAAGCGCAATCCAAGCGTTTCAGGAGAAACCGGATCTTGAAACCGCCAAAACCTATTTCGCCAACCCATCCTTCGCCTGGAATGCAGGCATCTTCCTGTTCCCCGCCAACACCATGGCCGAGGAGATGGAGGCTTACGCACCTGACATCCACGCAGCGGCGCTTTCTGCCCTTGGCGCCGCCGCGCCCCATGGCGAAGCGCTTGTTCTGGACCCTGAACTGTTCAAGACCGTGCGTGATGAATCGATCGATTATGCCGTCATGGAGAAAACCCAGAAAGGCGCCGTCTGCGGACCATTAGTCTGCGGCTGGAGCGATATCGGGTCGTGGGGGGCAATCGCTAACCTTTCGGAGTCCAAGACGGTCGGCGATGTGATCGATGTGGGCACTCGTGGTTGTTATCTGCGCAGCGATGGGGAGACGCTGGTGGCCGCGATCGGCGTTGAAGACCTCGTTATCATCGCCCACGAGGGCGCTATCCTGGTCGCGCCGCGCGAACGCAGCCAGGATGTAAAGACCGTTGTGAACACGTTAAAAGCGCAAGGCCGTAAGGACCGCCTCTAGGGCGTTTTCTGACGAAGGTGTGCGCTTAGGACGCCAAGCGCTCATCTTCCTCTCGAATATGGGTTTCATCCCTTTCAAGCAGACCGGGATTTGGGCGGCCACTCTATCAGCGCGCCCCGGGAGCGGTTCACGTCCAACGCTTCAATACTCTGGGCGTGGCGCCACAAGGCAGTCAATTCCCGGCTATTCTATCTTCGCGGTCTGACCGGAAAACTGCACGGTGATATCCAAAGACCCTTCATTCAGTGTCCATTTGCGCAGTGTGTAAGTCCGCGCACCGCTAGAGTGCATTGGATCGGCATCGGCAATCGCCCTAGCCTCTTCAAACGAGTCCGCGCGAACGATGATCATGCCTGCGATGGGGGGGCCATTCGGGTCGCCCTCTTCCATCAGCGGACCAGCACCAAACATGATGCCCTTTTCCTGCAACTCGACCTGATAATCCAGATGGGGGCCCAATTGCTGGATCATGAGTTCTGGAGCCCCGGCAAGCCGCGTCTCGTAGACATAAAGCTCCATGTTCAAAAAGCCCGAGGCGCGCTCTCGAATATCATCGGGAACGGAAGGTGGTGGAGACGGTTCCTGGGCAATCCCGACACAGGCGGTCGAGACACCTGCCACTAGGGCAACCGCGCCCATCCGGACCAATTTGGCGTATTGTTTGGCTTTGGCATTCATGGAATTCTCCCTTTAGATTCTCAGTGACATAGGTCCTGGGGCGTCAGATCCCCACGGTCAGGTCATATGGTGTCGTGAAAGTATCGAGCTTGGCTCGGACGGTCTCCAACGCAGCCACCGGAATGTTTGATACCCGCGCGACCAAGCCGCGGGACGGGTTATTGTCAACGGTTAAAACAGCACTGGGCGCATCATCAATTATGGCCTCATTAAACACACGGGCGATGGCCCGCGCCCGCAGGTCTGGCTTGAAAATCTTGCCAACAGCCGTGACAGGCATGGCGTCCAGGATTTCGATATGGACAGGTGACGCGGCACGTTCAGCAATATTGGCTTTCGCGAACGCTCTGATTTCGTCACCGGAAGGCAGGACGTCTAGGCCTTCATTCAACGTGACAAATGCGCAGGGCAATTCTCCGGCATATGCATCGGGTTGACCGACAGCCGCAGCCAGAGAAATCGAGGGGTGCTGACAAAGCACATCTTCGATCGCTTGCGGGTCGATGTTGTGCCCGCCGCGAATGATCAGGTCCTTGGATCGACCGGTCATCCAGAAATATCCGTCCGCATCCTCACGCGCGAGGTCAGCACTGATCAGCCAGCCATCCTGTATGAATATATCCGTGTTCTTTTTTGGATCCTTGTAACCGGGAAAGACATTGGGGCCCTTGATGACGATTGTTCCAATCTCATTGGTTTCACAATCACGGACATAATGGCTGTTTTCATCCAGAATCACTGTCTTCATTTGCTGATAGGGCACACGGATCCCAATCGAGCCGACGCGTTTTTCTCCATGCAATGGGTTGCCTGCACTGAACATTGTACCCTCGGTCATGCCATAGCCTTCTATGACCTCGATGGGGGCCATGTCCTGGAATTTTGCGAACACTTGGGGCGAGATAGGCGCTGCACCGCAAATCATGAACTCAAATGCACTCAGGTCTGCATCCTCGATGGGCACATCCAGAAGGGCCGACACGACCGTGGGGACCATGGCAACATATGTGGCACGGTACTTCTCTGACAGTCTCCAGAAATTCTCGATAACGCTTTTGCTGCGAAATCCATCAGGCGTGAAAAATACGGCATGACCGCCACAGGCCAGCACGTTGATGCCGGCATTGAAGAAAGAATTGACGTGGAAAAGCGGCAGTCCACCAATGGCGACCGTATTCTCGTCCAGATTCAGAAAGTCTACCATCATGGAGGCAAGGTGAACCTGGTTGGCCTGGCTGTGCTGGGCGACTTTTGGCCGACCCGTTGTACCGCCTGTGTGAAAATAGCCCGCAATGTCACCGGGCTGAATATCACGTATGAAGTTCATTTTACTGTCGTTTTGAGCGGCGATGGCCTGGTCAAAATCCATGATCTCGACGCCGCCAGCCGTGCGTGTGGGGGCTGGATTCGGCGCGTTCTGCCCATTGACCTGGAGAACCAATTTCAGGCCGGGCACATGATCAATGATTGTCGATACCTTGTCCCAGATGGCCCCATCGGCTTTCGGCCCGGCGACAACCAGTGCTGTGGTATCCGAGTGGATAAGGATGTCCTTTATGGCTTCTGGTTCCAACATCGGATTGACCGGGCCCACAATGCCCAGGGCCTGGGCGCCCCAAAGTGCGTAGTGGGTTTCCGGAAGGCTTGGGAGCAGGATCGATGTCACCCCACCGACCGCCACACCGCCAGCGTGCAGGGCGTTCGCTGTCTGGTGCAAACGGCGCAATAGTGTGCGGTATGTGACGACTAAAGGTCGTTCGTTCACATCGGCTGTAAACTGAAACTTGAACGCCGGACGTTCAGGAAATTTGGCGGCTGACCGGGCAATGATTTCGTATGTGCTTTTGCCACGCCAGCGGTCTTCAGCGGGGACCTGTTCGAAGCTCTCAATATCGGCGAGTGTCCTGAATTCCATGGCTTATGTTTGTCCGGGCACGGGTGTGATACGTTTCCAGAGCAGCCTGTCGCGGTAACCGAACGCTTCACCGATGAGCAAGAGTGAGTCTCCGGAAAATTCGTAGGACCGCGTTAATGTCCGGCCCATATGACTGGTGCGACCCGCGCTCATCACCTTGTGGTGCACATGGGTGGCATCTGCCGTGTAGGGTCCGCAATAGCCAAGATATCCGAAAGTGGCGAGTGCAAACGGGCCCAGTGTCTCGTGTTGCTGCGGCGTCAACGAAGCCGAGCCGTGCTCGGCGACAGCCCGCTGCACATCAAGCCGCGCGTCCCGGTCGTCAGTGTTCATCGGACGGGCTGTGTCCACAATCGATGAGGATACCCAACCATCAGCGGTGTAGATGATGTACCCGGATGCCCGGCCGTCAAAATATTCTGTGACGTCATCTGTTTCCAAGTTTATGACGCGCCAGTCTTGGAGCTCCCATACACCGACAAAATGCTCTTCATATTGGGCCATCTGGAGAATCCTCTCAGTGATCTATGATGAGTTCACCGCTCAAATACCGCGTCCAACCCGCCGCCAGCTTTTGGCAAGAGCCTTGACCAAAGACAATGCGGTCCGGTTTCACCAGCATGGCGGGGTCAGCTCCCAATGCGTTGGCTACGTCGCCGTGCGGATCGAGCATCGCAACGATATCACCCTTTGCGCCCTGCAAGGCCGCAACGCGGAGATTGGCCGAAGCCCGGTTCAGCTCGGCAATCGCGGCCTCCTGTGTGGCATTCAGGCCTTCTGCATCACGCAAGACGAGCAGGGGCACATAGCCGACAAGGGAATCGAGCCGCTCTGGCGCGTCTTTTGAGCCGGTGTATCCTTCCGGAAATACAGCGCCGGCCATTTTATCCTGCAGGACACCTCTTTTGATCCGTGGCACGCCAGGAAACGCGAAGCCCGCTCCGGATCGGTGGTCCTCGATCATTTTCGCGTCGCGCGCCGCCGCCTCGTCCGGGTCCGTGACACACACTGTCTTGCCCATGGCAATCGCGCTCTCGGTGATGGCTTTTACATGGGGGCTGCGCTCATCCTCCACGGTATCAAGAAACTCAAGGGGCGCTTCTGCGCGATCCACTGCTGAGAGTTTCCAGGCAAGATTGCAAACATCCCGCGCGCCCGCACACAGGCCCTGCCCCATAAAGGGCGGCATTTGGTGGGCCGCATCACCAACGATCATCGCGCGACCCTTGCGCCACTGTTTCGCCACCAGGCCGTGGAAGCGATAAAAGGCGCTGCGTTCCAGCTCAATGTTACGCGGGTCTGTCCAAGCCGAAATCCATTCGGTAAGGACATCATGCCGGGTCACTGTTTCGGCAGTTTCACCGGGCTGGACCATGAATTCCCAACGGTGGCGCCCTGGCCCGGAGGGTACAGACGTGGTTGGACGCGCTGGGTCACACAGCTGGACTGCATTATCAGACAGCCCGTGTTCATCGTTGAGCAACTTCACGTCAACGACCACCCAAGGCTCATTGAAATTCAAGTCTTCCATTTGGATGTCGAGATACCGCCGGACCAGGCTTCGCCCTCCATCGCACCCGACCAGATATTTGGCTTTCACCTCCTGCAAGCTGCCATCGGGCAAACGGAATGTGGTAAGGACGCTGTCTGCATCCTGATGAAGCGCGATGAACTCTACGCCGAGCCGAATTTCCACCGTGTCCAGCAGCTCCAGTTTTGCACGGACGGCTTTTTCCATTGACGGTTGATGGAACAGATTGGACCCGGCATATCCCGTCGGTGCGATTGCGTCAGGCGCCGAACGTTGAGTGAGAATCTCGCGGTCTGCATTTAAAAACGAATAGCCTCGTCCAGGTTCGCTGCAGGCCAAGACATCTTCAGCACAGTCAATGAAGTTCATCTGCCGAAGAACTTCATGGTCCATGACAATGGCGCGGGGCTGCTTGTAGACTTCATAGTCGCGCTCAACGACCATAACACGCAAGCCATCACGGGCGCACAAATTGGCAAGAATGGCGCCAACAGGCCCCATACCAATGATCAAAACATCAGGGTCCTGCATGCTCATAGATCCAAAAGTGGGAGAGGCTGACGAAAGCCAGCTTCTCGGAGGTTGTCATCCCAGTCAAAGAACCAGTTGAACTGGAGTTCGTAAACAGCGCCATGGTTTGACGCACCGAAAAATGCTCCATTCTGGGTGGGCACACCACCACCAGCGATAATGTAGATCTCATCGGTGACATTGCGCCCAAGCAGGACCAATTCCCATCGGTTGTCCTTATCACGCAGCGCTGCGCGGAGATTGATCAACGAGTAGGAGTCCTGGATCAGATTGTCATCCTGATCTTGCGTGAGAAAATAATCATCAGAGTAACTTATATCCGCGCCGAGCTCTGCGTCGAATGGTTGCCCGGGGAAATCCTCATACTGAGCATCGGCATAGGCACCAGAGAATCCCAGGCGCAACGTGTCTGTCGCCTGCCACAGTACATCAGCCTCAATGCCCTGAGATGTGACTTCACCAGCGTTACCAACAATAAAGACCTGATTGACGAACTGGGTCGTCTGGAAGTCTTCATAGGTGGAATGATAAAGAGCAACGTTAGCTGTCATCGCGCCATCCAACAGCACCGATTTCAGGCCAAGCCTGGGCCACACGGGTCACCCAATCCAGCCGCTTCATAACGTGACGTGTCGCCGTCGGAGAGACAATAGGGAACAACCGTCGTGTCAAACGAGTTCGCAAACTCGGCCGGCGTTGGGTTGGGGTTTAAAACCCCGGCCACAACAATCGATGTGACGCCAACCGGGCCATCAGGCGTTACGAGCGTGCCCTGCGCGAAGGCGGCCCAGGCGTCCGATTCCTGTTCGAATTGCGTCACGCGCATGCCGAGCCGAAACACGCCGGGCTGGCAGCTCGCATAATCCGGATTTGGCAAAGGCGGCCTTACGAAGGCTGGCGGCATACCAATCGGCGGGAAAGTGGGCGGGGAGCCAAGATTCGGAACCCTGGTGATTGCATCAGGACTTTTCTCCACTTCGATATCGAATTTGTAGAGGCCCGCGGTCCACGTTAATTTCTCACCGTTCGGGGACAGGATGCGAAGCGCGTGCGTGATTTGTTCAGACTGCACGTCTGCAGGCCCAAACAGATACGGGTTCGCTGAAAAATCGGGGTCGAAAAGACTGTTGTCAATCAGATCGATATAACCGCCGACATAGGTCAACGTGTAGTCGCCAACGTCCCAATCTGCCTGGGCGCGGAAATTGTCCGAAACGGTGTCAAAGAAAGAGTCCAGATCGCTGGATTGCGTATCGTTCAGAACAAAATCAGCATCTGGGTCAAACCCGAGGAAAAAATCCTGCGATGAGATGCCAAATGTCGGAATGAAGCCAGCGCCCCCATTGCCCGGATCGTAGGGATTGGCGGACGGATCATAGCCGAAGAAGCCGGCAGTCGGGCTATCATCAATTCCGATAATCTGTTGGGTTGTCCCTTCCGTGCTGTTCTCAAGGTGCTCATAGGTAAAGCGCAGCGTGAGACTGTCAGTGGGTTCCGCCAGCAGCTTCAGGCGGACATTATCTTTGCGGATTTCGCCACCATCAATACCCCCACCGGTATTGGTGAGGTACGAACCTTGTTCAAAGTGATCCAGGACCAGTCGACCACTCAGCCCTTCCAGGATCGGTCCAGAGATCACCGCCTGCGCACCATAAAGGTCGTCCGTTCCCAGGCGCGTTTTTATGGATGCTTCAAAGGCGTCTGTCGGGTCTGCCGTGACGATGTTGATTAAACCCGCTGTTGCGTTTTTCCCAAACAGCGTTCCCTGGGGGCCGCGCAAGACTTCAGCACGTTCGATATCGACTAACCCAGCGCGAAAAAACTCGCCCCATGAATTATAAACGCCGTCAACAACGATACCGACAGACTGCTCAAAGCCTTTGTGGAAACCAGACGAGATCCCGCGAATTCCAATAATCGTCGCCGGCCTACCTTCAGCAACGTTGACTTGCAGGTTTGGGACCCGCTCGCCAAAATCCGCGAAGGTCGTGATCCCGTTGTCTTCGAGCGTATAGCCGGTGACCGCCTTCACGGAAATTGGGACGTCTTGAAGCGACTCTTCCCGTTTCTGCGCGGTCACGGTGACCACATCAAGCTTGCGTGTCGCCGAATCGCCGTCGCTTTCTTGTGCAACGGCAGGCGGCTGAACTACAAATGCTACAGTTGCGCACCCCGAAAGTAGCGCAAGTCTCAGTTGTTCTTTCATTTTTGCGTCATCCCAGGCGCTTGATCCAATTCTGACCTCGCTTTTTATCGAGTGCCGTTTTGCTTGGAATCAATAGGGGGGCTAGCGGGTATATTTTCGTACGTCAACGAATTATGAAGGCTTGATTTAGATTCGTTTCAAAGTGCCGCCATCCATTCGAGGTGCCAGAAACCTTGAAATCCCTGCGAACTCCACCGGCAAATAAGCCACTTCTTTTAGGCTGAGAGAGGCTGGCTTGAACGAAATGGGCTTCGTCACCCCAATGAATAGAACATCGAGGATTTTCGGATTTTCGAAAAACCATGAAATTTATTTGCATCGCTGCGAAATTTTGACAATATTGAATCCAAGCGACGATGTCGGGCGATTTCTTAAAGCGGTCACGAGGAGAGCGTGTTGGTGGTTAATCAACAACATCCAAAGCAAGCAGCTCGCATGGCAGCTCGGCAGCGCAGTCACTGTTATTTGCGTTGCTTGGTCATCTGCACGTTCGACGATTTGGTGGTGCCATGAGTACGGTTTCGAAAGCGCAGGAAAGCATTACCAATCGGGCTGGACTGGGTGCGTCGGATATCGACGGCTTTTCGACTAAAGAGAAGCTCGTCCGAGCGGCCAGCACACTCTTTTCGGAATGTGGGTTTGACGGTGTCCGAGTTGGTGAAATTGAAGCCTTGGCCGGGGTTCAGCGCGGACTGCTCAAATACCATTTCGGCGACATGGAAAGCATTTGGAAAGCAGCCGCTGACGACTTATTCGGAAAGCTGGTGGATTTTCGAAACGCCCGAAACGAGACTGAAATCGACCTTTCCCCTGAAGAACAACTATCCTTCCGCATTCGCAGTTTTGTCCGCTACAGCGCGAGATGTCCTGAGTTGAATCGGATGATGGTTCAGGAGGGCATTCGCGACAGTTGGCGCATGGTCTACATTGTGGACAATTTTATGCGCCCCCTGGTTCAAAACCTCCAGGCTCTCGTCGCAGAAAATCTATCGCTCAGCGACGAAGAGTTTCTCCATTGGTATTATATGTATGTTGGGGGGGGCGCGCTCATGTTTTCTGTCGCCCCTGAGTCCAAGCACCTCTTTGGTGTCGACGTCCAAGATCCGAAAATTGTGTCACGCCACGCGCGCATGGCTGCGCAATTCTTATTGAACGGTGCCAAGCGACAGGAGCAAGCCTAATGTTTGCCGGTCTGCGTTCCAATCATTTGTGTTGCAGCGGGCACACCGCTCGTACGCAAAGTCAACATGCCAATGAAAAACGCTGGATATCCGCGAGATTTACAAAGGGAAGACCATGAAACTCGTCACATTTACCCATGACGGCGCCACGCGCATTGGAGATTTGCAGGGCGACATGGTCGTCGACTTGAATGCAGCTGGCCCCGCGCTTCCAACGGACATGGTCGCGCTTTTAAAGGGTGGCGATGACTTGATGCAGCAGGCACGCGATGCGTCTGCGGCCAGTTCAGCCAAACTGCCTGTGTCCAGCATTCATCTCGAAGCGCCCATTATGTCGCCGCCGCGAATTCTCGCCGTCGGATTGAACTATTTGGCCCACTACCATGAACTTCCAGAAGACATTCGGGCAAAGCGCTTTCCGAAGCCACCTGAAACGCCAGTCGTGTTCAATAAGCAGCCGACAACGGTGACCGGGCCATACGATCCCATCTTCTTGCCGCCGGAATCCGATGAGTTGGATTTTGAGGCCGAGTTGGCTGTGGTCATTGGAAAGACCTGTCGCAGGGTTCCTAAAGACCGCGCAGTCGAAGTGATTGCGGGCTACACGGTCCTTAATGACGTGACGATTAGGGACTGGCAAAGAGCTGCCCCAACCATGACGGTTGGCAAGTCATTCGACTCCCATTGCCCCATGGGGCCTGCGCTTCTCACCAAGGACGAGATCGCAGACCCTGAAAACCTCTCTGTAAAGACAATTGTCGATGGGGAAGTGCGCCAAGACTTCAACACCAACGACATGATTTTCAACATCGCACACGTGATCAACTATCTGTCGACGGCTTTCACGCTCCTGCCAGGCGATGTGATCGCAACCGGCACATCGGCGGGTGTCGCCCTTTGGGCTCCGGGCCAGCCCTGGATGAAGGAAGGCCAGGTCTGTCGTGTCGAGATCGAAGGGTTGGGCGCAATCGAAAACAGGGTTGTGAAGGAAGAAGCCGTTTGTATCATTCGCTAGACGCTACTCAAAAAAGCTGACGTCCGTGGCGGTTCGATGCCGAGAAAGACGCAGCGACGGCAATGGAACATGAATATCCGTCTTACAGGGCGGTGAACTGGGAGGATTAACCATGCAGCACAGTGATAGACTTTCGAACCGATGGAGAAGGGCGGTCGCGTTGGGCGCGTTTGGTATGGCCTGCGCATTGCCAGCCTATGGGGCGGAAGGCCCTTACCCCGAAGGGACAGAGATCCATCCTGTGTTTGGCCCCATCGGTGTGAATGATCATCGAATGCCCTTTCACCTCGACAGCATCATCGCGCTCGGTTTGCTAGCCTATTCACTCATGATCGCGGTTTTGATGAACCATGCGCGCCCGGGACTTCGGGTCATGGGAATTTGGGGCGCCGCCCTTGGATGTCTGGGTGTGGCTGCTGGCGCAATCTGGCTCCAGCTTGTGGGCGCCTATGCGGAAACCGCTCCGATCATTATTCCCACCGATGCTTTTGATGCCAATTTCATGCGCGTATTCGCCGTCGTATTCGCAATAGGCGGCGTGGCGCTCGCCATGGTTGCCATGGGCCAGTCAAGGCGGTCAGATGTACTCACTTTGGGCAACAGCAACGAACCAGCGCGATACGGTCGGCGGGCGCGATATTTCCACTGGGTGATTGCGATCCTGTTTCTCCTGCTCATCCCAATGGGCATCTTCACGTCAATGATCCCGAAGGATCAACCCTATCACCAAGCCTATTACGTTATTCATAAATCTCTCGGTCTGACGGTGTTGATTCTGGCAGTGATGCGCCTTGTCTGGCTGGTGACGAATCCGGCCCCAAAACTGGATTCAAGCCTCAGTGGGTGGGAGAAGTTTCTCGCGCACGGCGCCCACTACGCCTTGTACTTCTTCCTCTTCGCGTTTCCAATTTCGGGCCTTCTTCTTGGAACCTATGCTGGCAAACTCTCCCACTTCTATTTTTGGGACCTCCCGCTTTTCTTTGAGCCGAGTACGGAGGCCGTACAGCTGCCCGGCTTCCTGCACAAAGTGGCTCTGCCGTATCTCTTCTACCTCGTCATTCTCGGCCACATTGCAGGTGCGCTGAAGCACCAATTCATCGACAAGCACACCGATGCGTTCCGGAGAATGGTCACATGAGCTTCTCAGCGCGTAATTCCGGAGTTTTGAAGACTGTGGCAGTCGGTTTTGCTGCCTTGGGGCTATCAGCGTGTTCTCTTTCGCCGACGCCAGCAGAGACCGCTGAGGCTGATGGTCCAGCAACAGTGAGCACCGCACAACTGGATCAAACGCAAGTCGGCCCCGAGAAGCCTCCACAGGCTTCTTTCAGCGATATGACACCGCAAGAGCGGTTCCAAGCGTTGTCTTCCGGTCCACGGCAGACACATTGCGATGACCCAGTGCCCAATCCAGTCATGACTGACCTGAACTTGTATGATGGCGCCACGCCGCCCCCATGTTCAACCAATGTCCATGGGCAGGTTGAGGTGCTGAATGGCGGTGTTGAAGCCACGCACTGGTTTGTCGAGGCCGATGGGGTGACCTGGCATTTCGTCACCGCAGGCGATCCTGAGAACGAAGCGGTAATCTTCCTGCATGGTCTGCCGGAGTCCTGGTACGGGTTCAACCATCAGATGGCAGCCCTTTCGGATTCCTATTTCACGATTTCAATCGATCAAATGGGGTACGGACAGACCGATAAACGTCTTGATTTGGACTATAGCAATGCCGCCATGGCGAAAAAGCTCGCCGCGCTCATTGATACCCTGGGATTGGAGTCCTTTTACGCAGTGGGGCACGATCGTGGGGCCGTGACGTTTGACTATCTGATGGCCGTCGATGGCATGCCGGAGCGCATCACCAAATACGTCCGGATGCAACAGTCGGGGAACCGCCCCCATGGCGAGCCACGCCCGCCCCACGAACTGTTTGCAAGCCAAGCCGGCATTGAGATGTTCGCAAGGGAATTGCAACTGAGGGTCCTTTACACGACGCAGTCTGGATACTCTTCGGTGAATGTCGATGCAGATGAAGTGGATCGATTGGCCTACGAGTTCTTGTATGAGGGCGCTGCGGAGGCCATCAGCAAGTACTTTGCGTCAACGAATTTCGATGTGGAACTTGAGGACCGCGTCAAAGATGGCGGCCTGTTCGATCAGATGACCATGCCTGTGCTTTTTCTTCAGGGCGCGCTCGACCCTGGCCAGCACCCGGAAGAGTACCTTTTCCTGGATGAAGACGTGGCAGATCACACGCTCATCGTCGTTGAAGATGCGAGCCACTTTATGCACGTCGAACGGCCGGAAAAGACCACCCAGATCATTCGCGACTTTTTTTCAAGTGAGTAGCCAATGGCACCATCGGGCCTAGCCAAAGGAGCCTGAAGATATGTCAGAGCCAAGTGATGCCGAGACGAAGGGCCGCGACCTCATCGGGACACTGATCGGCGGAATACCGGCAAACTCGGTCATGCCGCCTGCCTTTCAGAAACTGACATTGGAGCAAGTATTCGGAGGCATCTGGCAGGATGACCGGCTGGATTTCCAGCAGCACTCGATGATCACATGTGTTGTGCTTGTTGCCCTTAACCGGGAGGCAGAGCAGCGGATTCATTTCAGAGGCGCAAAAAACCTCGGCGTTCCAAGAGACCAGATCGAAGCGATGATCTCGCACGTCGCTTATTATGCCGGCTGGCCCTGCGCTGTATCGGCATTTCGAGTGCTCAAAGAGGTTTGGCCCGACGACGCCAACAATGACTGACGCGGGCGTGAGGAAGGAACCCAAAACATGGATCCAATAATTAAAGCCGATGACGTCGCTTATCCAATCCTTCAGGTCCCTGATCTCGATTTACAGGAGAAATTCCTGGTCCATTTCGGGCTTCATCGCGTCCGGCGAACCGATAGTGCTTTGTTCATGCGCGGAGAGGGACCCCAGCCCTTTATCCATGAAACCCGACTCGGGCCCAAAAAATTCCTGGGCGCCGCTTATGTGGCACGGCATGAAGCGGACCTGGATCGCCTGAGCCAATCCGACAGTTTTGGCGACGTTGAGGAAATTGCAGGTCCCGGTGGTGGCATTAAAGTGTCCGG
>JBCCTK010000025.1:0-26344 GCA_039198685.1 Pseudomonadota bacterium | reverse complement strand
TTACAGGGGGCGCTTCCGGCCTCGGCGCCGCCACGGCAAGGGCTTTGGCGGAACACGGTGTGAAAGTGGCCCTGTTTGATCTGAATGCAGACAAAGGCGAAGCACTTGCCAGCGAGCTGGGTGGTGTATTCTGCGAGGTGAACGTCACAAGCGATGAAAGTGTCGACAAAGGGTTCGAGAAAGCGCGCGCGGTGAACGGCCAAGAGCGCATCCTCATCAACTGCGCGGGCACGGGCAATGCCATCAAGACCGCATCCCGGAACAAGGAAACCGGCGAAATCTCGCATTTCCCCATCAATAAATTTGACCTGATTATTCAGATCAATCTCGTGGGCACGTTTCGATGTATCGCAAAATCTGCCGCAGGGATGATGACGCTTGACCCGGTCGAGGGTGAACGCGGCGCGATCGTAAACACGGCTTCGGTAGCCGCCGAAGACGGCCAGATCGGCCAGGCGTCTTACTCGGCGTCCAAAGGAGGCGTGGTCGGGATGACCTTGCCCATCGCGCGAGACCTCTCGCGAGAATTCATCCGCGTGAACACGATCTTGCCGGGTATTTTCGACACACCGCTCCTCCAGGGCGCGCCCGACAATGTGAAACAAGCCTTGGGTGCCCAGGTTCCCCATCCGGCGCGTCTCGGGAACCCAATCGAGTACGCGTCATTAGCCGTGGAAATGTGCCGCAACAGCTATTTTAATGGCGAGGATGTCCGACTTGACGGCGCGATACGGATGGCTCCTCGCTAACGCTTTGTTTTTCCTGGCCAGGTGAGCCCTTCGACGTCGTGTCGAACGGTTTCGCTCACATAGTTTGGCAACACTTGAGACGGCGGGTCTGAAGGCAACTGGGCCTGCTGGGCGGGGCTACTCCGAATAAGGCGCCTTGTGACCGTGGGCACTTGTACCCGGTCTTCATCTCCGCAGCACTGGGAGGCATGGGTGCCGCGTTCACCCATGCTTGGCATGGGCCGATGACCCTGCAGACTCGATCGGAGGCGTCGCTCTGCGCGCACAGAAATTCCGAGCCGGGATAAAGTCTCGACGGTCAAAAGCCCTTCCATGAGGCCCTCGTCGCGCTGGAAAGTGCGCATGGCACGCTCGGTTCGAGGGCCAAAAATCCCATCAATCGGCCCAGGGTTGAAGCCTTTAATCCCAAGTTCTGCCTGGATACGGCGAATGGCATCCGCAGACGGGGCGATCAGTACGCGTGCGGTTTCGCCCTCGATCGAGAGACAACAGCCGCCAGACTGATCCACAGATTCCAGTGGCGTCATCGATACAGGATGTTCAGCCTGCACCGCATTGGCTAGCCCCCCAAGACAGAGCAATATGCCGATTGACCGGTGCCGCATGGAATACCCCCGAATTGCGTTTCAGATGATGGATGACAGTCATCCGCGAGAGTCAATCAGGTCAGCATTTTTAGACCCTGAAGGGTGAGTTTGGTGCCGGTTCTTCGCCTGTTCCGGGAGGTCACATAGCGCTCAACCGAGCGGCTATCGGCAACCACGCCTTGACCGAGCCACCATGTTCGGTCCCATTAGCGCCATGTCTGAGACCATTCGAGCGGTTATCTGGGATTTTGGAGGCGTCCTCACATCGTCCCCTTTTGAGGCCTTCAATCGATATGAGACGGAGCGGGGGCTGCCGGAAAATTTCATCCGGTCGGTCAACGCCAGAAACAGTGACACCAATGCCTGGGCAAGGCTCGAGCGATCGGAGGTTAGCGCCGACGAATTCGATGTCCTGTTTGCAGAAGAAGCTCGCGCACTCGGCCATGATGTGCCGGGCAAAGCTGTTTTGTCGCTTTTGTCTGGATCAATACGCCACCGCGTCGTCGACGCGCTAAGCACCTGTAAAAGCAAGGCGAAAGTGGGTTGTATCACCAATAATGCACCGATTGGCAAAGGCGCTGGTATGAGTTCTGACGAGGGTAAGGCCGCTGAGGTGGCAAACGTGTTGGCGCTGTTCGACCACGTGATCGAGAGTTCGAAGATTGGAATCCGGAAACCCGATCCTCGCATCTATGCCCTGATGTGCGAAGCATTGGATGTGGAGCCCAGGCAGTGTATTTACCTCGATGATCTTGGCATCAATTTAAAGCCGGCGCGTGTCATGGGAATGACCACGATCAAAGTGTCCAGCGAAGGGCAGCTATTGCAGGATTTGGCCGCGGCCACGGGATATCCCATCTAGACGGGGTCTCAGCCAGGGGGCGTGATGTGCAGCGACGATTATCATTCCTATTGATTCTGATGGCTGGGCTTTGCGCATGCAGTCCATCCGCGCCCGCCGTCCCAGAAAGCGATACGCCAGACGAAATTCTTTTTGAAGTCGAACCACCCGTTCGCCCGCCAACTCTACCGGAGGCCGTTGTGGAAACGCGCCAGCAATTGCTCGACATCGCCGAGCGAAACTCTATCCGCCGATTGGCTCGCAAAGCCGATGAAGAACCCGTTTTCCTCTCCAATTTGGGGGGCGATGATCACTATCGCCATTGGGACTTGATGCGGCGCACCGGTTTCGATCCCAACACGCAATTGATTGAGCTGTTAAACGAACCCTATGGCATCCGGCTTGTCGGATCCGAAACCTGGTACATTTGGCCAGACCTTGCAGCACGCCCTGCCGGGGCGCTTGCACCTGAGCGCCTGTCGTTTCACGATGCGGCCAGGCTCAAAGAGCTTGTTGGCGAACAGGGCCTTGCCCAAATCGAAGCCGGACAATCCTATCCTGGTGTGCGCACAGCTATTTCCGAGTCCGGTGCATGGCGCTATTTTCTTCACGAAACACCTTCCTAGTAGGAGTTCCCAATGTCAGATCTGGTAGGCGCAAGCGCCTTTCTCGAACGCAGGCCGCGCTGGCAGCAGTCCCAGGATGGGCGCGATGCCGTTTCGCGCCAGTTCAAGTTCGCTGACTTCAAGACTGCGTGGGCTTTCATGTCGGGGGTCGCCCTACAGGCCGAGCAAATGGACCATCATCCGGAGTGGTCAAATGTCTATTCAACGGTCGACGTCCTGCTGACGACACATGACGCGGGAGGGGTCACGCAGAAAGACATAGACCTCGCCATCTTCATGGACGAACTGGCTTCCCGATTGATGGATTAGCCAACCTTCCCTAGCGCGCCCCGTTGACGCAACGCCCCCAGCCCAGTCACTGGTATCAGAAACACGCAAACAGGGAGACTGCGTTTTGGGACGTGTAGACGGAAAAATGGCGCTCGTAACGGGCGGCGCCCAGGGGCTCGGCGAAGCCACAGTAAAAATGCTTGCGCGCGAAGGCGCCAAGGTAACGGTGACAGACATCAATGGAGCGGGTGCAGAAAGTGTCGCAGAAACAATTAATGCCGAGCTTGGTAAAGGACGTGCTTTTGCGTTTCAGCATGACGTCACAGACGAGGCTCGTTGGAAAGCGGTTCTAAACCACGCCCATGACGCAATGGATGGCCTGAATGTCCTGGTAAACAATGCAGGAATTGGATCTCTCGGCTCTGTTGAAGACGAAACCTATGACGCCTTCAAGAAGGTTCAGGCCGTTGATGTGGACTCAATCTTTCTGGGCTGCAAACACGCGATTCCATTAATGCGGAACCATGGCCTCGGGTCGATCATCAATATCTCTTCGATTGCGGGCATCGTGGCGAGCGGCAACTACGTCGCCTACAACACCGCTAAGGCGGCGGTCCGCCATCTCTCAAAATCGATTGCTCTCCACTGCGCGAGAACCGGCGGCCAGATCCGAAGCAACTCCGTCCATCCCGTTTTCATTAACACACCCATACTTGATGGCGTCAAACAGATGTTCGGAGAAGAAGAGGGCCTGGCCAAGCTCGCGCGACAGATTCCGCTCGGACGGGTCGGAGAACCCGACGATATTGCGTACGCGGTGCTGTATCTGGCCTCAGATGAAAGCAAGCTGGTAACCGGCTCCGAACTCAAGGTCGATGGTGGTATCTCTGCTATGTGATCACTCTGCGGGCGCACGTTGCGGCTGGCCAAGCCGCCCCATGAGCGCATAGGCAAGCAGCCCGGCAATGGCCACGGTCGAAATCAAAAGCGGCAAGACCGGGCTCACCATGTAAAGCCCAGCGCCTGCGACAGGTCCAAGAATATACCCACCGGGTGGCGCGGCTGACATCAATGACGCGGCGCTGCCTTGCTCATGGGGCTCCACAGCCAGCGTACCGAGGGCATTCAAAGCCGGGACGCAAAGCCCCGCGCCGATGCCGACGACGCCAAAACCCAATGAAAACAACCAGAAGTCTGATGCAAGAAGCGTGATGGCGTAGCCAATCGCGACAATGAACAGTCCCCGGGGTAACATCTTGCGTGGGTCGGGTTTCATGCGCCCCACGTAACCAAACTGGACAATAATCAGCATGACTCCCAGCGCCGCCATAACGACACCGGCTGCGGCTACTGCATCTGCCCGGTCCAACAAGAAGCGGTCCTTGATGAGCCATGCAATGGTTTGCTGAACGCCGCCCACGATGGTGAAATATGTGAGGAGAAACACGAAGGGTGGAATGATCCGGGGGTCGCGGAGCGATAGCGGGGGTGGCCGCTGTGTCTGGCTGCGTCTAGCCCGTGTTGGTGGCAAGACGAAGGCGATGATTCCAGCCACGAATACTGCGAAAGCAACCGCTGCCCAAATTGGAAGAAGATCATCAATCCTCGCCAGGACGGCTGCACTGGCAGGACCAATGATCGATCCAATGCTCATGCCTGCACCCAACAAACCCATTCCCGCCGCGCGCGTTGCGGGCGTTGTTGCATCTGCCATGGCGGCCATCGAAGCCGGCTGGAGCCCAGGGGCCAAAAGGCCATACCAAAATCGAACGAAACACAGCGCCAAAAACGCGCCCATACCCGTAACAACACCCGCCAGGGCAGCATCGAGGGCGAAAATGAAAGCGATATTGCAGATCGCCATCATCAAAAGTGAGAACACCATAACCCGTTTGCGGCCAAACCTGTCAGCCATCTTCCCCCACCAGGGAATCGTGACGGTAAAGAGCAAGGTCGACAAAGTCAGGATACCGGCGACCTGCAGTTCAGTTAGGCCAGCGTCTCTTGCAAGGGGCGCAACAACAACGACGTTGATAGACAAACCGGCGCCCATCGCGGCCGTGCCAAGTGCAATCGCAGCCTGTTGAACCCGAGAAAGCGATCTTAGTGGAATGTCGTCGCTTGTGGAGTTGGGGGCGCCTGAAATGCTCACATCACAGACGTATGCCGAGCCGGACACCTTGCCAATCGCGAAGCACCCTTATCTAAGCGTCAACTGACTTTCAATTCCGGAGCCGCGATGCTGTCCTTTCTCTCACCGCTTTATCCTCTATTCTACTGGCCGCTGACCATCTTGCTTTACATGATGGTTGGCTATGCGATTTTCAGTTGGGCTGTGGTCGGCGGCGTCGTCTCGATGCAAAATCAGACAGCGCGGCAGATCTACCAGTTTCTTGCCGGCGTCATCGAGCCGCTCGCAGCGCCAATCCGGCGCTACGTGCCAACGCTTGGCATGTTCGACATGTCTTTCTATGTTTTGTTTTTTATCATCATTGGCCTGCGTGACATCTTGTTGCCGTGGCTATTCTTTGGGTGAGGCGGGAATCGGGGCTAGAAAGCACCAGCCGATACACACGGAGGACGCAATGGCCGCTGAGATCATCGACGGGAAAGCGATCGCGGCGGACGTGCGGGCGAGCGTAGGCCAAGCCGTCGCCACTTTGCCTTCGGCCCCCACATTGGCCGTAGTGCTTGTGGGCGACAACGCGGCCAGCCAAGTCTATGTGCGCAACAAGATCAAGCAGACCGAAGAAGCCGGCATGCGCTCGATCCACCGCCACCTGTCCATTCACGCCAAGCAAATCGAAGTTGAAAATCTGATCTCGGATCTCAACGCTGATCCTGAAGTAGATGGTATCTTGCTCCAATTGCCATTGCCGAAAGGGCTGGACGAGGCCCGAGCGATTGAGAAGATCGATCCGGCAAAGGATGTGGACGGGCTGACCGAAACCAGCGCGGGACGCCTCGCCCTGGGCAAGCCGGGCCTGCGCCCCTGTACGCCGACAGGATGTGTCATCCTGGCCAAACGCACCCTCGGTCAAGACCTGTCAGGCAAACATTGCGTGGTGATTGGGCGATCCATTCTGGTGGGCAAACCGGCAGCAATGTTGTTCCTGGCCGAGAATTGTTCAGTCACAATTGCCCACTCGCGCACGGCAGACCTGGCTTCGGTATGCCGCCAAGCCGATATCCTGGTCCCGGCCGTCGGCCGCGCCGAAATGGTGAAGTCTGATTATGTAAAGCCGGGCGCCGCGATTATCGATGTCGGGATCAATCGTGTCGCTGCTCCAGAAAGGGGTGACGGTAAGACCAAGCTGGTTGGAGACGTTGATTTCGGGGCCTGTTCAGGGGTGGCTGGTGCCATCACACCGGTCCCGGGCGGCGTCGGCCCCATGACAATTGCTTGCCTTCTGAGCAATACAGTACTTGCAGCCTGCCAAAGGCGCGGTTGGGACGTGCCGGAAGGCCTATAATGCCTTCGCACTGCAACAATTTCAGCATCTGTTGAGGGTAAATTCGCCCTTTGCAGCGTTCCTCAAGGTCAACATGGCGATTTTCTACTAATAAATCGATCATAATAGAATTATTCTCTCTATTTATATCGATTCCTTGAATAATTAGGCTCAAAAATGGCATATATTGAGCAGGAAAACGCATTGGCGGCGAATGAGGCAATCATGGGCGACGCTCAACCAAGACTATCTGTTCCCGCTCCAGCGTTTCGTCCTGGCGATAGGCCCGACTTCTCCAAACTTGGCCTGCCACGCCCAGGCGAGCATCCACGGCCAGATGTGCTTGTTGATACAGCCCAAACCCATGAGCTTGCCTTCGGCCTTGTCAGCGTTCTGAACGAACGGGGCAATGCAGAAGGTGAATGGGCGCCCGATATCTCTCCAGAGGCCCTGCGAAACGGTCTCAAAACCATGCTGCTGACCCGCGCCTATGATGACCGAATGCTGAAAATGCAGAGGACAAAGCGCCTTAGCTTTTACATGAAGTGTCTGGGCGAAGAAGCCGTAGCCATAGCCGCCGCACACGCGCTGGACGATACGGATATGCTGTTCCCGAGTTATCGCCAGCAGGGCGCCCTCATCCAACGCGGCGGGGACATCGTGGATATGATGTGCCACTGCATCTCGAACAGCCGCGACAATCTCAAAGGTCGCCAGTTGCCGGTGCATTACACAAACAAGGCCCTTAATTGGTTCTCTGTATCGGGCAATCTCGGAACCCAGTTTCCCCAGGCGGTTGGCTGGTCAATGGCCAGTGCACTCAAGGGGGAGACCGCAATCGCCTGTTCCTGGATCGGCGACGGAACAACTGCCGAAGGTGACTTCCACGCCGCCATGACGCTGGCATCCACATACAATGCGCCTGTTGTCTTAAACGTGGTGAACAATCAGTGTGCGATTTCAATGCACAATTCGATTTCCGGCGGCAAAGCGCCCAGTTTTGCGGCCAAGGCGATCGGGTACGGCATTCCCGGCATCCGCGTCGATGGCAACGACTACCTCGCTGTCTATGCAGCCACCCAATGGGCCGCGGAGCGGGCTCGCAATGGCGCAGGCCCAACCTTGATCGAATCCTACACCTATCGCGGTGAAGCCCACTCAACGTCCGATGACCCGTCCAAATACCGTCCAAGGGATGAATATGATGCCTGGCCCTTGGGCGATCCGGTCGAACGGCTCCGCGCACACATAATCAATCTGGGTGAATGGACTGCAGAAGACCACGACTCCTGGGTAGCTGAGTGCAAGGACACCGTGTCTGCTGCCTGGAAGGAAGCCGTGTCATACGGTACGCTTGAAGAAGGCCCTCACGCACCGATACCGACGATGTTCGACGATGTGTTCGTTGACCAGCCCTGGCAACTGCGCCGACAACGCCAAGAATTGGGGATCTAAGCCCGCGAACCCCAAAAAGACCCATCCAGATCGAGGACAAAGGGTGTTTCTGCCGAAATGGTCTTTTTCAACCTCGGAAAATGGCCCGTCACCGCCCTCCATAAAGACCACACTTTTCAGGACCTGATCCACCATGCCCCAATTGAACATGATGCAGGCGCTGACTGACGCCATTGATACGATGCTCTCTCAAGATGATAGCGTGGTCACTTTTGGTGAAGACGTCGGCTACTTTGGCGGTGTTTTTGGCGTGACGCGCGGCCTGCAGGAAAAATATGGCGCCACCCGCGTGTTCGACGCTCCGATCAATGAAGGCGCGATCATCGCCATGGCGATGGGCATGGCCACAAATGGGATGCGCCCGATCGCCGAAATCCAGTTTGCAGACTACATTTTTCCTGGCTTTGACCAGATCATCTCCGAGCTGACGCGCATTCGGTATCGCTCTGCGGGCCAATATACGGCGCCGGTAACGATCCGCACGCCTTGTGGCGGGGGCATTTATGGTGGCCAGACCCATTCCATGAGTCCGGAAGCTTTCTTCACCCACATTCCCGGCCTCGTCGTTGCAATGCCGAGCAATCCCTATGATGCTAAGGGCTTGCTTATTGCGTGCACGGAAAGCGACGACCCGGCGCTCTTCTTTGAGCCGAAGCGGCTCTATAACGGTCCTTTCGATGGCGACCCGAACAAGCCGCAACCCAGTTGGAAAGACCACCCCAAAGGCAACGTGCCAGAGGGCCACTATACCGTTCCGATTGGCGTTGCCGATGTGGTGCGTGAGGGAAATGATGTGACAGTGATTGCCTATGGTACGATGGTGCATGTGGCCTTGGCCGCTGCAGAAGCTGAAAGTGTGGACGCTGATATTATCGATCTGCGTACCCTTATCCCCTATGATATAGAGACAATCACGCGCTCGGTTCAGAAAACCGGCCGCTGTGTTATCCTCCACGAAGCGCAAAAGACATCCGGTTTTGGAGCAGAGCTTGCTGCACAGATCCAGGAGGACTGTTTCTACCATCTCGAAGCCCCGATACAGCGCGTAACGGGCTGGGACACGCCTTATCCCCACGCCCATGAATGGAGTTATTTCCCCGGCCAGTCCCGTGTGGCACGCGCACTCAAGAAAACCGTGGAGTTCGCATAATGGGCGACTACAAGTTGCGTATGCCCGATGTCGGTGAAGGCGTCGTCGAGGCTGAGATCGTTGCCTGGCATGTCCAGATTGGAGACATGGTTGAAGAAGACCAGGACCTCGTGGACGTGATGACGGACAAAGCAACGGTGGAAATCCCCGCCCCGGTTTCTGGAAAGGTCACCGCACGGATTGGCAAACCCGGCGACGTGATCGCCGTGGGTACTGAGATCCTAACGATCGCAACCGATTCAGACGCACCTGTGGAAAACGCAAGCGCCGATGCAAAGTCTGTAAATCAGCAAGAACCGGCAATCAAAGACGAAGCCGTCTCCGAAATCACACCAAAAATACCTGAACCAGAATTGGTCGCAAAAGCCGCTCCATCGCCTTTGCGTGCCGTGCCGGCGCCGGCGAATGCAAAGCCCCTGGCCAGCCCGGCGGTACGCGCACGCGCCGTTGAGTTAGACATTGATTTGGCGAGCGTACCGGGCACGGGTCCCGCGGGTCGCGTGCTCCGTGAAGACCTGGAAGACTTTGCCGCAGCGGGTGGAAGGCTTTTATCGAAAACAGGCAGCCATGGCACCGCGGCTCGCAAAGGGGTATCGGAAGAGAAGGTCATCGGCCTGCGCCGTAAGATAGCCCAAAACATGGAAACCGCCTGGTCCATCCCCATGATCACCTATGTGGAGGAAATCGACGTCACTGAAGTCGAGGCGCTGCGAAAGTCGCTGAACGCCGACAAGGCTGACGACCAACCCAAGCTTACCCTATTGCCATTCCTGGCAACGGCGCTCGCGAAAGCCCTGCCGGACGTGCCCCAGGCTAACGCCCATTTCGATGCGGTGGCAGGCAAACTCACCACGTTTGACGCAGCTCATATCGGCATTGCTACGGCTACAGAGACCGGCCTTTTGGTGCCCGTCCTGCGCCATGCAGAGGTTTTGGATGTTTGGCAGATAGCCAGAGAGATCATCCGCCTTTCAAAGGCCACGCGTGAGGGAAAAGCGACGCGGGAAGAGCTCAGCGGCTCATCCATCACAATCACGTCTCTTGGTGCCATGGGAGGAGTGGTTACAACACCGCTCATCAACGTCCCGGAAACCGCTATCATTGGGGTGAACAAGATGGCTGAGCGACCCGTGTTTGATGGCGCGGGTCGCGTCGTACCGCGTCTGTTCATGAACTTGTCCAGCAGTTTCGACCACCGGATCGTGGATGGTTTCGACGCCGCGCAGCTGATCCAGAAGATCCGCATGCTGATGGAATGCCCGGCACGGCTGTTTATGTAGGCCCCCATGACCAAACGAAAAACCTGCCAGACCCTTGTCATTGGCGGCGGCCCTGGCGGCTACCCCGCCGCTATCCGCGCGGGACAGCTCGGCCTCGATACCATCCTGGTTGAAGCCGGACGGCTCGGCGGAACTTGCCTTATCCGTGGCTGTATCCCGTCCAAGGCGATCATCCATGCGGCCTCCAAGGTGGAGGAAATGACCCACCACGCAAATGGCGGAGCGGGCGCCATGGGTATCACGCTGAAGTCGGCCCCCGTGCTCGACATGGCGGGCCTTCGCGTCTGGAAGGACGGCATTGTCGACAAGCTGTCTGGCGGCGTGTCGGGCCTACTGAAGGCGGCCAAGGTGCAGCACATCCATGGTTGGGCGACCTTCAAAACAGCAAAGACCTGTACAGTGGCAACTGTGAATGGCGATGTGGAAATCACCGCTGAAAATGTCATTCTGGCCACGGGAAGCAACGAGACCGAGCTTGCATTCTTGCCTTTTGGCGAGGATGTCATCAGCTCCACAGAGGCGCTCGACCTGACCGAAGTGCCGAAGACCCTGGCCGTGGTCGGCGCGGGTTATATAGGCTTGGAGCTAGGAATCGCGTTTGCCAAGCTTGGCTCAAAAGTGACCTTTGTCGAAATGGGCGAGTCCATCCTCCCGTCTTATGACAGGGAGCTCACCCGCCCCGTCGCCGCCTGGCTGCAGGATCACGGCATTGACGTCCATCTCGGTGCGAAGGCCACCGGCAAAAGCACGTCCAAGGGCGAACAGGTCCTGAAATTTGAGACTGCTGACGGCAAAACGCGCTCCACGCGGGCCGATAAGATCCTCGTCGCCGTGGGGCGTCATCCGTGCACGAAAGGCTGGGGCCTTGAGGCGATGGGCCTGGATATGGATGGGCCTTTTATTGCCGTGAATGAGCGCTGTGAAACCACAATGCGCGGCGTCTATGCCATCGGCGATGTTACGGGAGAGCCGATGCTGGCCCACCGCGCCACGGCCATGGGCGAGGCTGCGGCTGAGATCATTGCCAGCCATAAACGCGTGTTTGATCCGCGTGGTGTGGCAGCGGTCTGTTTCACTGAGCCTGAGATTGTCAGCGTCGGACTAACCCCGGACGAAGCCATGGCGGCTGGCGAAGATGTATTTACCGGCAAATTCCCCATGGCGGCTTCTGGCAGGGCGCTTTCCATGGAAGCTGCTGGCAAGGGGTTCGTACGGATCACGGCACGCAGGGCAGACCATGTGATCCTTGGCATCCATGCTGTTGGCGCCCATGTGGCCGAGCTTTCGGGCGAGTTTGCCCTGGCGATTGAGATGGGCGCGGTGCTGGAAGACCTCGCCGGCACGATCCACGTCCACCCGACCCTCTCTGAGACCGTGATGGAAAGCGCACTGGCCGCCCTGGGCCACCCCATCCACATCGCCGCGCGCTAGGCTAGCGTCTCCGGCGCCCTATACTCGCCATAAGCGAAAAGGAGTGCCCCATGGCCGATGACTTCAAATCGATGACGATCCCGCAAGGGGCCTATGACCTTTACGACGCCTATGCCCATGGTGACCTGTCGCGCCGAGCCTTTTTTTCCGGGTTGAGCAAGTTCGCCGTTGGCGGAATGAGCGTTGCGGCACTCGCGGGCTGTTTGATGCCAAATTATGAGGCAGAGCAAACAAGCGAAGCGGATGGCGGCTTGGACGCTGAAATGGTGCCTTACGCCTCGCCACAAGGCGCAGGAGACATGGCAGGATACCTCGTGCGGCCGGCTGGAGTGAGCCAACCCGTGGGCGGCGTTGTCGTGATCCACGAGAACCGCGGCCTCAATCCTCACATCAAGGATGTTGCGCGCCGCGCCGCAAAGGCAGGCTATGTCGCTTTTGCGCCGGACGCGCTCTATCCCCTTGGCGGCTACCCCGGTACCGATGATGAAGGCCGCGTGCTGCAGCGCCAGCGCGATCGTGGCGAGATGGTGTATGACTTCATGGCCGCGGCGGAATTCCTCCGCGATCACTCCGCCACGACAGGCAAGATCGGGTGTGTCGGTTTTTGCTTTGGCGGCGCGGTCAGCAATTTAATGGCGGTCCGACAGCCTTGGCTGTCTGCGGCGGTGCCCTATTACGGCGGCTGGCCCGACGCAGAAGACGCCGCAAAAGTCCGGGTGCCACTGCAAATCCACCTCGCCAGCGAAGACCAGCGCGTGAATGCAGGCTGGCCACCCTATGAAGCCGCGCTCAAGGCGGCGGGCGCGGACTATGAAATGCTGATGTACGAAGGCGCACAGCACGGTTTCCATAATGATACAACGGGCCGATTTGATGCCGAAGATGCCGCGCTGGCGTGGTCACGCACGCTGGCATTTTTTGAAGCGCATCTAGCTTGAGGGTGGTGGTCAGCCAGGGGACTTGCCGGTCAACTAAAGAGGGGCGCCGCACGCTCGGGTCGTTGCTTCGGGAAGCCGGGGCTGTGCACGAAGCGCGGCAGGCTTAGAGTCAGCTTCCGACGAATTCGAGCCTAACGCTCGAGCCGACCGAAGCGGCTGGAACGGGCGCTGTTTACGCTCTACCCGCCGAATGGTGCGGGTCACCATGCCCGTTCGGATCTTATTGCGAAACTGTAACCGCGAACTATGGTGCCCGGAGACGCATGTCATTTCACTTTGTTGCTTTGAGGAACCCATGAAAAAACTTGCTTATGCTGCCTCGGCAGCAGCTCTGCTTGCAGGCACCGCCTCTGCTGACACCAAGCTTCTTCGGTTCCCTGACATACATGGCAACGAGGTGGCCTTCTCCTATGGTGGCGACATCTGGATTGCAAGCACCGAAGGCGGTGGCGCGCGCCGGGTGACGTCCCATCCGGGCGTGGAACTCTTCCCGAAATTCTCCCCCGATGGCCGCTACATCGCCTTCACGGGGCAATATGGCGGCGACGAGCAAGTGTTCGTGGTACCATCGGCTGGCGGGGAGGCACGGCAGCTGACCTATTACCCAGCTTCTGGTCCACTTCCGGCACGTTGGGGCTACGACAATCAGGTCCAGGGCTGGTCGCCGGACGGTGGCAGCATCGTCATTCGCTCCCTGCGCGACGCCTCTGGCCTGACCGACGGGCGGCTCTACACAGTGCCTGCAGAGGGCGGCCTTCCCGAAGCCCTGCCCATGACCATCTCCGGGGCGGGCATTCTCTCGCCGGATGGCACCCAGGCGCTGTTCTCACCGCTGATGCGCGATTTCCGCACCTGGAAGCGCTATGAAGGTGGCTGGGCCCAGGACCTCTACATCTTCAACCTGGATGGATCGGGCTCGGTGAACATCACCGACCATCCGCGCACGGATCGCGACCCGATGTGGATCGGTGACACGGTCTATTACGTCTCCGACCGCGACGACTATCTCAACATCTATTCTTATGATCCCGAGACCGGCGAGACCGCCCAGGTCACGCGCCATGAGGGCTCCGATGTGCGCTGGCCCGGCGACGATGGCGAGGGCCGGATCGTCTATGAACTGGACGGATCGCTCCGTATCCTGAATGTCGAGACAGGCGATGACACGGCCATCGAAGTGTTTGTTGGCGACGATGAAAGCCTGACCCGGCCGCGCATTATGAACGCTGCAGGTGATCTGCGCGGCTATTCCCTTAGCCCGGACGGTGCGCGGCTTGCCGTAGCGGCGCGCGGCGATGTCTTCTCCGTCCCGGTGGAAGATGGCATCACACGCAACCTGACCGGGACAACCGGTGCCCATGAGCGCGAGGTGGCCTGGTCGCCGAAGGGCGATCTTGTCGCCTACATTTCCGACGAGACGGGGGAGGAACAGCTCTGGGTGCGCAATGCGAAGGGTGAAAGCGCGCCCCGTCAGGTAACGGATGACCTGAAGACGCGCACCTACAATCCGGTCTGGTCGCCGGACGGCTCGAAGATCGCCATTGGCGACACCGAGGCGCGCATTCTGGTCGTGGATGTGGGGAGTGGCGAGGTCAGCGAGGCGTTTAACGATGCCGGCTTCCACCAGCACGACTATGACTGGTCGCCCGACAGCCGCTATCTCGCCTTTTCCGCCCAGGAGCCAGACCTGCGCGGCCTTTCATTCCGCTCCCTGCACATATGGGACAGCGAGGACGGCGAAGCCCGCCAGGTCACCGGGCCGATGTTCTCCGAATACAATCCCCGCTGGTCTGGCGATGGCGAACACATCTTCTTCCTGTCGCGGCGCGAATTTGCGCCCCAGATCGATACGCTGGAATGGAACTACGCCCAGAACCGGGGTGTCGGTGTCTTCGCCCTAGCCCTCAATGGGGACAGCCCCAACCCCTTCCTTCCGAAGAACACCGAAGTGAAGGTCGAGGAGGACAACGAGGACGAGGAGAAGGATGAGGACAATGGCGATGAAGAGGCGATGTCTGTCGAAATCGACTTTGACGGCCTTTCAGATCGCCTCATCCGCGCGCCGATCGAGGCCGACAACATTTTCTCGCTGTCCGTCATCGATGGCCATGTGCTGACCTACCATGGCGGGGCGTTCCATTATGGCCGATCCTCCGGCGTTGAGAATGTGCTGCGCGCCTACAACCTTGAAGACCGCAAGAGCTTTGACGTGGCCGAGGGTCTTTCCGGCTTCAGCATCGCCGCCAATGAGCCGCTTGTGGCCATCTGGAAGAACGGTGCGATCCAGCGCCTAAAGATCGCAGACGGTAACAAGGACGAGAAGACCGTCTCCCTTTCGGATGTGGAAACGCGCATGGTGCCGCGCGATGAATACGCACAGATCTTTGACGAGACCTGGCGTCGCTTCCGCGACTATTTCTACGCCGCAAACATGCACGGCTACAACTGGGAAGCCCTGCGCGAGCAGTATCGCCCCCTGGTTGACGATGTCGCCCACCGCGATGACCTCAATTATGTGATCGGCGAGATGATCGGCGAGTTGAATGCTGGCCATGCCTACAAGGCAGGCGGCCAGGTGGACGCGCCGGCCCGGCCCATTACAGCGCTGCTCGGTGCCCGGCTGGAGCTGGACGCGCGCGCTGGGCGCTATCGCTTCGCCGAGATTTTCGAAGGCGAGGCTGCTGAGCCGAAATACCGCTCGCCTCTGAACGAGGTGGGCGTCGATGTGGAGGTCGGGGACTACCTCCTGGCTGTGAACGGACGCGAGCTTGGCCGCAATGACAATGTCTTCGCCCTGCTCCAGGGCCTCGGTGACGGGCTTGTGGAACTGACGGTCTCCGACAGATCCGACGGCGATGATCCACGCCGCGTGATCATCGATCCGCTGACCAGCGAGGACAGCCTCCTTTACCACCGCTGGGTGGAGCGCAATCGTGCCCGGGTCGAAGAGGCCACGGACGGCCGACTCGGCTATATGCACATTCCGGACATGGGCGCAGGTGGCATCTATGAGTTCAACCGCCAGTATTACGGCCAGATCGGCAAGGAAGGCCTTGTCATCGACGTGCGCCAGAACGGTGGAGGAAATGTCTCCCAGATGCTGATCAACCGGCTCGATCGGGAGCTGATCTTCACTGGCTACGCGCGCGGCATCGACATTACGGACACATACCCCAACGCCGTGTTTGTTGGTCCGATGGCGGCTATTCTCGATGAGGATTCCGCTTCTGATGGCGATATCTTCCCGGCTGCTTTCAAGGCGCGCGGCCTTGGGCCGCTGATCGGCAAGCGTTCCTGGGGCGGGGTGATCGGCATCACCAGCCACGGACCGCTCATGGATGGCGGATCGGTATTCGTACCTCAGTTCGGCTTTGCCGATGCCGAGGGCAACTGGACCATCGAGGGCGTCGGCGTGGAGCCGGACATCGAAGTGGACAATCCGCCAGAGGCGCTCCTGCGCGGCGAGGATCCTCAGTTGGAACGGGCCATAATTGAAGTCGAGCGACAGTTGGAAACGGTGGATCCGTTTCTGCCACCCCGACCCGCTGATCCTGACAAGACACCAGGAGGATAACGTCCACCAGGTGTGTCGTGAGTGTTCAGATCGTGGGCAGTCTCTCGCCCCCAGCCCGACTTGGCTGGAAGCAACAGCGTTCGGTGTTTAGGTCGATGCCGAAAAGAGTCTCAATGGATCTACAGCCAAGCGACTGCCTACGGCGGTTTCTTGCCATGTGGCCATCGTGCGCTGGATGGCTTGATCTGGCATAATGCTGATACGAGCAAAAGCCCGCTGTCAGCGGCAATTCAGACAAAAGCTGAACCTGGTGGGCATTGGCTCTATACTGCATTGCAGCGGGCAACAGGGAACGCAAAAACCTGCCTACCATGCCGGTGTCGTAGATAAAAAACACAACCCGAATAACCACGTCTAGAGATTCAGTTGCCGCCACCGACGGGGAGTCTCGCCCATGAACTGCTTGAACACGCGTGTCAGGTGAGGCTGGTCGGCGAAGCCGCAGGCTAGCGCGATATCGATGACGGGGCGCGCCGGATCCTTCAACATCTCGCCGGCCTGTTCGACCCGATAGCGCATCAGGAACTGGTGGGGTGTATCACCGATGGTGGCCTTGAACAGGCGCGAGAAATGCGCCGCTGACAGCCCCGCTTCGCTGGCAATTTGCTCGATCTGTATCGGCCTGCCGAAATTGTCAGCCACGAAGTCCAGCACGCGTCTGTAATGCGCCGCCGTAAACGCTTTTGAGAAGGCGATCTCGCCTGAGCGTTCTTCTCCATACTTCTGCACCAGCTTGACGAGGAACACCCGCGCCAGGCTTTCGAACATCACCTCCGATCCCGCTCCGCCCAGCCGTAGAGCATCGAGCAGCATGGCCGCCGCATTCGTTATGTCGGCGTTTTCGAAGAGAGACAGGTCGCGCAGCTGCCGGTCGGTGAGCAGTATGCCTAACTCACTTTGAGTGAAGGCCTCCAGTTTAGCCGGGTCGAGCGTGATGACGATACACTTCGATCGCTCATGCCAGCGCCAACCGCTCTCAAGCCCCGCTGGTGTCACGACGATCTCATTCCGGTGAAAGGTGAAAACGCGATGGACCCCGCCGCGCCAGTTCTCTACCCGGTGCGGCTCATCCTTGAGGTTTATCAGGATGTGGTGCTGGTCGAAGGCCTGAGTCGGCATCGTGTTAGGATCGGCCTCGAAATATTCCAGGCTGAGTAGCCCCGCCGCCCGCGGACGCACCAAATCGCCAGAGCGGACAAGCGGCTCTGAAGGGTAGATTTCCTGATACGTCCTCATCCATTCCAAGATAGGGCACTCCGCGCAGGAATCTTCAAAAATCGCGCAGGTTGCTACCATCGCCCAGAGCCCGTGCACGCTAGTTTGGCTCCATCGACATCAAACCAAGGAGCCAACCGATGAAAACCCTGGTCAAAACCCTCGCCCTTACCGCCTCAGCCGCAGCGCTTGCTGCTTGCGCCACATCCAAGACCACCGAAACTGCCGCTTCGGCTTACACGGTCGAGCGCGTGACCTTCACCTCCGGTGGTGAGATGCTGGTGGGCAGTCTCTACATCCCGGTGGGCGCGGACGCGGCGAATCCGGCTGAAGCTGTGGTGGTCACTGGGGCATGGACGACGGTGAAAGAGCACATGCCAGCGACCTACGCGGCAGAAATGGCCGAGCGTGGCCAGATCGCGCTCGCTTTCGATTTCCGCACCTGGGGCGAAAGCGGCGGGCAGACCCGCAGCTTCGAAAACCCGGAAATGAAGATCGAAGATGTCATCGCGGCCAGCGAATTCCTCTCCACCCGCGACGATGTCTCCGCGGTCAACGGTCTCGGCATCTGCGCCAGCGCCGGTTACATGGCCACGGCCGTAGAACGCTCGCCGCTCCTGCAATCGGCCGCGCTGGTCGCCCCCTGGCTCCATGACGCCGAAATTGTAGACGTGGTCTATGGCGGACCCAACTCCGTTGCGGACCTCATCGAGACCGGCCGCACGGCCGCCGCCACGGAAGCGGAAACCGGCGAACCGCAGCTGATCCCTGCTGCAGGCCCGGAAGGTTCCGGCGCATTGATGACGCAGGCGCCCTACTATGTGACGCCGGGCCTCGGCCAAATCCCGGAGTGGGAGAACACGTTCAACCTCGCCTCCTGGGAAGGCTGGCTGACATTCGACGCCATCCGGGCTGCGGCGAACATCGACCAGCCTGTGCTGATCGTCCACTCCGAGGACGCCGCTATCCCGCAAGGCGCACAGGAATTCTATGCCGCGCTGTCCGGGCCGAAGGACCAAGTCTGGCTCGAAGGCGTGACCCAGTTCGACTTCTACCACCAGCCTGGCCCCGTCGATGCCGCAAGCGACGCCGCCGCCGATTTCTTCGCAAGCAACTAACACACGAACAACGATCCGGTGCAGGGCAGCCCCTTGCACCGGGCGTTCCAGGCAGAAGGAACGAATCCAATGAAAACCCTGATTGGAGCCCTGGCCATGACCAACCTGATCGCCCTCGCCCCTGCTGCGGTCGCCTCTCCCGAAGATATTGCCGCCGTGAAAAGCGCAGTGGAGAGCGTGGCCGTCTTCGCCGACCGGGGCGAGTTTGAAGCCCTCGAGCGCCTCTATGCCCCGGAAGTCCTGGTCGATTATTCGAGCCTTTCCGGCGCGCCAGCCGAGCTCAAAAGCGCCGCCGGCCTGATGACGGAATGGGCGAGCGTCCTGCCGGGCTTTGACCGCACCCGCCATGACCTCTCGGACGTCACCGCGAGCGTGGATGACGACACCGCAACCGCCAGCGCGGCGGTCGTCGCCGGGCACTGGATCGATGGCGCGTATTGGGAAGTTTCCGGGCGCTACACCTATACCTTGAGCGAAACCAATGCAGGTTGGCAGATCACGTCCATGACCTTTACACTGGAGGATGAGGCCGGCTCGCGCGACGTCTTCGGCCCCGCCATGGCGGCCGCTGCGGCAGAGCCAATGCCCTACATCCAGCGCCAGCAAACCCGCCAGACCGTGCTCGATTTCCTCACTGGGCTTGAGGAAAAGGACATGGACAAGGTCAATGGCGTCTGGGCCGAGGATGCGGTTCAGGACATGCCCTATGTCCCGAAAGGCTGGTCAAATCAGGTTGTCGGCCGCGACGCGCTGATCGCCCAATACGCAGGGTGGCCTGAGGTCTCCGGCGCAGCGAACTTCACCGACAATATCATCTTCTATCCGACCCTGGATCCCCAGATCGTCTACGCCGAATTCAAGGGCGAGGTGGAGATCCTGCCGACTGGGCTAACGTATCGCCAGACCTATGGCAGCCTATTCCATGTCGAAAACGGCAAGATCACTCTGTACCGCGAATACTTCGACCCCCGCGAATTTGCCCGTGCTTTCGAGATGGCACAGTAACGGCAGAGCGAGAGCCCTTTCCCTTGAATTTGGGCCGCCGGAGCGCTGGAGTTTTGTGTCAGGGCCACGAGCAGACCGGACCAGCATGTGCGTATATGCTGGGAGGATTGCAACGCCTCACTGGCGCAAAAGGCCGGTGATCAGGTGGTGGTGGCGACTCAGTACACGCCCATGTTTTGATTGGCGTTTCCAGGAGCACGCTTGGACTGCATCGCCCGCATTGGAGAGCGTCGCAATCCTCGCTATCTTGCCTGAGCTTCAAACACAGCCCTACCAACTCCCGATATTCTCAGCACTGGCCCAAGGCTCTTTTGGCGGAAGCGGTTCGCCTTCCTGGAGTAGCTCGATGGAGATACCGTCGGGTGACCGGATGAACGCCATGTGGCCGTCTCGGGGCGGGCGGTTGATGGTAACGCCCATTTCAGCAAGCTTTTCCACAGCGGCGTAGATATCCTCCACGCGGTAAGCCATGTGACCGAAATTGCGTCCACCCTCATAGTCTTCCGGGTCCCAATTGTAGGTTAGCTCAACCATGGGAATGTGGGTCTGGGTGGGGCGCATCCCATCCGGGATGCCGCCTGTGCGGTCGATGTCCTTCTGGCAGGCAAGAAAGACCAGGGTGAACCGGCCCTGTTCGCTGTCGAACCGGCCAACTTCGGTCAAGCCAAGCCCTTCACCATAAAAACGCAGCGCAGCATCAATATCGGTGACCCGCACCATGGTGTGTAAATAGCGGATGGACATTTATCGAACTCCCGGTTTCTCGCCCGCGTTCAAACGCCGAATAGCAGCGCTGAGGGATTGGGGCAGGTTCTCATAGTGACGTTTCATCGAGAAATAGAGTACAGCAATCATGATTCCCATGATGAAAACGAACGTCGAAAAAGTGTGAATCATAGTGCCATTGGCGGCGATCTCGATACGTCCGGCGAGGAGCCAAATCTCATACCAAAGTGCACTAAAGAACCACACGCCAAGGGGCATCAGTACCATCGACGTCGCCGCTGCAGCAAACATATGCGTCCCCTTAACGGGCGCTTCCGCTGCAATGTAAGCAGGCTTGAAGTCATCGAGTTCAACGTGAGGGAGCAACTCACCCAATTCGCGCTTGCGGGCATAGATGTCGTCCGCTTCGCTGATCGTTTGCCACCACCGCAGCGCGAGGACGCTGCCCCAGCCAAGGATGCCGAGCACCATGGCCACCAACATCCATTCGACACTTATGAAATTGTCAAACCGCATGGCGAAGGCTCCGGTGTCTTGCCCCAGATGCTCCAGGGTATTCAGCGCATTTGGGCGGCCTCATAGACCAGCATGGCGCGTTTGCGCTCCACGCCCCAATGGTAGTTATGAAGCCGTCGGTCCGCCGCCAAGGCCCTATGGCAGGGGATGAACCAGGAAATCGGGTTTGCCCCCACGGCAGCACCCACAGCGCGCGCCGCTTTTGCGTTGCCCGCTGTCCTGGCGAGCGCACCATAAGTCAGGGTCCGACCGGCTGGAATTTCCAACAAAGCACGCCAGATTTGTCGGCGGAAAGGCGTACCGTACAGCGCAACCGGCAGGGGATCATTGGTCTCAAAAGCCAGCTGCGACATGGCTCGAGCAGCCGCGTCATCGGAGACGAATTCCGCATTGGGGTAACGCGCCTTCAGGTCCGCTATAGCGTCGCTCTCCGACCGGCCCTGATGTTCAAATCCTGTACGATCCGGCGCATTTTCGTCTATGAACCCCAGAGCCACCAGCCCGCGTGGGCTGACCAGCCAAAGGCCCATGCCGAAGGGCGTCGGAGCCTTGCCCAATTTGAGGACCTGGCCCGCGCCGCCAGATTTTGCCTCGCCGGGCGATAGCGCCTCATGGGCAATAAACAGGTCATGCAGCCGAGATGGCCCCGAAAGCCCGACCTCATAGCTTGCCTCCATCACGCTCGCGCCGTCTCGCAAGGCCTCTCCGGCCGCGCCATGGGCCAGCGCTGCCTGGAACTGTTTCGGACTAATCCCGGCCCAGCGGCTGAACTCGCGCTGGAAATGGGCCGGTGACAGACCCATGGCAGCAGCGCACTGGGCCAGGTCAGGTTGGTTTTCCCAGGTGTCGCCAAGAAATGTGAGCGCCTTGGCCATACGCGAATAGGCCGCGGACCGTTCATCGAGAGGTATGGAAAGAAGCTTTGTCATGTGATGTCTTTGGCCCTGTGCTCGCGATCCTGCCACCCGAAACGTGCGGAGATTAACGGGGTGGGGTAAGATTCAACGCCAACACATCGCCCGCCAGGTAAAGCGAACCACAAATAAGGATCCTGTCCGCGCCAGATCTGGCGGCCGCTTCGAACGCTGAAGAAAAGCAACCAAAAGACCATGCCCTTGAAAAACCCGCAGACCACGCCGCGTCGACGAGGTCTTCCGGTGTTTTACCCAAATGTCCCTCACTGTTAGGGCAGGTAAACAGGTCAGGTTCCAGTGACGCAAACGGTTTGAAAAACCCCTGGGCATCCTTGCTCGCCATCATCGCGGTCACCAAGGCCAATCGGCCGGGCATCTGACCCAGGACTTCAGCCACAGCCTTGGCGGCATGGGGATTGTGCCCACCGTCTAGCCAGACCTCAGCGCCTTGCGCCCTGTCCGTGATGGGGCCTGATGGCAGACGTTGCAGTCTTGCTGGCCAGTCAGCGCGGGCCGCCCCGCTCAAAACAGCCTGATCGGAAATGCGCAGATCACCCCATGTCTTTAAAGCTTTGGCAGCCAGTGCGGCATTGGCCCTCTGGTGCGTGCCCTTTAACGAAAGCCTATGGGGTATCGCGTCGAAGTCCTTCCGATCAATGCCGTGGAGCGGTGCGCCCTGGGCCTCCGCCTCATCTGCGATGACACGCGCCGCTTCCGGCCGTTGAGCAGCGCTGACAACAGGCACGCCGGGCCGGATGATGCCTGCTTTTTCCGCTGCGATCGCATCAAGTGTATCTCCGAGAAACTGTTTGTGATCGATATCCACCGGACAAATCACCGAAACAGCGGGAGACAAGATGACATTGGTGGCGTCAAAACGCCCGCCCAGCCCCACTTCAAGGACCAATAGATCGGCAGGGACTTCGCTAAAAGCGAGCAGGGCCGCTGCAGTGGTCGCCTCGAAATGGGTGATCTGCGCCGTGCCAAGTGACGCCTTCACCCGCTCCAGAACAATCGCAAAGCCTTCATCGCTGATCAGATCGCCCGCTAGGCGCACGCGCTCATTGAACCGAACCAGGTGTGGCGAGGTGAACACGTGCACGCGAAGGCCTGCTGCTTCAGCCATGGCGCGCAGGAAGGCACAGGTAGAACCTTTCCCATTCGTGCCCGCCACATGAATAACAGGCGGCAAATGGTGGTGCGGATTGCCGAGGCCATTGAGCAATCGCTCGATGCGTCCAAGGGAGAGCTCAATCTCCTCTGGATAATGGCCTTTAAGTGTAGAGAGAGCCCGTGCAAGCCGGTCAGCACTGGCACTCAATCGGCGCTCTCCACCGGGCCCAATGGCACATCTACGTCCGCTGCCGGAGCCGAGACGTTCGGCGTTTCTCGGTCGCTTGCCCGGCGCAGCTTCGGCATCAGATGACCGAGCACACGGGCTATCGTCGCTTTAAGCGCCCGGCGGTCAACCACGATATCGACCTGGCCTTTTTCACGCAGGAATTCCGAACGCTGGAAGCCGTCCGGTAGTTTTTCTCGGATGGTTTGTTCGATGACACGTGGTCCTGCAAACGCGATCATTGCGTCAGGTTCCGCAAGATGAACATCGCCCAGCATGGCATAGGATGCCATGACACCTCCGGATGTAGGATCGGTAAGGATCACAATATAGGGTAATCCGGCTTCCTGGACCTCATCGATCGCGAGGGTCGTGCGCGGCATCTGCATGAGGCTTAGCGTTCCTTCCTGCATGCGCGCGCCTCCCGATGCGGTACAAACAACAAGGGCCGCCTTGCGGGCCACGGCGAGTTGCGCCGCAGCAATAAAAGCCTCGCCTGCTGCCATTCCGAGAGAGCCACCCATAAACGCGAAGTCCTGGATGAGGACCACCGCCGGAATGCCCTCAATCTTACCGAAGGCGGCCGCCATACAATCGTCCTGCGCAATTGGCGCGCCGCCATCCACGGTTTCTTCCTTTTCCCGCGCTGCGATCTTTGCCTTCGCCGCCTTGATGCGTGCAGGATAGGCCTTGTCATCGCGAAAACGCAGCGGATCAGCTGGCACATCAGGCAAAGCAACCGTCTCCCATTGTTCTTCGTCGAAGAACAAGCGGAAGCGGCGCCGTGGAGATATGCGCAGATGGGCGCCAGCCGGCGTCACATACCAGCTCTCTTCAAGGTCGCTTCGATACACCAGCTCGCCACTCTTGGGGCTTTTCACCCAAAGGTTTTCCGGTGTGTCTTTCTTGCCGAGCCATGTTTTCAGGCCGGGCGGGCTAAAATTGGTGAGCCAGTTCATGAACCCTGTCCTGCTTAGGCATTTTCAGTTGAGGCGGCCCCTGCAATCGCATCGCTCAGTGTCTTGGCCAGTGCGCCCATCCCCACCGGCGCATCGGATTTCCGCCCGTTCTCCACGGCCATGGCTGCGTAGTCCACAAAAACGGAGCCCACGACAACCCCATCGGCTATCTTTGACATTTCTGCGGCCTGGGCGCCAGTGCGAACCCCAAATCCAACACATACGGGCAGTCCAGTCGCTTTACGCACACGGTCGACTTTACCTGCAATCTCCCCCGGTTTGGCCGATCCCGCGCCCGTCACGCCCGTAACGGCGACGAAGTAGACAAAGCCCGACGCGCCATCGGAGATGGCGCTCAGGCGGTCTTCGGTCATGGTCGGCGTGGCCAGCCGGATGATGGAGATGTTGCGTTCAGAGAGCTCTGAGCGTAGGGGCGCGTCTTCCTCGGGCGGAAGGTCGACGGTGATAACGCCGTCCACGCCGGCCTCGTTCGCCGCAGTAGCGAAGGCCGCAAAGCCCATATGGTGGATGGGGTTGGCATAGCCCATCACGATGATCGGCGTTTCGGTGTCACTCTCGCGAAAGCGCGCGGCGAGGGCGAGGACATCTTTCAGTTTCGTGCCAGCCTTTAGGCTGCGCAGTCCCGCGCGCTGGATCGATGGGCCATCGGCCATGGGGTCAGTGAACGGCGCGCCCAGTTCAATGATGTCTGCGCCATTGTCGCGGAGGGCCTGCATGGCGGCGAAACTCGTCTCAAGGTCCGGATCCCCGGCCATCAGGTAGGAAACCAGCGCGGCGCGGCCTTCGGCTTTCGTCTTTTCGAAACAGGCGGAGATGCGGGAGGTGGGCATACGCAGCGCAGTGAAGTTACTAACACGTCCTGTCAAGCGCCAGTCACGGGGTTGATAGCCTTCGCGATCATAGGCAGAAACTGCGCAGACTTGAAAATCAACGCCATGTCACTCGAAACACTGGGGACAATATGAAAACGCACATTGTCGCAATCGGCCTTGCATCTTCGCTTTTAGTTTCTGGCTGCGCCACCAAGCGCTATCCAATTGCTACGCCACTTTCAGGTACGGAAGCAGCCCTGTTGGATTGTCGGGAGTTAGAACTTGAATTGGCCCGAACCGAGGAAACTCAAGCAACGATTGCTGATACCGCGGGAACGGACTGGCGTTCAGCAGCGGGCTTTCTTGGCGATTTTGGCATAGGCAATGCAATGGCTAAATCGGAGGCAGAAGAAGCGTTGGCGGAACGTCGGACCAGCATCTTAACCGCTCGAGCCGAAAAAGGCTGTTAGGTAGTTCCGAGGCATCGCTTCAGCTAAATCCCTTGCCCCAACGCCTCGGCGACGCTGAACACGTCCTTATCGCCGCGCCCACACATGTTGAGGATCATCAGGCCGTCCGGGCCAAGCTCTTTCAGCACCTCACCGGCGCGCGCCAGAGCGTGAGCCGGCTCCAGCGCCGGGATGATGCCTTCAAGACGGGTGCAGAGCTGGAACGCCTCCAGCGCCTCATCGTCCGTACACGACAAATACTCCGCCCGCCCCGTATCGCGCAGGAAGGCGTGTTCCGGGCCGATGCCGGGATAGTCGAGCCCCGCCGAGATGGAGTGGGCGTCGATGATCTGGCCGTCAGTATCCTGCAAGAGGTAGGTGCGGTTGCCGTGGAGGATACCCGGCTCGCCGCCGTTCAGGCTGGCGGCGTGGCTATCGGTGTCGACGCCGTGGCCCGCCGCCTCCACGCCGATCATCCGCACACCCTCATCTTCCAGGAAGGGGTGGAAGAGGCCAATGGCATTGGAGCCTCCGCCAATGCAAGCCATCACCGCGTCTGGCAGGCGGCCTTCGCGCTCCAGTATCTGCGCGCGGGCTTCGCGACCAATCACGGACTGGAAGTCGCGTACAAGCTCCGGATAGGGATGTGGGCCGGCCGCCGTGCCGATGACATAGAATGTGCTTTCGACATTCGTCACCCAGTCGCGCAGGGCCTCGTTCATGGCGTCCTTCAGCGTGCCGGTGCCTGAGCTGACAGGCACGATCTCCGCGCCCAGCAGCTTCATCCGGAAGACGTTCGGCTTTTGGCGCTCCACATCGGTCTCGCCCATAAACACCGTACACGGAAGACCAAACCGCGCGCACACCGTCGCGGTTGCTACGCCATGCTGGCCCGCGCCGGTCTCGGCGATGATCCG
>JBCCTK010000024.1:0-26355 GCA_039198685.1 Pseudomonadota bacterium | reverse complement strand
TGTCTTTTCAGGCCGCCTTCTTCTTGGCGAGGGATTCAGCCAGGCGATCCATCGCTTTATCGCGGTCAATGTTCTCTACAGCGGCCAGCTCGCGGGCCATGCGATCCAAAGCGCTTTCATACAATTGACGCTCCGAATAGGACTGGTCGGGCTGATCTTCGCCGCGATGGAGATCGCGCACAACTTCTGCGATTGAGATCAAGTCTCCAGAATTAATCTTGGCCTCATATTCCTGGGCCCGCCGCGACCACATGGTGCGCTTGATCCGGGCACGGCCGCCGAGGGTGCGCAACGCGTCATCGACCAGCTTGGAGCCGGCCAGGGCGCGCATACCAGAGGCTTCGGCCCGATTGGTCGGCACGCGCAGGATCATTTTGTCCTGGTCGAACGACACAACATAGACTTCCAGTTCCATTCCAGCGACGGTTTGGGTTTCGATGCCGGTGACGGCGCCCACGCCATGGGCGGGGTACACAATGCTCTGGCCAATATCGAAGGTCAGTCCGGCTTTCGCCTGCGCTTTTTTTGTCATGGGTATAACCCCTTTCTCACGCCACTCAGAGCAAAGCCCGCCAACGGTATGCCTTTTGAAAGACACTCCGGTCGGCAGGGCTTGCGCTATGGTCTATTGCTCACTCAAGCGTAGAGCATAACAGATTTGCAACGAATTCACAACATGAATTGCCGTTCAGGCTCAGCCATCGCCTTCGCCCGGCTTTGCACTGAAGTATTTCGCCAGCTTATCTGTCTCATTGGCATATTTTTCCCTATCTTCGGGAGGCTCTTTCATCCGCGTGATATTTGGCCACACTTTCGAATACTCAGTGTTTAGCTTCAGCCATTTGGAATCCGGGTCGTCTTCAGTGTCAGGTTTGATGGCTTCTATGGGACATTCGGGTTCGCAGACCCCGCAATCGATGCACTCATCGGGGTGTATCACGAGCATATTCTCGCCCTCGTAGAAACAATCCACGGGGCAGACTTCGACGCAATCCATATATTTGCATTTAATGCAGGCGTCGACGACGATATAGGTCATGGGCGAGCAGGTCTTCCGGCTGGTTCAAGAGCGATCAGGTAGTCAGACGTTCTGGATTGTCAATTCGCGCTGCTGTCGCGTGACAAGCGTACTTCGGCCCGTTTTCGAGCATGGGCACGGCGCACATCGTCCACATGGAGGAGCGAGGCCACATGGCGAATATAGGCGTCTTCGTAGGGGCATTTGTCTCCATCGGCCATTGCAACGCGAAACAGTCCCTCAATGATAGCCTCTCGCTCGGTCAGCGGTAGTTTTTTCACGTGCTTTGTGAACTCGTGCGACCCGATGGCTTCTTCGGCAAGGAGCTCGCCCTTGGCCAGTAAGGCATCGACCCGTTCGGCGTCAAAGTCGAAGCTCTCCAGCAGGATCATAGCGATCATATCGCTTTCCATATTGGCGTATACGCCATCGGCCAGGGCTGCCTCGACAAGCAAAGCGGCCGCCGCTTCATGGGGGTCAACGGCTTCGTCGCGCTCGGGTTCTCCTGAGAACATGCGCTTAATGGAGTCAAACATCGTCTGTATCCCAAAGTTCATACAAGCCCTGGGCTTCACTCGCGGGGCCGCGACGCTCACCCAAAGCCAACACTTGAATGACCTCGATATGTGAGCCTTTGGTAAAGGTCAAAACATCGCCAACCGCCACACCCGCTCCGGGTTTGGACGTACGACGGGTCTGACCGAACCGGGTGAGACGCACACCACGCTTGGAGACCGCTTGTCCGGCCAGCGCCCGCGTCTTGAAAAATCGCGCGCGCCAGAGCCAAACGTCGAGCCGGGCCGTGTCCAGCACCGCGTCGCTCATTGGAACGGCCTGTAGACGAATCCCGCCGTCTCCTTGGCCGCCGGTTTGCCATCTTTCTTTTTTGGCCTGCGCTTTTTCTTGGGTTTGTCTTCTGGCAGCAACACGGCCAATGCCGCGAAAGGAGAATTGGGGTCGACCTGTCGTGGGCGTTCGGACCGGCTGCGAGGCCCCGCGCGGTCGCTCTGCCGCCTGCTGTCTCTCTGGTTGGGTTTGCCACGCCCTTTCGGCATCGCCCCGGCCTTGGCCTCGGCGCGTCCACGACGAGACGGCCTGACGTCACCCTGCGGCCGTGACCGCGCTGCATATCGCCATTGGGTTATCGAACCCGTCTCCGGGTCTTTTTCGGCAGGCACCAGACCCAATCCCTTTAAAACATTCGGGAAATCATCGCTTGGGCACGATACAATCGACGCCAACTCCGCTGGCAGGACAAAGAGATTCTTGCCGGCTTCCTTTCGACGCTTGGACACTTCCCAAGCCAGGCGCTCGGCCAGGTCTGCACGCACGGCCCGGCGCCCAAAGCGCAAGTATCCGTTCGCCGCCAGCGCCGGGTCTGTCCAATCGGCATCAACACTGAACGATCCAGCTCCCTCGGGGGCGGCCTGGCATGCATCGGCATCAAATACGGTCCGTAGACTGGCAATCAAACGCTGGGGCGCCGGCTTTTGCGCATCGGGGACGTAGGCGGCCACACGTCCCGTCCGAATGCCGACGGCGCGAAGGGCATCACGCTGCGCGGTCTCGATCCGATGGCTGGGATCATCGCCGCGCAGGTCAATGGCTGCTCCAGTCTCCAAAAGGCGAAACGCAATGCCCCGGGCGAGCCCCTCCAATGCCTTCGCCATATCTGCTGACTTCAAGCTGCTATGGCTTGGCAGTTTCGAGGCAATCTCACCATCTACCCAGGTCTGCACCCGATTGCGGGCCGCCTCCCTGACGGCGTCTTCCGCCTCTTGACCGCCAATCAGCTCCAGCCGCGGGCTCATCCAATCACTGCCCTTGGCAAGGCGTGCCACGGCAGCGCCACCATAGACGACTGCGCCAGCATCGCTGAGTTGGAACGCCCCATCCCCAGCTTCTGAGATTTCCTTGAGGCGCCGGGTCAGGATCGGCCGAAGCGCCTGAACGGCTGCGCCGCGCACCGCCTTGCCTTCAAGTGTGCGGGCGCTGGTTGCGGGCTCAAAGGTCAAGCCGTGCAAGCGCCCGACAAGGTGACCCTCCACCGTGATTTCACCGGCCGTGTCGATTTCACTCACCAGGGCATCTTCCTTTTTCATGCCAGCCAAGAGCGCTGTCGTTCGTTTGTCCACAAAGCGAGCCGTGAGGGCGGCGTGGAGCGCATCTGACAAGGCGTCTTCAACGTCGCGGGTCTTCTCGCGCCAGTGCGCGGGATTTTCAAGCCAGTCTTCGCGATGGGCCGCATAGGTCCACGTTCGAATGGCTGCCAAACGTTGCTGCAGGCTTGCAATATCGCCCCGAGGATGGGCCAAAGCGTCCAGCCGCTTGGCCATCGCCGTATCGCCAAGCCGGGCATCGGGATCTGCCAGGGTTTCTGCCAAGCCGAGCACAAGGCGCCCATGGCCATCATGGCCAGCCTTGCGGAAATCCGGCAGCCGCGCGAGATCCCACAGCCTGCGAACTTTCCGCTCGCCGCGGACCTCCGGACCAATCATCTCATCTTCAGCCATTCGGCGCAGGACCCATTCATCCAGCGCATCTGGATTTTGCCGCAGTTCTGACCGGCCAGAAGGACGCGCCAGGCTTGCGATCAGGGTCTTGATCGAGTGAAAGTCGAGCTCACCATTGCGCCATTGTAGTTCATCGACGGGATCAAACGTGTGGTTGGTGATCGCATGAACCATCTCCTCGCCGAATTCCGGGCAATCTGCCGTCTCGACGAAGGTCCCCTCACTGCGAAAACGGCCCGCCCGCCCGGCAATCTGTCCGCATTCGGCTGCCGAAAGGGCCCGGTGGCGAAGGCCATCGAATTTGGTACGGCCAGCAAAGGCAACCACGTCAACATCCAGGTTGAGCCCCATGCCAATGGCGTCCGTCGCGACGAGATAGTCTACTTCACCGTCCTGGTAGAGTTGAACCTGGGCGTTGCGGGTCCGAGGGCTGAGCGCACCCATCACAACCGCCGCCCCGCCTTTCTTGCGACGCAAAAGCTCGGCAATGGCATAGACCTCGTCGGCAGAGAAGGCGACGATCGCGGTCCGCTTCGGCAGTTTTGTGACTTTTACCTTGCCGCCATGACCAAGGTCCGAAAACCGCTCACGGACGTCCGTTTCCACATGCAAATCCAACGCGCGGAGGATCGGCCTCATCGTGTCAGAGCCCAATAGCAGGGTCTCCGAACGTCCGCGGGCGTGGAGGATTCGATCGGTAAATACATGTCCGCGGTCGCGGTCTTCAGCCAGCTGGATCTCATCAATCGCAAGGAAATCCACCGCCTGCTGCCGGACCGGCATCGATTCCACAGTGCAAACGAAATAGCGCGCAGTCTTGGGACAAAGGCGTTCCTCGCCCGTGATCAAGGCGCAATTTGCTTCGCCTTTGACAGCGACCACCCGGTCATAGACTTCGCGGGCCAGTAACCGGAGCGGCAGGCCAATCATACCAGTGGCATGCCCCATCATACGCTCCAGCGCATAGTGGGTTTTCCCTGTATTGGTCGGGCCAAGAACGGCTTTCAAAATCGACATGAAAGCGGGCTATCACTCCCGTTGTGCCAACGTCTAGAGCCAGGGCGCTCGCGCCTGGAGGCGCTTATCCCTCCCGAGATGCGCGTGCTTCTTCGGTGATGATCGGATCAAAGCTCAGCTTGCTGGCCTGGAGCGTGACCTTGCCGATGTCTTCTGTATCCGCCTCAATCCGCACGGGCACCGTGGCACCATTGGCCAAGGGAGCAAGCCACATTTTCAGGGGCCCGTCGATGCCAGCAAGATTGTCCTCGCCTGGTTCAGACCGTTCTTTAAAGCCTGCTACCTTTTCCAGCGTAATGTGGCACTCTATGGCCTCGCCGCGCCACGCATCGGAACGCACATTTGCCATCCCTGCATAGTCAAGATGCAAATGGGAAAGCTGTCGGCCGTCGAAAATCTTGATCGGCCCACCGCACGGATCGGCACCGATATCGCGTGGTTCGAGCGCAAAATTGATCAATGCGGTGATCGGGTCGAGGGCATCGATTTTCTGGTCCGGCGTCGCGGGTGGATCGCCGAGATTGCCGAATGCCGGGGTGATATCGGCATCCACGTTGCTGTCAGTCCATGTCAGCTGGACACGGCGATTCTTTTTCCCGTCAGCATTTTGCGACACGTAGGCATATGTGTCGAGTTGGTCTTCGCGGACATAGCCGGTGGCCGAAAGGCCAAGGTCATAGTCCACAAGAACATCCGCCAGACCGGTCGTCTTTACATCGGACGTTATGCGATAGGTGCTTGGCTGCAATTCAGCGCTGAACCGCGCTTTGCCGGTGATCGGAATAATAAACAGCCAAGCCGACGCCTTGAGTTCATAGGTGAACTTGACAGGCTGGCCGTCGCGAATGGCTGTCAGTGGTGTCTGAGGGCGCTCGGAAGCTGTGTCCGTCACGCCGGGCGCAGCGAGCAGCAGCGCAGCGGCGGCGCTTGCAAACAGGGCACGTTTCATGGGCGAACTCCTAAAGTCGCGTACATCGATAAGGTTGCCATAGGACAGTCCTGTTCAATCCAACCTGAACGCATATGCCCTGTTTCAGCCTCGATTCATACGCGTTGTGCCTCAATTGGCTGTGAGGACCGGGTTGACGGGGCTGCGCCCGAGGCATAGTAAGCGCCCTTTCGTGGAAATACACAGTTTTGAGAAGACGGGGCTCGCCATGTCGCGCCAATGCGAATTGACCGGAACAAAGCCAATGTTTGGCAACAATGTCAGCCACTCGCAGGTGAAAACCAAGCGCCGGTTTGAGCCAAACCTGGTGCGCGTTTCGCTGCATTCAGAGGCTTTGGATCGGACGTTCCAGCTGCGCATTGCCGCCAAAGCCTTGCGGACAGTGGATAAGCTGGGCGGGCTGGACGCTTTCCTTGCAAAAGCCAAGCAGGACCAACTTTCCGACCGTGCTGCGAAGATTAAGCGCGACATTGAGAAAAAAGCCATAGAGGCCTAGCGATAGAGCGTCTGGACGCCGACAATGGCTGAAGACAACACGCCTGAAGCAAACGGCCCATGGGCCGTCCGCACGCGCGAAGTGCGATATGATAATCCTTGGCTTCGCCTCGAACACAGTACTGTTGTCCACCCCGATGGTAGCGACGGGATCTATGGCGTTGTGCGCTTTAAGAACCTGGCGATTGGCGTTCTGCCCGTCTTTGAAGACGGCACGGTTCCGCTGGTGGGTCAGCATCGGTTTCCACTGAATCGCTACAGCTGGGAATTGCCCGAAGGCGGCGGACCACTTTCGACGACCCCGCTGGACGCGGCAAAACGGGAACTCATTGAAGAGACAGGGTACTCAGCCGCCCATTGGGCACCGCTGATAGAATTCGATGTATCCAATTCCGTCACCGATGAACAGTCTGTCTGCTTTCTCGCCTGGGGGCTATCGTCTGGCCCGTCTGCTCCAGAAGCGAGCGAAGACCTCAGTCACAAACGGGTTGCATTCTCTGACTTGGTTGCACAATGCCTTGATGGCCAGATCCGCGATGGGCTGACCCTTGTAATGGCCCTGTCGGCAGAGGCCAAAGCACGACGGGGCGAACTTCCTGCCGATGTGGCCGGCTATCTCGCTTCAACTTGACGCCGAGCGCCGCGATGGGGTTGCGAGACCCTCGCCGTGGGTTCACACCAGCAGGCCCAGTGTCCGCTTGGAGGGTTTATGGCTGACAATGCCACGCCTCAAAAGACCGGCGATGTCGCCACACACCCCGAGAGTCTCAACATGGGAACGGGCGAATTCGTCGTTTTGATTGCAAGCCTCATGGCGCTGAACGCTTTGGCGATCGATGTGATGCTGCCAGCCCTGGACGAGATTGCCGCAGCACTGGGTGTGGCGTCGGCAAATGACCAACAGCTGGTCATCTACGCCTATATTGCCGGGTTCGGCGTACCGCAGCTCGTTTGGGGACCGCTTACGGACAGGTATGGTCGACGGTCCATCGTCTTTTTCGCGCTGATTGGGTATGGCGTTACAGGTTTGGCTTGCATGTTCGCACCAAGCTTCTCGCTACTACTCGCCATGCGGTTTTCCCAAGGCATCTTTGCATCGGCGTGCCGTGTGGTGGCCGTATCCATTGTGCGGGACATTTTTGCTGGGCGCGGGATGGCCAAAGTGATGTCCCTGATCATGACCATTTTCATGATCGTGCCCATTCTGGCGCCCTATATCGGCCAACTCATCCTGTTTGTTGCGCCGTGGGAATGGACGTTTGGGAGCCTCGTCATCGCCGCGCTCATCGTTATGGTTTGGGCTTGGGTGCGCCTTCCGGAGACCTTGCCTGAACACCGGCGGCGACCTCTGAATCCCTCCCAGACCCTCGGGGACTATTGGTCGATCTTCAAAGACCCAGTCACCTTCGGATACATGCTCGCATCCGGGGTGATATTCGGGGCGCTTTTCGCTTTCATTGGCTCGTCTGAACAGGTCATGACGGAAGTGTTTGGGCTCGGGGACAGTTTTGTTCTCTGGTTCGCCGCAGTGGCGGGTGTCTTATCCCTTTCGAACTTCGCGAACTCCAGGCTTGTAGAGCGTTATGGGATGCGCAGGATGAGCCAACTGGCGCTGATCGCGTTTACGGGCCTTGGGCTCATTCTTCTCGCACTAACGGCGCTTTTGGGACCGCGTTTTGCGGTCTTTTTCCCACTCTTCGCCATGATGTTCGGCTGTTTCGGTATGATCGGGTCTAATTTCAGTGCGATGGCGATGGAGTCCCAGGGCAGTGTCGCCGGGACGGCCAGCGCCGCCTACGGCTTCTTCACCACCACCCTGTCGAGCTTCATAGGATGGCTGATCGGACGCCAATATGATGGCACAGTCATACCGATCATCGCGGGATTTGTGGCATTAGGCATGATCTGCATGGTGCTCGTGGCTTTGGTGGAAAAGGGCAAATTCTTCCAATCGCGTTAAGGTTTTCAGCCGTTCCATCAAGGAAGCCGAAACACGCAGGGCGCTAAAGTCCGGGAAACGTCCAGCTTTGCCGGAGCCTTTCATGGCGCACCAGTCACTCCATCCAAACCGCAAAACCTTGAAGTCGCTGCCGTCCTTGACCTTGCTCGCCTGGGCGCTGGGTGTCGCTTTTGTGGGTACGTGGCTGGCGCTGGCGCTCTGGGCCAATCTCGATGCCTCCGCGGCGCGGCACATGCTTTTCATGGACGAATTGATCACGTTCGACGGCGTGCAGTGGATTTACGATGCGGAAAGCCCAGCCCATGCGATCCGCGCTGCCATGGAGAACGACCAGCGGTACGGTCGGACCACTTTCTATCTAAGCACCCTGGCCAGCACGATTGGCGATGTCCTTGCGGGCGAGCAGGGGCGCATTGTTTTCACGCGCATGGCCTTCGCCCTGACACTTTGCGCCGCAATCTGTGTTCTATCGTGGACGATGCTTGAAACGGCGCTTGGACGCGCCCTGGCGATCGGAGCTGGCCTGACCGTTCCCATGGCGAGCTACTATGCCACCATGCCGAAGCCCGACCCGCTGATGCTCCTTTTCCTGGGGCTCTATGTTCTGTCGTGGAAGCGAAACGGACACGGACTTGGCCTGTCCATGATCTGGTTGGGGCTCGGCTTTGGCGCAAAGATAGCCGCGTTGCCGGCCCTGATCATACTCCTCCCACTGGCGGCCTTGCAGACCCGGCTCACCGGGCTGAACGTGAACCGCGCGCTCATCAAAGACAGCGCGCTCGGCTTCCTTGCGGGCTTCCTGATCTCGGTGCCAATCATCGTCTCCAGATTCCCAATCGGCTTTATGGACTACGCCAACCAGACCTGGCTGAACCGTCATCATTTCCACGACGTCCCAACCACAGGCGTGCTCGATTGGATGGGCTTGATAATCACGTCAGCCTTCTTCGGAGACGGATGGATCACTCTTGGCGTCATCGGTATCCTCGCCGGATGCATTGTGGGCGCAGGCTGGCTTGCAATCGGACGCCCTCGCACGATGGGCGCTTCGATCAGTGGCCTGGAGGCGCTGGCCAAAAGCCATGATTATGTGAAGATCGCTACGACTCTGGCCGGGGCGGGCATGCTGGGCGCGATCATGATATCAACCGATCGCCTCTGGATGTTCTACCTGTTTCCTGGCGCTCTGTTGGTCACCCTGGGGTCGGCTGGTGCCCTGGAGCGTATTGCGACGGCGCGCGAGGCCCTGAAGCGCCCTGTAAGGGTCGCCGTATTGGCCCTGGCCAGCCTGGCTTTTGGCGCCTCGTCCTATGCCGGTGTACAGTACTTGTATTCTGACTTTCAGGACCACGCCGCTCGCTCGAAATCAGAACAGTTTATCCAGCAGAGCGCCATGTACGATGCTCTGATGGCCACGGCGGATGAGGCGGCTCTGGCAAAGGCTGGTCGCACCCCCGATGGCGAAGACCCCACCCTGGTGGTTGCCTTCAGTGCCCATCTCTGGAACCCATCGAGCACCGAGAGCATCGAATTTCTGCCTTTCTATTCAGCGTTCTGGCAGTGGAAGATCGGGGCCGATCTTGTGGCCATGCGCCAGGAACACATGAACAGGGCTTACCAGCCTGAACCCGTCCAAGAGCGCCGAAGCACGCTTGAAGCGGAGCGCCTGCTGCCACTGCACACGGACATCGCAGGCCCGTGCACCCTGGCGCCTTGCTATCGTCTTTTACCGCCAAAAGTGGAGGGACTCTTCCTGTTTGCGCGTGACCCAAAGGCCGATCCCATCCCGCCGGCCCAATCCCCCCTGACCTCCAGTTGAGATGAGTTAGAAGCCATGACCAGACCACGTCTCCCGCTATCCCTCGTCATTCCGTGTTATAATGAAGCAGACACTCTGCCCGGCTTGGTCGCGCGGTGTCTTGTGCTGGTTGGTGCGACCGGTGGCGAGGTCATCCTTGTTGATAATGGCTCTTGCGACCAAACCCCTGCCGTTCTCCAGAAACTGCTTATGGGACAAAGCGCTGTGCGGAGTCTCCGCGTGGACACCAATCAGGGCTATGGACACGGTATTCTCGCCGGCCTTCAATCGGCCCGCGGAGAGGTGATCGGCTGGACCCATGCTGATCTCCAGACCGATCCGATGGATGTCGCACGGGCGTTCGAAGTATTCAAACAATCGGACACTCCGGAACTGTTATATGTCAAGGGCTTGCGCAAGGCTCGACCGTTTAAAGACTCCGTATTCACAGCCGGAATGAGCGTGTTCGAAACACTACTCATGGGCCGCGTGCTGCGCGATGTGAATGCGCAGCCCAATCTGATGCACCGCAGTGTTGTCGATGCCTGGGAAAAAGTGCCCCACGACTTTTCACTGGACCTGTTCGCCCTAGCGAACGCGAAACAGCGCGGACTCGACGTTGTCAGGATCCCGGTGCTGTTTCCCGAACGCCTGCACGGCCAGTCCAGATGGAATGTGAACTGGGCCGCCAAGCGCAAATTCATCACGCGGACGCTCGACTACAGTTTCCGCCTGCGCCGCAGCTTTTCCCGGCGTGGGGCCTGATCCTCAATGGAATTGATCGCCCACCGCCGCAATACACCTGATGCGCTTGATGCCACGCCGCGCCATCTGGGCGTCGAAGTGGATATTCGCAGTCAGGGTGACCGGTTGGTGATCCACCATGACCCATTCGAAGCTGGCGAAGATTTCGAGGCTTGGCTGGCGGGTTATCAGCACGGCACGCTGATCCTGAATGTGAAAGAAGAGGGGCTGGAAACAGCCTGTCTGGATCGGATGAGGCGCGCTGGCATTGAGCACTTCTTCTTCCTAGATCAATCCTTCCCCTTTTTGATGCGCACGGCACGCATGGGTGAACGGCGCTGCGCGGTGCGGGTTTCCGAATATGAGAGCGTCGAAACGGCTCTCAGCCTGGCGGGGCAAGTGGATTGGGTCTGGGTCGATTGTTTCACCCGGCTCGCCCTCGCGCGCAAAGATCACGACCGTCTGCGTGCTGCAGGCTTTCGCCTTTGCTTGGTTTCGCCAGAGCTCCAAGGCCGTGATGCCAGCACAGAAATCCCCGAATTGGTCGCTCAAACTGCGCGGCATGGGCTGAGATTCGATGCCGTGTGCACCAAGCGGGACGACCTATGGGAGACGCACATATGAGCCCTTTCAGAAGCCCTATTTTTCTGAGTGGTTTGGCCTTGCGCCTCGCCATGATCGCTCTGTTTGCGCCAGTCATCCATGCGGAATGGTTTGCGCCCTTCCTGCAGCATGCGGTCGAGCATCCCTCCATGGTGCCTTGGGCCAGTTTCCTGGCGACCGGCGGCGCACCGGAAGCCTTTCCCTATGGTTGGCTCTACGTTTTGGCCTATGGCCCGGGCGCCCTGGTTGGCAATGGCCTTGGCGGCGTTGCCGGTGTGGCCATCGCCATTTCACTTACCACCCTAGCGATCGACACAGCGCTTTACGGGGCACTGGCCCGGTTGGCCAAGCGAGAAGAACGCACGATCACGCTGGCCTGCTACTGGCTCTCTCCGATTACCCTCTATGTCGGCTATTTCCATGGCCAGTTGGACGTCTTCCCGGTCTTGTTGCTCACGGCAGCGTTCCTCTTCCTGCGGATCCACCATGCCCGCTGGGCCGCGTATCTCGTAGGGCTCGCGGTGGCGGCAAAGGCCTCCATGGTGTTCGCTTTGCCCTTTGTCATCATCTACCTGATGGGCCAACCGCGCCTGCGCGCCCGCATTCCCGGATTCGTCCTCGCCAGCGCTTTTGCCAGTGCCGCGCTGATCCTGCCGTTCTTCGCTTTCCCTGCATTCAGGGTCATGGTGCTCGGCACGCCCGAGGCCGCCAAGGCAACCGAGCTCTCGATCGTCTACGGGCAAACACTGCAGCTTTACATTTTTCCCATGGCCTACGCTGGCCTGGTGTTCTTGGCCTGGCGCGTGCGCCGCATGCATTTCGACGCGCTGGTTGCTTTTGTCGCCGCTGCGTTCCTCTTGCTCTACTGCCTCACGCCCGCTTCTCCCGGTTGGGCGCTCTGGTTCATGCCGTTTCTGGCCCTGCATGTGGCCCGCACCCCCGGCCCCCAAGGCAAGGTGCTGTTCGGCGCCTTGTCAACGATCTTCGTAGCGCTTCACCTGATGGTCTCGCCGAGTGCTATACTAAGACTTGCACCCGATCTGGGACCGATAGGTCTGCCCAATCCGGGTATCAGTTCCTGGGTCCTGTCTGCGCTGGTTCTGGTGGGGGTGGTGATGCTCGCCCAAATCTTGCGGGAGCGCATTTTTGCCAGTCCCTTCCACCGCGCCACGCGCCAGCCCATCGTCGTCAACATTGCGGGCGACAGCGGCACGGGGAAAGACACACTCTCAGATTTAATCGTCGACATGATCGGCCAGAACGCAACCACAGAGGTCTCTGGCGACGACTATCATATCTGGGATCGCCACAAGCCGATGTGGCAGGCACTGACGCACCTCAATCCTAAGGCCAATCATCTCGATCGCCTTACCGATGACGTGCGGGCCCTAGCCGCAGGCAAGCCCGTCCGCGCGCGCCACTATGACCATTCGGTGGGCCGTATGACCAAGCCTCTGCACATCCCCGCCGCCGATACGCTGGTTGTCTCGGGCCTCCACGCGCTTTATCCGCGCGCACTCTTTGACCTGTCTGACCTGCGCATCTTCCTCGATATGGACGAGGATTTGCGCCGGTATCTAAAAGTACGCCGGGACGTGACCCAGCGCGGTCACCCGCTTGAAAAGGTAATCTCATCCCTGGATCGCCGCGAACCCGACCGCCAGCGCTTTATCCTGCCCCAAAAGGACCAGGCCAGCCTTGTCCTCGCACTGGAACCTGCCAGGGCGCGCGACATTGCAGATCCCATGCATGGGCCTGCCGAACTTGATCTTCGCGTTCGCGTCACCTCGCGTCGGTCTGAAGACTTCGCCCGGCTTTCAGAGATTCTGGTGTCGGTGTGCGGAGCCTATCTGATCGAGCGTCGGTCCAAAGATGGCGGGGTCGAGATCGTCATCGAAGGCCACCCCTCTCCCCGGGATGTGGAAAACGCCGCACGCGCCATCTCAGGCGATTTCGAGGACTTCCTGTCCCTGGACCCGGTCTGGCATGACGGCGCGAATGGGTTTTTACAATTGGTCGTGCTCGAACAGATGTCGCGTCTCGTGGCAATCCGAGGAGGCCGCGTATGAAGTTTCACAATAAAGACGCTTTCGAAGGCAGACCGGACTGCGTCCTGCTCGACCTCGACAACACGCTATATGCCGTGGATGCGCCCATGGCCGCAGGCCAGCAAGCTGCCCGCGACTATGCCCGGAGCGAGCTGTCCATAGACCCTGAGGCTTTTGATCGGGCCTTCACCGTATCGCGCGAAGAGCTGAAACACCGGCTGGCCGATACGGCGTCTTCCCATTCGCGCTTGCTCTATTTTCAACGCACGATCGAGCGGGTGGGCCTCGCGACCCAACCCTTTGCAGCGCTGCAGATGGAACAGGCCTATTGGAGCGCCTTCCTGGCCGAAGCCGAGCTTTTCGATGAGGTGACGGACTTCCTGGACGATCTACGCATCGCTGGCGTCCGGGTGGTGATTGTGACCGACCTCACAGCCCAGGTGCAGCATCGCAAGATGCTGTTTTTCGGGCTGCACCGCTATATTGACTGGATGGTGACCTCCGAAGAGGTCAAGCAGGACAAGCCTGCGCCGGAGATCTTCGAGCTGGCTCTGGCCAAACTGGGCGGCGTCGAAGGCATAATCTGGATGATCGGCGACAATGCCGACCGGGATATCATCGGCGCGCGCCAGGCTGTTGGCGCTTTGACGATCCAGAAGCTGCATGATGGCGTGGACGAGGGCGAGGGTGACACCCAGCCGGATGCCATCTTCAAGCACTATTCGGATCTCAGGCGGTTCTTCTCGGGGCTCTAGCCCATTTCACGCTCTCGGACGGTGAGATCGTATTCGCGGACCTTGCGATAGAGCGTGGATCGCCCAATACCAAGACGGCGGCTGATCTCACTCATATGGCCCTCATAGTGATCGATGGCATAGGCTAGGAGATCGCGCTCAACATCCTCAAGGCTGCGCATTTCACCCGCCTCATCGAACACCGGCACCGGGTTGTCCGTCGCGGCGACACTGATGTCATTTGCCGGTCTTGGCAGGCTTGGCATCTCAGGCAGGTCCGTGACATCGGGCATGACGCCAGAGATCTGTGGGAAGTCCTCTGGACGCAGCCAATCGCCTTCACACAGTACAACAGCGCGGAATACAGAGTTCTCCAACTGGCGAACATTGCCCGGCCAATCAAAGGCACAAAGCAGTTTTAACGTGTCATCCTGGGCGCCAAGAATCTTGGTGCCTTCAGCAGCGTTGAAGCGGGTGATGAAGTGCTCCACCAGAGCCGGCACATCTGCGCGGCGCTCACGCAAGCTGGGCACTTCAACCGGATAGACGTTTAAGCGGTAGAACAAGTCTTCGCGGAACGTGCCATCGCTGACTTGCTGGGCGAGGTCCCGGTTTGTCGCCGAGATAATGCGCACATCGATTTTGGTCGGGCGCCGCGAGCCGACAGCGTCAACTTCACCTTCCTGGAGCGCCCGAAGAAGTTTTACCTGCATGTCGAGGGGCAATTCGCCGATCTCGTCTAAGAACAAGGTCCCGCCGTCGGCTTCGACAAATTTACCCAGGGATTTCGAAACAGCACCGGTGAAGGCACCCTTCTCATGGCCAAACAGAATACTCTCCACGAGATTCTCGGGGATTGCGCCGCAGTTCACCGTCACGAACGGTTTTCCGGAACGTTCCGAAGCGCCCTGTATGCACCGCGCAACGACTTCCTTACCCACACCGCTTTCACCAAGGATCAAGACGGGAATGTCTGATGCAGCGGCCCGCTGGCCAAGCTTTACAACGGTTCGCATCGCAGGCGCAGCCGCGATCATGTCTTCAAAGCCCATACCGCCTTCTGCTTTACGAGACAGGCGTTTGACCTCTCCTGACAGCGTACTCATTTTCAGCGCGTTGCGGATCGATACGATCACACGTTCCGGACTGACGGGTTTCACGAAGAAGTCGATGGCGCCAGCGCGCATCGACTGGACGACCGTATCAATCCCACCTGTTGCGGTCAGCACGATCACCGGAAGGTCGGGGCGGCGCTCGGAGAGGCGTTCGAGGGTTTCCAAACCCGACAGACCCGGCATGTGCAAATCCAACAGGACAACGTCAACACCGTCTTTGGCATCATGACCCATGGCATAGCCACTGTCACCGTCGGGCGCGGTACGGCAAGCAAAACCAGCTTTTTCCACGGCGGCCTGGAGCAGGCGGCGCTGGGTCGGGTCATCGTCTACCACTAAAACTGTCTTCGCCATGCCCGTATCACCCTGTGCTTTTGCTGGAGGCCGGGTGTCTGGTGTCCCGATCCGTTACGCCCCGCTTTGGCACAGAGAGGTGGAGTTACGGTTTACGGGCGCAGGGGCATTTGCGGCAAATTTAAAAGAGTTTCAGGAGGTTGAGAGCTTTCGCAGGTATTGGCGCGCTGCCGCTCTAAGGTCCCAGCCCCCGATGGAAAAATGTGCCGGCGCGGTCCACCACATCAGAATATGGCCCTGCGCGTGCGAGTGATCATCGGGACAGATCGATATCAGCACATCGAGCACACCCTTCTCGGTCTCAAGCGCCTCTCGCGTCGGCCCGCTATCATAACGCGTCACCCTATGTTCTGCCGGCTCCTTTGAGAGACGCCTGGCTAAGAGCGATTCTGGCTTCCAGGTCCGCTCACCCTTGAGGGGAGAGGCCCATCCCAGATGCTCTGCAAAGGGTGGGAGTTCGATGCGCCCCGGCAGAGTGATGGTCTCGGTAATCCAAATGCGGGGCTCGCCTAGAACGCCTTCGGTTATCGCGGCTTCAAAGTTGGCGTCGGTATCACTCGATAGAAACACACAGCCCGCAGATTCGTTGACACCGTAGCGCGCCACCACGAAGTCCGAAGCGGTGTAGGGATCATCCTCCATCAAAGAGGGTATGAGGCGGCACACGCCATCCGTTCCAAACCGCCAGCCATGGTAGGGACACTCAACGGTCGTCTCGCCGCCGGTATCGATCTGCTTGCCTGCGCTCAGTGGAACCAGCCGATGGGGGCAGATATCCCGAATGGCAAAAAGATCGCCCCGGTCCGTGCGCCCGATGAGAACGGGCTTTCCCTGGAATAGACGGCGAATCTGCCGTCCAGGCTTCACGGCCGAAGCATTTGCAACCAGATACCATCCTTGCTGCTGGCCTTCGGTTTCAGGTGGAGTCTTACGCGTTCCGGTAACCATGCCTGCGCCCTATCATGGTCCATGCGACCGGGCGAGCGTGTTACTCTGCCGCTTCGAAGAAGACGTCTGTGCCATGGGCCTCAGCACGTCCACGAGGGTCGGGATGGATCAGAACATCGGCGGCAGGAAACTCCGCCAGGATCGCGCGCTCAGCTTCAACCATAGCCTCATGGGCCTCAATCAGCGAAAGATGTGGCGGCATTTCAGCGTGGAATTGAACATGAATATAGGGGCCGGATGTGCGCGTTCGTAATGCGTGGATATCCAGCAGCACACCAGACGACAGGGCTAGGGCTCGGATGCGTTCGCGGGCTGCGTCCGACACTTCCCGGTCGAGCAACTGGTCCCAACCACTGCGGGCCACATCCAGAGCACTCCATGCCAGCCATAGTGCAACAAGGAAGCCGACTGAGGGATCCGCCCAACCTAGCCCTGTGAAGGTTGCCAGGGTAATACCACCAATAACAGCGGCGTTGGCGGCAAGGTCAGCGGCATAATGGGCACGGTCCCCCTTTGTGGCGACAGAACCGGTTTGGGCAATGGCGCGCGACTGAGCCCAGATCAATGCCAGGGTCAAAGCTGTAGACACCCCCATCACTGCCAGCGCCAGCGTGCTTTCGACAATCGGCTCAGGCGACCGCAGACGCGCAAACGCTTCGACCGCGACAAGAGTCGCCGAAACGCCAACCAGCATGGCCTGGATTATGGCGGCAAAGCCCTCTGCCTTTCCGTGTCCATAGCGGTGCTGAGTGTCTGGCGGGACGGCTGCATAACTCACGGCAAGCAGAGTAAAAAGGGACGCAAATCCATCGAGCCCACTGTCTGCAAGCGAAGCGAACATCGATACGCTGCCAGAAGAGAGCCATGCCCAGAGCTTTAGTGCGACCAGGATCGATGCGGTCGCCACGGACAATAGCGCAATCGTCCTGGTGATCCGCGCAGCATCGCCGACTCTTAGGCCGCCCGGCATCGCATCAAGGCTGGAATCGTGAGCCATCGTGTTGGTTTCGCTCCGGAACTTACATCCGTCTTGCAGATAATTATATCGCCCCGAAAATCAAATACTATTAAATTACAACGCATTATATGCGATTGAAAGGCGCTCTCATTCGCACCCGTCCGCCGCAGGGAAGACGGCATGGCTGAACATGTCGCCAGGGGTCGGCACACGATTGACGCCCCACGGCCCACACCATAGGTACTCAAAAAGGATCGGGAGCCGACAAATATGACCGCACGTACACCGCGCCAATTCTTCCAACCGCTCGCAGCTGGTGCCCCTGAGCCCTTCCGCGAGCTTCCGATCAAACTGGAGCGGATGATCCACTTTGTGCCACCGCACCTCGATAAAGTTCGCGCCAAAGTGCCCGCCATGGCCCAATCGGTGGACGTGATCTTGGGCAATCTGGAAGACGCAATTCCTGCAGACGCGAAAGAGGCAGCGCGCGCAGGTGTCATTGAAATGGCGGGCATGCTGGACTGGCAGACCCAAGGCACGGGCTTCTGGAGCCGGGTCAACCCACTCAACTCGCCGTGGTTCATTGATGATGTGACCGAATTGGTGATGAAGGCTGGCGACCAGCTTGATGTATTGATGATCCCGAAAGTCGAAGGTCCTTTCGACATCCATTATGTCGACCAACTTTTGGCTCAACTTGAATCCAAGGCTGGATTAACGCGGCCCATCCTGCTCCATGCCATTCTGGAAACAGCGGAGGGCGTGGCGCGCGTGGAGGAAATCGCCCTGGCCAGCCCACGCATGCAGGGCATCTCCTTAGGGCCGGCCGACCTGGCTGCCAGCCGCAAGATGAAGACCACAAGGGTGGGGGGAGGACACCCCTTCTACCGCGTACTTGATGATCCGAATGATGATGACGCGACACGCGCGACGGCCCAGCAAGACCCCTGGCACTACACCCTCGCACGTATGGTCGACGCCTGCGGCATGGCCGGCATAAAGCCATTCTATGGTCCTTTTGGTGACATTGCTGACCTAGACGCCTGCGAACAGCAATTTCGCAACACCTTCCTGCTGGGTTGTGTCGGCACCTGGACACTCCACCCAGATCAAATTGCGATCGCGAAGAAGGTTTACAGCCCAGATCCCGGCGAAGTGAAGTTTGCCCGCCGCATTTTGGACGCTTTGCCCGGTGGAAGAGGCGTTGCTATGCTGGACGGCAAGATGCAAGATGATGCGACCTGGAAACAGGCTAAGGTCATCTGTGACCTCGCGGATTTGGTTGCCGCAAAAGACCCTGATTTGGCAGACGCCTACAACGCCTGAAGCATTGGTTTCTCAAATGCGATCATTTGAGAGACCAATGCCTTAAAACCTGAACCCACCCGACACGATCTTCGTATGCGCCTCTGGTGTCAGGGGCTCATAGTCACCTGTTTCCGGATTGGCGAACCAGACCGGATCGGCAAGAGTGTCGGGGTCAAATCCCTCTTTGACGAGATCCACCTTACGGTATTTGAAGGTTCCTGTTGTTTCTGCCTGGGGCTGCTTCCGGATAAAAAGCGGTACGGCATAGCCGGGCAGCTCATTGCAGATGAAGGTATGGAGTGCGGCCATATCAACATCGCCAGAAGAGGTTATCGCCGCCATTCCCGCCTTGCCGTCCATGCCTTCGATCGGAACGCCGTAAACATTCGCCGTCTCGACACCATCAAACTGGCTCAATACTTCAGCCACCTCATTCGTGGAGACATTCTCACCCTTCCAGCGGAACGTATCGCCGATCCGATCCACGAAATAGATATAGCCGTGGTCATCTTTGCGCATCAAATCGCCCGTTCGAAACCACATATCGCCAGTCTCGAAAACGTCATGGAGCACTTTCTTCTTGGTGGCTTCGGGATCGTTGTAGCCCTCAAAGCGCATTCGGGCTTCTTCGGCAATGATCTTACCGATAGCCTCACCAGGCTCGTTCGGCTCGCATGGGATACAATAACCATCTTCGCCGCGCACCGGTTGCTCGGTTTCGATGTCGAATTTCACGAACTGAATATGCTCAAACTTCTTCGCCACAATGGACGGAATTTTACCGACGGCGCCGACCTTGCCGTCAAAATTCACGAAAGACACATTGCCCTCTGTGGAACCGTAGAATTCCGCCAAATGCGGAATATTGAAGCGCCTGAAGAATTTCTCCCAGATTTCGGGGCGCAATCCGTTGCCAAAGCCCGTTCGCATGCGGTGACGGCGCTCCAACGGGTGCTCAGGCATATTCAGGAGATACCGGCAAAGCTCACCAATATAGGTAAAAGCCGTAGCCTGGTATTTCACTGCGTCATCCCAGAAATGGGATGCAGAGAATTTCTCGCGTAAGATGATCGAGGCGCCAGTACAGAGCGTCGCGCCAACACCGCAGATGCCACCTGTCCCATGGTAAAGGGGCAGCGTGATATAGACCCGGTCATTCGGCGTGAAGCGACAAGGCGCGATAAAACTCCGCATCATCCCCTGCACCCGCATATGGGTCAGGCGAGCCGCCTTGGGCAGACCGGTTGTACCGGATGTATAGACATAGAGCGCCAGGTCAGCGCCACGCAAATGAGCTCTGTGGGATCGATCCGGGCGGTCCGTGGGCTGCGATTCAAGCGCGGCTGCCAAATCTCCGCGAGCATTGCTCGCTACCCCGCCAAGGGTCCAGAATTGGGGCTCGCCAGCCAGCTTCCCCTCAACACTGTCCACGGCTTCGTCCATGTTAGCCCCGTAGACGACGTGGCTTGCCTCGGCGATGTTGACGCAGTGGGCAAGGGCGTCACCGCTCAGATTGTTATTGATGAGTGCGCTGACCACGCCGACCTTCGAAAGGCCATACCAGATTGATACGTATTCAGCACGATTCTCCATGAAGAGCGCGACGCAGTCGCCCGCTTTCAGTCCGGTCTCCAGAGCCCAATGGGCAACACGATTGGCCGCTTGGTCAAATTCGCCATAGGTCTGGATGATGTCTTCAAACCGAATCGCTACATTCTTGGCGTGGCGGTCCACGGACTCCTCAAAATCGTCAGGCACCAGCTGTACCGCTTCAGGACCGAGTGGCTCGATCAACTTTAGCGTCCGGCGCATACCGGTCACGGTTGTCCAATTCGATCTGAGTTCTGTCAGAAGGGCCATACCAGCAGTTTCCTCTATACCCGTGCCAAACTGGCTTATACTCCGTCTGCATTAAGATAGGGTATTTTCAGGAATGTCAGGCGCAAAACCGTACGGAGAAGCCCATAAGCGCGGCCCCATCCCGCCTCTGCGGGCGCTCATGGCTGACGGCCAAGTCTCAAGAGCCGATGTACCCAATATCGGCACAGGCCCGGTGACCACGGATATTGCGACCACGCGTATCGTGCTCAAGGGAACCGAACGTTTCTGCGTGGATCGGATGTTACGGCTTGGGGGGCCTAAAAGCCTTGCCCGTTTGCCCCAGGGGTTAAGCTCTTTGGTCCATCTTGGAGCCGCGCGTTTAAAGGCAAATATATCGACAGGGGTTATTATTTGAGCGAGCCAATGGATCGCCAGCGCGCAGATCGGGTTCTCGTCGGGCGGGGCTTTTTCGAGAGCCGGGCCTCTGCGCGCGCCGCTATCGAGGCCGGCGGCGTGTTTGCAGATGGGTCCATCGTTTCAAAACCGTCCCAATTGCTGAATATAGATGCAGAGATTACCGCAGAGCCAGCGCACCCCTACGTCTCCCGGGCCGGACTCAAGCTCGCCCACGCCCTGGACCTATGGACTGAAATAAGCACCGAAGGCGCCATTTGCCTCGATATTGGCGCATCGACAGGCGGTTTCACGCAGGTGCTGCTCGATCGAGGTGCGAGCCATGTGACGGCCGTAGACGTTGGCACAGGCCAGCTTCATCCAAAGGTTGCGGAGGACCCGCGCGTGACCAATCTGGAACGGACCGATGCGCGCCGATTGACGGCGCAGCAGATTGGCCAGCCCAGACTGATCGTTTGCGATGCCAGCTTCATTGCCCTGGAAAAGCTGCTGGAGCCCATCCTCGCCCAAATTGGACGGCCGAGGCACTGCGATCTGGTGCTCCTATTCAAGCCACAATTCGAGGTCGGCAAAGCCAATGTTGGCCGCGGTGGGATTGTGCGCGATGCCGAGGCTATCGCCGCGGCTGAGACCCGGTTCGCTGACTGGCTCATCCAGCAGGGCGCAGTGATCCATCAATGGGCCGACAGTCCCATCCTCGGGGGGGATGGTAATGCCGAGCGTCTGGTCTGGGCGTCCAAGGGCGAGTGAAATCACACTCGACACACGCGCCCTGACGCCCCATTTTAGAGCTATGGGACTTATCGACACCGCCACAACACAGATCGGGCGTGCGCGCTATGCCGCCGCCCAGGGCCTGCGCTCTGCCTTTTACGGCGCCCAATACGCCGCCGCGCGCCGACAGTCTGCTGGCTTCAATCGCCCCGGCGAGGCGCCTTTCACCCCGCAATCTGGCAAGCCGGACCCGGCGGTGCTCCGCAAAGCCTTCTTCAAGCTCTGGGCGCGCGACCGCGCCAATATCGAGGCAGGGCTTTATCCGGCTCCGAATGATGTGCGCCTGCGCGATCTGGCCAAGGCCCTGCGCCGCTCGCGGAATTTCCTGCGCGATGTGCGCGAAGTGGACCGGCGCCGCCTGGACCGGAACGGCACCGAAGTGCGCGAGGGCGATGGCCCCGGCGCGGACACCCAACGCTTTCCCGCCTATTACCGCCAGAATTTTCACTACCAGACCGATGGCTGGCTCTCAGACGAGAGCGCGGACATCTATGACCACCAGGTCGAGGCCCTGTTCACCGGCGCGGCAGACGCGATGCGCCGCGCCGCCCTGGCGGAGATTGCGCGCGAATTGAAAGGCCGCGACCAGCGCCGTGTGCACCTACTCGACCTCGCCTGTGGCACGGGCCGGTTCACCCGACAAATCCTGCGCACCTTTCCCAAGCTGCAAGCCAGCACGATTGACCTCTCGCCCAATTATGCCGCCAAGGCGCGCGCGTTGCTGGCGCCCTGGCCCCAGGTCGACGTGATGGAAGGGGCCGTAGAGAGCCTACCAATGGAGAATGATAGCCTCGACGTGATCGTCTCAGTTTACCTCTTCCACGAGCTGCCCGTGAAGGTTCGCGAAGCCGCGATCAAGGAAGCCGCCCGCGTGCTGAAGCCCGGCGGGCTTTTCATCATTGCCGACAGCCTCCAATTTGGCGACACCGAAGGCCTGGATGCCTTCCTGGAATACTTCCCAGAAGGCTTCCACGAGCCCTATTACAAGCAGTATTTGGGCTGGGACTTCGCACCCGCCATGGAAGCAGCAGGCTTTGCGAGCGAGCGGGTTGAGACGGCGTTCCTCACGAAGGTGCGGAGTTGGCGGCTTAGACGCTAGTATTCTACAAATTCTGCAGACCCATTCACCCCCGCGGCCCCTTCACTTCTTGCAAGGTCGTCTTGCGCACGGCCCTGCCAAGATCGACCTTGCTGCGGGCGTAGCTTGGCGCGCCGGCGGCGGCACCTGACACGGCGCTGGCGCCCGCTCCGCCGACGAGTTTGCCTGTGAGGGGAGGCACGGCCATGGCTTCGGGGTGGGGGCCGTCGGGGTCGAACAAGGCGGCAAGCTGCTCTGTCATCGCCCCGCCGAGTTGTTCGGCGTCCACGATCGTCACAGCGCGCTGGTAATACCGTGTCACATCATGGCCGATGCCGATGGCCATGAGCTCCACCGGGCTCTTCGTCTCGATCTCCTCGATCACCTGGCGCAGGTGTCGTTCCAGATAATTGCCGACATTGACGCTGAGGGTGGAATCGTCCACCGGCGCGCCATCGCTGATCACCATCAGGATCTTGCGCTGTTCAGGCCGCGACGTCAGCCGGTCATGGGCCCAGAGCAAGGCCTCACCATCGATGTTCTCCTTGAGCAATCCTTCACGCATCATGAGACCGAGGTTGCGCCGCGCGCGCCGCCAGGGCGCATCGGCGGACTTATACACAATGTGGCGCAAATCATTCAGCCGGCCCGGCGCTGCTGGTTTGTTTGCCTTCACCCAGGCTTCACGAGACAGTCCACCCTTCCAGGCCTTGGTCGTAAATCCAAGAATTTCGACCTTGACCGCACACCGCTCCAGAGTCCGGGCCAGAATGTCCGCGCACAGCGCGGCAACCATGATTGGCCGCCCCCGCATGGAGCCGGAATTGTCCAGCAACAGCGTGACCACCGTGTCGCGGAACTGGCTATCGTCTTCCTGCTTGAACGTCAGCGGCGCGGTGGGATCAGTCACGACGCGGGTGAGCTTGGCGGTGTCCAGCACACCCTCTTCCAGGTCGAAGGACCAGGACCGGTTCTGCTGTGCCATCAAGCGACGCTGGAGCTTGTTGGCGAGCTTGGAAACAGCGCCCTGCAGCCCCTGGAGTTGGTGATCGAGATAGGCACGCAGCCGCGTCAGCTCTTCAGGGTCACAAAGGTCCTGGGCGTTAGCAAGCTCGTCATGGTCACGGGTGAAAACCTTATATCCAAAATCGCGGCGCTCATCGCCATCACTATAGTTCGGGCGCATGGGCTGGGCGCCATCATCCATATCGTCCGGGGTTTCCTCAGACAGCATGTCGTCGTCGGCCTCGACCTGGACGTTGGTTTCTTCGCCGTCCATGTCATCGGTCTCACCGGCTTCAAGCTCTTCTGCGCTGGCGCCCATGGGATCATCGGACGACTCGTCCTGGCCCTCACTATCATCGGCTGCATTCTCCTGGTCTTCCGGCGCCGCTTCGTCTTCGGGATCGGCGTCCTGATCATCGCTCTCGGTTGAGGCGGTCAGGTCGCGGATCATTTCCCGGACCGTCTTTGCAAAGGCGGCTGGCTCATGGATCTGGTCTTCCAGGCGGTCAAGGGCGCCGCCGGTGGAGCCTTCCACTTCATCGCGCCAGAGATCGGCGATCTGCTGGGCTTGCTCAGGCAGGGGCCGGCCCGTCAGGCGCTCACGCAGCAGGAATTCCAAGGCCGGAGCGAGACTCGCCTGGGCGTCATCGGATGCAACAGCATAGCGCCCGGCCTCGATATTTTCGACCAGAACCGCATCCAGGTTGACGGCTGTGCCATCCATGGCGTTGGCGCCGAGGCTTTCGATCCGGGCGGTTTCGGCGGCCTCATAAACCGCGCGGGGTATGTCCCCCTGGGGGCGGTGCACCATATGGGAAGCCGGATCATGGTGGGCCAGCCGCAGGGCCAGGGCATCGGCATGGCCGCGGGCACGTGCTGCCAGCCTGGGCGAAAGTTCGCGTGGCGGCGGTGGGAGGGTGATCCGTTCCTTCGTGGCCAGCGCGCCATCGGCAGAAAAGATCACTTCGGCATCGCGCTCGCCGCCCATGGCCTTGGCAACCGTGGCGAGGGCCTGTTTGAACAGCTCATAGGTGGTTTCTTCGGGCGTCTTGGTCATGGGAATGCACATAGCGCGGGGGCGCTGGGCTGGGTAGGGGCGCCGGATCGTTGACGCAGAGCGAAGCATTGCCTAGCAAACCGACGAATGACACAGGTGCGCTCTCAATGTCAGATACACTCCGGCGGATTTTGGCGGAATTTATTGGCTCGCTCTTATTGGCCGGCGTGGTGATTGGATCGGGCAGTTTGGCGGTCCAAGTCTCAAATGGAAATGACGGGGTTGCGCTACTTGGCAATACAGCCGCAACAGCCGCGATCCTCTGGGTTCTTGTGGCCACGCTTGGGCCCGTTTCTGGTGCACATTTCAATCCGGCGGTGACATTGGCGTTTGGGTTGCGCGGCGAAATTACCCCCGTTTTGGGACTTCTCTATGCCATCACCCAGGTTTTGGGATGCGTGGTGGGGGCAATTCTAGCCCACGCCATGTTTGATCTGCCGCTACTCCAGATCGCCAGTACAGACCGGTCTGGCGGCGCAAAGATCCTGGCAGAAGGCGTCGCAACGTTTGCCTTGGTCTTCGCCATCTTTGGCGCAATCTGCCATGCGCCAAAAGCCGTACCCGCCGCCGTCGCGCTGGTGATTACAGCGGGATATTGGTGGACCGCTTCCACCAGTTTTGCCAATCCGGCCATCACTGTGGGGAGGTCCCTTTCTGACACGTTTGCAGGCGTGCGCCCGGCCGATATGCCGGGTTTCTTTGTCGGTCAGTTTCTCGGAGCGGCTTTGGCGACCGGCGTCTGCGCGATTTTGTTCAGGCCGCACCCTAAGGCATAAACCATGACCGACTTTCCCGTAATCATCCACCACAACCCCGCCTGCGGAACCTCGCGAAACGTGGTCGCCATTGTGCGAGCGGCGGGCTACGCTCCCGACATTATTGAATATCTAGAGACCGGCTGGACACGGCCACAGCTCTTGGCATTGTTCGCCGCCGCCGGCCTCACGCCACGAAAAGCTTTGCGTGAGACGAAGTCACCTGCTTCAGCGCTGGGTCTGCTTGAGGAAAATGTCACCGGTCAGATCCTTCTCGACGCCATGCTGGAACACCCGGTGCTGGTGAACCGACCGATCGTGGCAACGCCGAAAGGCATCCGGCTTTGCCGCCCCAGCGAAACCGTACTGGAACTGTTGGAAAACCGTCCGACGGATGCGGTCTACAAGGAAGATGGCGAACAGGTTTGGGCGCCACCCACCGAAGGCGCCACATGGCAGTCAAAGCAGCCGTTTCAGAAATCGTGCAGCCGGTTTATAAAAATCCTCGTCTCGCCAATAGCCATTGTGAGACCCGGGATTCCAGGCGGTGAAAATATTGCCTGCATCTATGGCGATTTCCCGGATCTCGTCAGCCGCAACTTTGGCGGCATATTGCGGTCCAATATCGCGTAGTGGATACGCCAAGATATCATCCCGGTCATAGTAATTCAGCCACCAGGGCGTGAATATGTGTTCGCTTGGCAAGCTTGTTCCCGGAAAATCAATCGGCGCGATATCAGCCGGATCGAAGCTGAAGGTGAACAACGGAATATTGCACCCGAACGTGATCAACCCCGCCATGGTGCGGAAACCCTGGAACGGGCTTGGCGCGGGCAAAACCGGATTGGGCTTGGTGATGTCGTAGATATAATTCGACATGATGTGGCCG
>JBCCTK010000023.1:0-27748 GCA_039198685.1 Pseudomonadota bacterium | reverse complement strand
TTCGAAGCCTTCGGCCTCGATCAGCTTCGACAGAATGGCCCGTTTGCCCTCTTTGGTGAAGGCAACGCCTTTGTCAGGACCTTCAATACGGTGTTGCAGCCAGGCTTTTTCTTCCGGGTCAGCAATATGCATGAACTGGACGCCGATGGTGGAGCAATAGGTGCGCTGCAACAGGTCCAGCATTTCGCGCACCGTGGCGTATTCCAAGCCGAGTACGCGGTCTATGAAAATGGGTCGGTCGAGGTCTTCCGGACCGAAGCCATAGGTCTCCGGCTCCATTTCCGGAAATGGCCCCCGGTCCTCAAGACCCAGCGGATCAAGATCTGCCATCAGGTGACCCCGAATGCGGTAGGCCCGGATCATCATCAGCGCGCGGATGGAATCCTGCACGGATTGGGCAATGGCTTCAGGGTCCGCACTCACAGGCGCACGATCTTTGATCTTGGCTTTTAAGGCCGGCTCAACGACCGCCCAGTTGCCATCAAAAACGGCTACATCTTCGTCACTATGGGCCGGCCACTGTTCGCGGCCCCAGCTTGCCCCGTTCGCGTTGGCCGTAGCATCGGCTGCTCCATCGCCCAATTCCTGGAAAAACGCCTGCCAGCTGGCCGGCACCGAAGACGGATCCTTTGCATAGGCCGCCTGCATCTGCTCCACATAAGCAGCGTTGCTGCCATAGAGAAACAGTGTGTCGAGCATGGCCGCATTTGCTTCGCTGCGCGGCGTGTCATCTACGGGGCGGGCATCATCTGCCATTGGACTTGCATCCCTTTGCCGGGGCGCCCGGGGCCGGGCGGCCCATTGTTCAGACCGGGTTGGACGTTCTGTTCCGCGTTCCCCAGCCTCTCAAAATCAGGGCGTTCTCAGCCCTTGAGGACATCTACCATGGTCGTGCCCAGTCGGGCAGGGGAGGGTGACACTTTGATCCCCGCACTTTCCATGGCTTCAATCTTGGACTCCGCACCACCTTCGCCGCCCGATACAATAGCACCGGCATGGCCCATGGTGCGGCCGGGAGGCGCTGTGCGGCCTGCGATGAAGCCCGCCATCGGCTTCTTGCGGCCCTTTGCAGCCTCATCCTTGATGAACTGGGCGGCGTCTTCTTCTGCGCTGCCGCCAATCTCGCCAATCATAATGATGGATTCGGTTTCGTCATCGGCCAGGAACATTTCCAGCATATCGATGAACTCTGTACCTTTGACAGGGTCACCACCAATGCCAACAGCGGTGGACTGGCCGAGACCCTCATTTGTTGTCTGAAAGACAGCTTCATAGGTCAGTGTGCCTGAGCGAGAGACAATGCCGCACGTGCCCTTGTTGAAAATCTTCCCAGGCATAATGCCGATCTTGCACTGCTCAGGCGTCAATACGCCAGGGCAGTTGGGGCCGATGAGGCGCGAGTTCGACTTATCGAGCTTGGCGTTCACGCGGACCATGTCCTGAACGGGCACGCCTTCTGTGATGCAGATGATCAACTCGATTTCCGCCTCGATGGCTTCCTCGATAGCTGCCGCAGCGCCCACGGGCGGCACGTAAACGACCGACGCATTGGCGCCCGTTGCCTCGCGCGCATCAGCCGCCGAAGCGTAAATCGGCAGTTTGGCGCCGTTTTCGGCCTCCCACTCCGTGCCGGCTTTCTTCGGATGTGTGCCTGCGACCATCTGGGTGCCGAAATAGTCCAGCGCCTGGTTGGTGTGGAACGAGCCGGTCTTGCCTGTCAGGCCCTGAACGATGACCTTGGTGTCTTTATTGACGAGAATGGACATGGGATTCCTCAGGTAAGCTGTCAGAGTTCGATGAAGGGGTTGATAGCGCGCACACCGGCATAGTCCTGGCCATGGCTCAGGTCTTCGGTATAGATTGTCTTCGCTCCGAGCCGTTTCGCGGCGGCGATCATCGCGGCGTCGTAATAATGCGTTTCGTAGCGTTCAGACAGACGCTTGGCCGTGAAGAATATGTCGGTGTCGATCACCGCGCATTCGAACTCAAGCAAGTGCGCGATCCAGACATTCAATACGTCGTCGGACACCTCGAAAACTGGCTTTTTCATGATGACGTAAAACTCGTGCAACACCTGTACTGACAGGCAGAAGTCTGCTTCTGCAACAATTCCCTGGGCGATTTCGGCCTTACCGTCATTTTGGGTCGTTGCCGCGTAGATCAGAATGTTGGTGTCGAGAAAGGCGTTCGCCATAAAGGGCCTCGCGATCAAACTTCCACCCCTTGGGCATGACCGTCTTGGAGTTTTTGCTCAGGTCAACAAGCAGCCTCGCTGCCTCGCGCCGCCGGTGCGCCGTTGTCGAGTTGGCGACTTTCTGGACAAGCAGGTCGCGGACAATGGCATTGACAGACGTCTTTTCTTCCAAGGCCACGCGCTTGGCCTGCTCCAGCAGGTCTTCGTCAATCGCGAGTGTGATGTTCCTCGTGCCCACGGGCGCAGCTCCACATATCCTGTGTTACACATATTATGTGTGCCGTATGATGGCAACTGCTTCTTTCGCCGACTTTAGCTGGCTTCGATCTTAAGAGTGCTCCACACCGCGCCGCGCTTCTCGGTCTTGTTCTCGTCGCAAATGCCGCACTGAACCGTAGTGCTGGCAATCCGCCGTCTCATCATCTCTGCGAAGTTTCCCGTGGCACCGGACCAGACGCAATCTGCTCCGAAAGCCTCTGTGATGCTTGGTTCCCGCTCAGACTCTTTTCTGCAGGCGCGAAGACGGCGCAGCCTGTAGATGCCATTATACCCGACACTGATCTGCTCGTGCGGACGATAAAGACGTCGACCACATCGCGATGGGCGTAGGCCGTCCAATTCACGTCTTTCTGGTTGGCCGTGAACTTCTCAAACTCGACTTTCTCTGTGGCGAGCAGCGGGCTGATTTCCGATGACGTCTCTGCCCATCCATCGGCAATTGAGCGATCAAGTCCGTCTGACATGCACTATGTCAAACCTATGGTGTTTGCCCCGGTCTGTACCGAATGTGCTGCCGCATGGGGCACCGCACTGAGTGCAAGCGCAAGAAATAGCTTTGTGAGTCCCGCATCTACCCGCGCACAGCAGCCACGATTTTCTGGGCGGCGTCATCGAGATCGTCTGCAGGGATGACGTTCAGGCCTGAATTGGCGATGATGGCCTTGCCTGCATCCACGTTTGTGCCTTCCAGGCGCACGACCAGCGGAACCGAGAGATTGGTCTCTTTCACGGCCTGCAAGACGCCTTCCGCGATGACGTCACACTTCATGATGCCGCCGAAGATGTTGACCAGGATGCCCTCGACCTTCGGGTCTTTCATGATGATCTTGAAGGCCGCCGCCACTTTCTCAGCCGAGGCGCCGCCGCCCACGTCGCAGAAGTTTGCCGGTTCCTCACCGTAGAGCTTGATAATGTCCATGGTCGCCATGGCGAGGCCTGCGCCGTTGACCATGCAACCGATCGTGCCGTCTAGGGCGATATAGGCGAGGTCCCACTCGCTGGCTTCGATCTCTTTTTCGTCTTCCTCGGTGGTGTCGCGCAGCTCCATCACGTCCGGGTGGCGGAACAGGGCGTTGCCATCGAAGGACAGCTTGGCGTCGAGCACGCGGAGGTGTCCGTCGTTCATGACGATGAGCGGGTTAATCTCCAGCATCGCCATGTCCTTCTCAATGAAGGCTTTGTAGAGGGTTGGGAAGAGGCTCATGCCATCTTCACGGGCGGAACCGGTTAGAGACAGCGCATCGCAGACTTTCGCGGCATCCGCGTCCGTCATGCCTGCGAGTGGCGCGACATTGATTGTATGAATTTTGTCGGGCGTGTCGTGGGCGACCTGCTCGATATCCATACCACCTTCAGTCGACGCGACGAAGGCCACAGTGCCTGTGGATCGATCAACCAGAAGGGAAAGGTAGAGCTCACTGTCAATGTCGGCGCCATCTTCGATATAGAGGCGGTTGACCTGTTTCCCGTCTTCGGATGTTTGCGCCGTCACGAGCGTCTTGCCAAACATCTGCTTGGCGGTCGCAACGGCATCGTCGCGCGAAAAGGCCAGGCGCACGCCGCCTTTCTCGCCCGCATCGGCTTCCACAAATTTGCCTTTGCCGCGTCCACCGGCGTGAATCTGGCTTTTCACGACCCAAAGTGGCCCGGGAAGGCTGTCCACAGCGCTTTCAATATCATCAATCGAGAGCACCGGCGCGCCATTGGCCACAGGGGCCCCGAATGACTTCAACAGGGCCTTGGCCTGGTATTCGTGGATGTTCATGGAGCTGCCTCACGGTCAAAGGGCTTGGGCGGTGCGACGCAAGGTCGCCTCGCCGAAAATCCCTTGCGTTATATCAGCCCGTTAAAGTGTCGCAACACATCCCAAAGGCGTAAGTGACGCATTTGGGTTTCATTTTTGGACTTAAGCCGATACGCGCTTATGACTTGAGACGAACTTCCACGTAGCGGTTGGCGATTGCCGACATGGCAATTCGGAAATCATCAATGGTGTCAACTTCAAAGAACAAATCATCGGACGCACATGTTTCCCAGGGCGTTTTCGCGCGCGAATAGCTGTTCGTCAGCAAAACAGCGATCTCAACATCGTCATCTTTGATCTGTTGGCAAAGCGCTTCGATCTGGGCAAAGCCGAAGTCGGGAAGCGTATTGTGAGCATAACCGCCTGGCCTGTCCCCATCGCTGCCGCCCGCTTCCCAGTCCCAGGCAACTGTGTGGCTATCGGTGACGATGGTGATCATCTTGTCTGTATCGCCAGCTGCGCCCGGAAAGTCGGTTGTGCCGAATTCGTCCTGCCAATCCTCGGAAACCAGCCGCCAGCCCCAGGCCAAAGCAAGATCAAACCGGCCTGTGCCGCTCGCCTGGGCGCTGTTCACCGCATTGCTGAGCTCTGTCAGGTTGCTGGTGGGCCCAGTGAAAGCGTCGGGGCATTTAGGCCACGAGCTTCCCTTGTCTGAGAGCCCACCCGTCACGCCGGGGATCGACGCCTCAAACTTGGCATCGACGTGCGAAACCGTGTCCAGGTTCCAGCCGGTTGCGGGCTCGCCAGCGGTCGCTATTGGCGGAGTGGGCTCTGGATCGCCATCGACCACTTCAGGGGTATAGCGCGGCTCCACACACCCATTCCAATTGCTTGGCGCAGGACCTGACAACCAGTCGGCATTTTCAGTACCAATGTTCACGCGGTCGCTGATAGGCATGAACATAATGTTTGCCGGGTTCTCAACAGTTGCTCCGGCCGTGAGTTCGCCGAATGTCCAGTTGATTGCGCTGACGGCATCATCCCAGGAGTTCGAGACCAGGGCCATAGAGTTTGTGGTGTCCATGATCATCGAGAATTCAAGGGGTGCATCCAGGCCGTGTTCCCGCTCGACGATTGACGTCACACCCACATCAAATCCACCAATGGCAAGTACTGTCTCGAAATTGATCGACGCTGAGACAGTAACTTCATCACCCGATAGGGAGGCTGAAGGCACCAATCCTGGATACTGGGAGGCGAATTCAAAATTGGCAGACACCACCGCAGCGACCAAAGCATCGAGTTCGGCCTGGGTAGGGTTGCCTAGTCTACCGGCTGACAGTGCAGCCATGTCGACAGCAGTTTGCAGGGCAACCTGATGGTTTTGCGCTCGGGCATAATCCACCGAAAATCCTGCAAGGGCGGCGAGTGGGACAAAAGTCAGTCCTGCAATCATCGCAATGTTGCCATTGCTGTCAGAAAAAAAGCTGGTCATCGAAACGTCCCTCTCGAAGCAATCAAGGTGATAAACGGGAAACCCGAAAAAAGGTTTATGCGCACACTTGAAATTTAACGGAAACTTGCCGCTTCGGGGTCGTCGACCTGATACTCACTTCGCGGATCAATATCCTGTCCTGTCAGGGATGTTGGCCGGGTCATCTCCCAATTTGCACGGTCTTCTTCAGGTACCTCTTCGCGGGCCTCCCGGCGCCAAAGCATCGCGCCGACCAAGAAACTGGTCAGCACTCCAGCGAACGCAAACAAGCCACCGGGGCCATGGGGCGTTGAAACTGCAAAACCTGCCAGGGGCGGGCCAATGACAGACCCCATGGCCCAAGCGCACAGAAGGCTGGCCATTAAGCCTGAGACTTGCTGTGGCTCGGCGCGGTCCACGCCATGGGCCACCGCAATGCCATAAAAAGAGAGAGACCCTGCACCCCAGATTGCGAGGAGGGCCAGGATTGTCCACCCCGGCAGCGCGGTCGCGCCCACCACCAACCCCAAACATGCCAGGAGCGAGCCCAATCCCATACCGGCGACGACCAAACGCCGGTCGATCCGGTCTGACAGGCGCCCTGCAGGCCACTGGCTGATCAGCCCACCGCCCCAAGCGGCCGCCATGGCCAGCGCAGCGGCGCCATTTGCGCTTGCGCCTAATTCAACCTGTTCCGCGAAAACGGGTAGCAGGGCAAGTGCGCCGGTATTGATCATCCCGGCCAAAAAAGCACCGGCTAGGGCAGCTGGCGCAAGACGCACAAACTCCCTCAGCGGCAGCGCATCACTGTCATAGCGTTGCGGCTCGATCCGTTCCGTCAGACACACCGGAACCATGGCGAGCGCGAAAAAGAGCGCGATCCAAATAAAAAGCTGGGCCTGAAGTGGAGCATAGCCAACGACGAGAAAAGGTCCGGCGGCCAAAGCCAGTTTTGCGATGACATGGTAGAGTCCCAGCACCCTACCGCGCGCCTGGGCTGGCGTAGCCACTGACATCCAGGATTCGGCACTGGCGAACATCCAGGCGAACGCGGCGCCCTGGATGAGCCGAACGCAGGCCCAGGCCACGCCGTCGAGCGCCAGACCCATGACGAGACTGCTCGCCGCGCCGATGGCGGCACCGGCAGAAAAGACACGGATATTGCCCACCCTTGCGATTATGCGTGGCGCCGACAATGCGCCAAACATGAACCCTGTCGCATGCAGTGCTGCGATGAGACCAATCATGAAGGGCGGAAGGCCCAGCGCCTGAAGACCGATTGGCGAGACAATGCCAAGAATACCGCCAGACACCTGAAGCACGCCGATAGCGACAATCAGCACCCATACATTTCGATATTCGACCATCGCGCCAGCCTGACCCACGAAAAGGGGCGCACGGCCCACTGCGCGCGGCCCCTATCACAGGCGGTTTGGCCCGCCTAGCTGGGAATCGGGAAGGTGGTCGCCCGAAGGCGGTTGCCTGTATTCGAAAGCAGTTCGAGCGTGATCGTGCCGGCGTCCCAATCGATGTTTACGGCGCCAAAATTCTCCGCCGCCACGCCGGTGCCGATCTGGGCGCTGTCCATCTCGTCGGTCTCATCGCGAAAAGACAGGTTTAGGGATGACGATGTCAGTTCATGCAGCGGATAGTCCACCAAGCCGTCTTCACGATAGAGGAACGCGCTGTGGCGATCACCGGATACAAAAACGACCCCGTTTGCCTTTGTGGTGTCTATCAACTCCATCAGGTGGGCCCGCTCGTCGGGAAGGTTGTTCCAATGTTCAAAACCATGGCCGTCGGTGGTCAGCACCTGGATGGAGGAGGCGATAATGCGCACATCGGCGGGCTCCTGCAGCTGGTTTTCCAGCCAGGTCCACTGTGCCGCTCCGAGCATGTCCTGCATCGCGCCAGCCTGGTGGGGCACGTACCGTTCCTTGCCGGTCACGCCCCACTCATCGGTCGGCACCAAATCGGACCGGAAGTAGCGCGTGTCGAGCATTATGACTTGGGTGCGCTGGCCTTCTGGGCCGAAACTGCGCGCATAATAGGTGCCGGGCCACTTGCCAACATCTTCGTCTTCGATCCGCCAAAAAGTTTCGTGGACCCGTTCGGCCAGTTCTTTGAATGGGAAATCCCGGCCGCCATCGTTTTCGCCATAATCATGGTCGTCCCACGCCACCATCATCGGGTGGGCTTCGCGGACGGCTTGGAATTCAGGACGTTCAGCCAAGTCTGCAAAGCTTTCGCGCAGTTCATCGAGCGATGGCTCATTGTTGGCATAGGCACGGCCATCACGATCGCCGTAAACATTGTCACCCACCATCAGGAACAGGTCTGCCTCGGTCCTGGCCACGGTCATCAATGTTTGGCTCTCTTCTTCTTCATCATTGCATGAGCCAATCAGGATCCGCGAAATCGCTTCGTCTTTGCTTGGGAAAGCTGCTCCCTCGGGCGCGCGCGGCAATGCGCTGTCTGGGATCGTTGCGTAATAGAGAGAAAGCGCCGCTTCTGGCGTCGTAGGGGCTGGCACTTCGGTGACCTGAACAGGGCTTTCAACAACCGTCGTGGTACAGGCCGCCAAGGCGGCCAGGGCGAAAATCGAAGCAGCAGTGAGGCGCATTTGTGGTCTCCAGAATCGCAACAACCCAATAGGCCTTGGTGCTATCACATTCCATTTGACAGTTTCACGACGAATTCGCATTCAACCAAAGAATACAGGGTGCAGCAGCCGTCCCGGCATCAGCGTGAACAGGCCGGGAATATCGAGCGCCCCAATCCTCGCTGCGGCATGGACCTGGATGTGCAAGGGCGCTCTGAAGAAGAAAGCGACGTTCACTCGTTTCACCTCAGGCCGGAGCGAATGTGCCATGGAAACCCAGGGGCCAGGCATAGCGCGCAGCAAAGCTCGCAACCGGACCTGCTGATACATCAGCTACATCGAAGATATGAACCTCTGAACGCTGGGTCCGTGTGTTTAGGACCGTGCCGACCAGCCAGGCATCGGCCTCAACGCGCCCGCCGGGTTTGGCAACGAATAGGTGTTCCTCGGGAATACGGTCCAGGCCATAGTCAAAGTGTCGGGAAACACCGGTTTTCCAGTCCATTGTGGAGACGCGGCGTGCGCCGGGGCGGCCTGGCGCACTGCCGCCGACCAGGGCGGTCAAGCGCCGCTCCAGGCCATGGAAGCCAGGGTGCACAACTGGGAACTCTCCATCGACATGGGTCTTCTCAATGCGAGCCGGACCTCTGGCTGGTATAATGACGCGGGACAATCGGCTCAGACCCTGGTCTTCAAGGGCGTCGAACTCGCCCTTCATGAGATTGGTCGCGCCACCTTCGCCGAGGAAAGGCTGGTCATAAAGCGCTAGGTCGACATGGATCGCACCGGAGGCATCCTCCCAGGCCGCGCCTGTGTGATAAAAGGCGTGAGCGTCGACAGTCACGGTCCGGCGGTTCGAAAAATCATCCTTCTCGATGATGATCAGGTCCAGGCCTTCATCGGGGTGCCATTCCAGCGTGTTCACAAAGGGCGGAATATTCCGCGTCATGATCCACGGCTGGGCGATGATGATGAGGTGACGCTCAGTCATGGCCCAATCATGGATGTAGGACGCCTTGCCGATGTCGATCATCTGGAAATCGGTGACCGAGCCGCTCGCCGCCATTTTGTAGACACCAACGCGGCTGCCTGCCACGCCGAGATTCCAGATCGTTCCGTTTGGCTCTATTTTTGGATGGGCCAGAAAGGGCATACCTTTCAAGTCATCACGCAGGACTTTGGGGCCTTTGGTTTCCAGGGTTGCCGCATCTAAGGCGAAGGGCGATCCGCCCTCCCAAAGCGCGAGAAGTTCACCATTCACCATGATGACTGATGTGTTGGCGGCGTTCACATCATCGCTGGACATGATGGGAAAGGTCGGATCGCCCGCCGAGCCAAATCCGGCGGCCCGAAACCGGCCAGCCGCTTGCTCGCTGCGGTGCTTGTTCGTTTGCACGAACGCGCCCGCATGGATCGCCTTGCCGCCGTCAAAGGCAATCCGCTGGACCATGCCATCACCATCGAACCAATGGCCGAGCACGTCATCGCCATATTGGAACCAACCTGGTCCGTTCCGATAAAAGCTGCCCGCAAAGCCACTTGGGAAGCGACCCGAGATCAGGTCCATCTCCGCAGGCCCAAACCCTGCCGCTGGCGCGTTGGCATAGCCGACTTGCCAACCCGGCATATCGGATCCGGCTGCGAAACCGGGAGCGGCGACGGCTGCGGCGCCTGCTGAAACGCCCAGGGCGGTGAGGAGGGAACGGCGGGTCATGTCCATGAATTTGGTCTCCAATTGGGTCGGGTTGAGGCGCGCTCAGCCACCGATGGTTATAGTGTGAGCGTTTTCGCCGGTTTTGATCTCAAAGCGCGCTGCCTCCCACTTGGCGGGGCCAAAGCGGCCACGCGCATTGTTTGAGAAACCGTAGGGCTCTGTGGGCATTCCGAATGGGTTCGTGTCCATCCGGCCGTCATCATCAACATCGTGGTAGAGCTTGAGGCCATACTCGCCGGGGGCGAGCCCTTCGATCGTGACCGTTTCAGTCTCGCTATCAACGGTGACATTTGCACCTGTGATGCCGCCGCCATTGGAATAATCGTCTTCGCCGGCAAAAACACCCAGCCGGATCGTTCCCGTTTGGTTTTCGATGCCATCCAGAGTTACGGTCAGGATTGCGGTGTCTGTGGAGATGGTGGTGTCTGCTGAAGCAGCGCCGCTGGACAGAAGGGTGCCGGCAACAAGGGCGGACAGATAAAGGGCGGTACGGATCATGGGGGGCTCCCGAGGTTTTGAACGGCCGGCGTTCTTGCCGGTGACGCCAAGGTGCCGGGCCGGGTGCAGCGATGCGAGGCGATTTCCGCGAAACCACTGGTCTCCTTCGCGAATTGCGGGCAATTTCGCTTCGCGAAGCGTAAAACGCAGGGGAGCGGCATGCCCGAATTCGTAGTGCGCCATGTCCGGGGCGCGATCATCGTTGTGGTATTGGCCCTGGTCTTCACCTTTCTGGGTGTCTACGGCACCAATGACATGCCGTTTTTCTACGGCTTCACGATGTGGCTGTTCACGATCAGCGTGGGGGCCATCTCATCGCTGTGGATCTCGCCCATGGTGTTTGAAAGGGAACCCACGGCATCCTGGCCGATACCGATACAGATTTTTATAGCCGCGATTGTGATCACCATTCCGGTGACGGCGGCTATCTTGATTATGGAAGCCAGTGATGGACGGATGACGCCGCTTCGCTATTGGCCGCTCCAATTTCTTTATGTCTACGTGATTTCCCAGATCATCACCTTGGGCGGATACCTTCTGCGAGAGTATACGGAGTCAAAGGCAATCCAAGACGGAGCTGCACCGATCGAAGGCGCAGGCGATCCAACCGCGAAATTTCTGGATCGTTTACCGCCTCGGTTTCGCAAGGCTGCGCTCTACGCCGTTTCGTCAGAGGACCACTATTTGCGTGTCCACACCAATCTGGGGGAGGAACTTATCCTTATGCGCTTGGCCGATGCAGTCGATTTGTTGTCGTCGGCCAAGGGCCTTCAGGTCCACAGGTCCTGGTGGGTGGCGCAAGACGGCATAGAGGATGTTCAGCGTATCAATGGCAAGCCAGTTCTGAAGCTGAAGTCCGGCAGCGAGGCGCCGGTTTCGCGCACTTACCAGAAAGCCGTTAAGGACGCCGGCCTGCTTTAAGCCGTTAGGACTGTCGCCTGCCCCTCCTTCACGTCCATACTGGCCAGTAGTTGGTTCACGAAAGCGACGTGACTGCGCAAGCGATAAACATCGTCCGTATAGGAGAGCGGCACTTCGAGTTTACCGATCTCTTCCTGCAAGGCCGTTAATTCATCGCGCACGTCTTCGCGCGCATCGTCGGTCTGTGCGGCGCGACCCTTGGCCTCCAAGGCCCGAAGGTCCTCGTACCAAACATAAATCTTGCGGCGCACGCGCCAGCGATAAATCGGCGGTGCCGCACGCGCTAGCGGGATGAGCAAGGTCACCAAAGGGATCAGCAGGATCCAGGCGCGTTCCAGAAAATTAGCCACGCCGAATGAGAAATACCGACGCAACGCCGACGGCCCATTGCGATAGAACCGTGACGCCTCCTGTGACAAGGGAAGGTCAGTACGCGTGCCATCGGGGAATTGGCCGGGCGCGGCGAGGAGAGATGGCGCCGAGTGAATATCGGTTGCCGCCTCCAACAAGATAGCATGGGCCGCCGGGTGGAGGTCTTCGCGAACAACCAATTGGGCCACAGAAGCAATCAGTTCCACATCCGCGTCGGGAATGTTGTCGCCCACGCCCATAACACCGCGCAACAGCGTGATGTTTGCCAAGGCTGGTTGGCGCTGCGCGAGCGCTGGCGCGCGCTGGAAGCTGAGCAACCTGATGCCATCTGCCTCCATGAGCGCGCTGACATAGGGCGCAGTATAGCCGGCTGCGAACGCCGCGGCATCAATCTGGCCTGCAATCAGCGCGTTTGCAGCCGCCTGACCGCCCAGCGCAAGGTCTGTATTGGGTCCCCAATCACCGCCAAACTCGCGGCGAACATGGTGCGCGAGAGCGCGTGTGCCTGAGCCTTCCGCACCGATCGCGATGCGCGCCTGGCGGAGGTCTTCAAATCTTGCGGCGCGATAGTCTTCTCGAACGAACACCCAAAGCGGCTCATAGAACAGCCCGCCAAGGGTCTGCAGGCGATTTGCATCTTCAGGTCGCGTCAGCCCGCCCTGTATCAGAGCGACATCCGCGTCGCCAACGGTCAGCAGACGCAGATTGTCAAGCGATCCTTCCGTGGATACGACTTCGACGGCGACCTTATGTTCTGCCAATAAGTTCACATACCGCTCCGCATAGGCTGCATAGGCGCCATCTGGAGCACCGGCGGCAAACGTGATCTTGCGCGGAGGGGCTGGTTCGACAAAGCGAAGGGCCAAAATCAGGCCCAATACGGCGATAGCAATGAACGGCCAATAGACTTTCAAGAAGTCCTTCACGCTTTGCATGGGGCGCACCTCCTCTACCCCTCGTCGCTAGCGCGGCCCGCCCCAACGCGCAAGCGACCTCAACCGCCTTGAAAATGCCCCATGCACGCCCTGCATGACGCTTATTCCAGACCGATAGTCGTTAACGACGCCGAGGGACACCACCTGTTTTTTGTCAGCAAAGTGAAAGCCAAGGCTTGAGAAGGACGAAGCCAATGACACAGACACTTTCAGTTTCCCGCATTGTTTCTACAGCACTTTTCGGATTGATGGCTATCGGTACGCTGGCATTGGCATTTGCGCCTACGACAAGTCTTTACGCGGGATAACATCCTGTATGGGAGCGGCAGGCTCCTGATTTGGTTAACGCTATCAGATGGCGGTTCTCCCTCCCTCCCCGTCCGTCATCTGCATGCCCCGCTCGGTCGCCGCCCCTGGCCGAGCGGGGCTTTATTTTCCCGCGCCCTTTGAAAACAAAAAACGGCTCGATTTCGCGAGCCGTTCTTCTGAGGTGAGTAAAGCGGCTTTAGCCTCGCTGCAGCGCGTCGAACTCCCGACGCAGGCGGCGGTCTTCGTCCGTGACAATGGTCTCCAGAGCCTCCAAGCGTCGCGTCAGCCTCTCTATCTGACCATCGCGAGACTGCAGCTGTGCCTTCAAGTGAGCCACTTCAACGGTGTCATCGCGCTGTGATCTGTGCCGTCTCTTCGGACTGGACTTTCGACCGCTACACGCGCTGCCCCGAAGAGCAAAAAACCAAAACGCGAACCCGGCGAGCATCCAAAACACCCAGGTCTCCATAGCAGTCTCTCCTTCTCTTAGACGCTTATTGAATTACGATATGGGTCAAATGGCAAACCTTTCAACGATTTGGGTTTGCGAAATCTGGATACGCAGTCTCTTTTTCATGCTTTGGTTGCATTTCTAACGCCTTGCACGTCAGAGCTTCTCCCCCTGAGCAGATCCATGTTAAGTCATGCTCATTCATCTGAGGTGTTTTATGAAATATCTTTTCGCATCCATTTCCGCAATCGGTCTCATCGCCGATTCTGGCGCCGCCCAGTCCCATTGTGCGGGGGCCAATTGTGATCCGACCAGCACAAATGATGATTTCGGAATAGACCATCCTAAGGGGGCGGTTGGCATCATTCAGTCCATGCAAGCCTACACTATTCTTGAGTCAGCGGGGTGGCTCAGCAATCCAAGAGAGGAATGCATCCTAGCTTGTGATCAGGGGTTAGAAGAACGCCGTGCTGACTGCCGTTCAGTCTATCCTGGTCTTGAAGAGAGTTTGCAATGTTTTGTTCGGCTTAATCGATGCCTAGACGTTGTGGATGAATGGCATAGTGAGTGCCTTGGGCTTGGCTCATTCATGAACTGTGTGCACACACCATAACGATAATTCAGACTTTTGGAGTGGCTGAATTCACAGCTACCCCAGATTAAGGCCCTTTTTATAAGAGCATTATTTTCAGCCAACTCAGTTAAACGTGCATGTGCCGCATCACTGCAAAAGCGTCGCGAAGCTGTTGGGACCATCGCTCGGAAAACTCGCGGTAGGCAGGATCGTCGGCATCAATGCGGCGCTGTTGCTCAAACATGAGCGCATCATTACGCACCACGGCAAGATCCAACGGCATGCCCACTGACAGGTTCGACCGTATGGTCGAATCCATCGATAGGAGCGCGCAGATCACGGCATCTTCAATTTCAGTGTCAACGGTGACCACACGGTCGATAATTGGCTTGCCGTATTTGTGCTCTCCGATCTGAAAATACGGGGCGTCTTCCGTGGCTTCGATGAAATTGCCCGCCGCATAGACCAGGAACAGCCGAGGTGGACCACCGGCCCTCTGACCACCGACAATGATACTCGCGCCAGAATCGACCCCGCGCGCCCGGAGCCCATTGCCGTATCGCTCCTGCACCAGCCGCATCTTTTCGCCCACGATTTGGGCCACATCGAACATGCTTTCTGCCGTTAGAATGTTCGGTTCACCAATAGGGGGACGATCAATGTCTTCGTTCAGTTCCGAAATGACCGCTTGGGTGATACCCAGATTACCGGCTGTCATCATGGTAATGACACGATCACCCGGGTGGTGCCACGTGAACAGTTTTCGGACCCTGGAAACATTGTCGACGCCCGCATTGGTGCGTGTATCAGCAAGGAAAACGAGGCCTTGGTTCAACTTTAGCGCAACGCAATACGTCATAGGGGTCGTGTCCAGGGAGGGCGTGATGTTGGGCTCAAACAACCCGACCTGTGTGTCATTGTTCTGAGTCTGATCCAAGGCCCTTTTCCTCCGCAATGATCGGGGCAAACCCATATGCTTCAGCCAGAAGTAGGGCATTGTTTGCATTTTGAGCTATCAAATCCGTCAGAAACTCATGGAGCCCTGAGTCGAAGATTTCGTCGATGGTGAGTTCTGACAACCGGTGTGACAGTATCGAGAGCGGTTGTCGGCAAGGAGCGGCTGTTCCGTAGAACGCTTCGAGGTCTGCCACTGTTGAATCGGCAAGGTTAAGGTTGAACAGAATGGAGCGGGGAAAACGATTGTTAAGGATAAGGAATTTCGCAACGCCGCGCGGGGTGACATCTTCCTGGGTGGCAAAGAAATAAGAGCGTTGGGCTGACGCAGCTTGCAGAAGCGATAGCCATTGGTAATGGTCTTCAACCGAGCCGATGTCCTGCAGGGAGGGCAGCAACACATGATATTTCACATCGAGGAGGCGCGCGGTTGAGTCGATCCGCTCGATCGCAGCGCCCATCCGAACGAAATCATAGCCGTCCCCGCGCATCATCGTGCCATATGTGCTACCGCGGAAAATGGCTGACTTCGCCTTGATCCAGTCGAGCACGTCGAGCAGTTGCGCCCCCCGGGCGTTCTGCAGGGAAATGTCGCGCATTTCCCGCCAGGCAATATTGAGCGCTTCCCAGCTTTCCTGGGTCAGGTTCGCGCGGACCGCGCGGGCATTCTCACGCGCGCTGGAGAAACAATTCAGAACGCTGGATGGGTTATCGACGTCGAAGATGAGGTGGTTCACCGCAAGCTCTTCGGTGGCGGCTTCGATCGCTTCGCCGAGCCGGTCTCGTGCACCCGCTGCGATTAATGCCGATGACCATTCATTTGTGGTCGATTGGCCGAACTGTGCCGGCAAGGTCACCATTCGGCGAACCGCATCGATCAGGCGGGCAATGTTTTCAGCCCGCTCCGCATAGCGCCCGATCCAGAAGAGACTTTCTGCGACCCGGCTCAGCATAAATCGACACCGTGTTGCTCTGGGTGAAGGTCAGTCATGGGGGGTCTGCTCTCCCAACCGCTTCGAAGATCGCCGCGGTGCGAGGCCGCTGAGAGGGTATGCAGATGCACCCGGCCAACGGTTGTCTTACTGGGTTTCCCAAGTGTCATTATGCCAGGACCCATGTATCTTTCACGCCGCCGCCCTGGCTCGAATTGACGACCAGGGACCCTTCTCGCATGGCGACTCTCGTAAGGCCGCCAGGCGTGAGGCGAACCTTTTTGCCGACCAGTGCAAAAGGCCGGAAGTCAACATGGCGCGGCGCAATCCCCTGTTCCACAAGGGTAGGACAAGTGGAAAGGGCTAAGGTCGGCTGCGCGATGAACGCTTTCGGGTCGGCACGCAGCCGGACGGTGTAGGCGTCAATCTCCTCTTTTGTGGCCGCAGGTCCGATAAGCATACCGTAGCCTCCAGAACCATGGACCTCTTTGACAACGAGATCGCTTATATTGTCGAGCACATGGGCCAGCGCGTCTGAATCCGAGCAGCGCCAAGTCTCAACGTTAGGCAAGATCATCTCGTCGCCAAGGTAAAATCGAACGATCTCCGGCAGGTAACAGTAGATCGCTTTATCATCGCACACGCCAGTTCCGGGTGCATTTACGATTGTGACTTGCCCATTGAGATATGCGCCCATGAGGCCGGGAACACCGAGCGCGGAATCTGGCCGAAAGGCCTTCGGGTCGAGGAATGAATCATCGATCCGGCGGTAAATCACATCGACTTTCTCAAGTCCTGTCGTGGTGCGCATGAACACAGCGCCGTCTTCCACCACAAGATCAGACCCTTCCACGAGGGGTACGCCCATCTCGTCGGCAAGGAAGCTGTGCTCATAATAGGCGCTATTATAATGCCCAGGGGTCATGACCACGATATTGGGATGGCTTGGTGCCCCATTCGGCGCCACCTCAAACAGAGTGCGCCTTAGAAGATCGGGGTATCCATCAACCGGGCGCACACGGCCACTGTTAAACAGGTCTGGAAACAACCGCCGCATCGTCTCTCTGTTTTCCAGCATGTATGAGACCCCGGACGGGGTTCTCGCATTGTCTTCCAAGACATGGAATTCTTCGGGACCCGTACGCACGAGATCGACGCCCACAATATGCGTGTAGACACTTTGCGGGGGCGTAAACCCTTCCATCAAGGGCAGGTAAGCGTCGTTCCCGGCGAGCATCTCTTCTGGCACCAGGCCCGCGCGAAAAATCTCCCTTTTACCATATACATCTTGGAGAAAGAGGTTGAGGGCCATCGCCCGTTGTTTCACACCGCGATCGATGAGATCCCACTCCGTGGCGCTGAACACGCGGGGAATGAGGTCGAAGGGAATAAGCCTGTCCGGGTCGCCACCTTCGCCATAAACGGCGAACGTGATGCCGATCCGCCGAAACAAGGCCTCCGCTTCGCGTTTCTTCTGATGGAGGTCCTCAATTTGGGTCTCCTCCAACCACTTCTGCACGGCTGTATAAGCATGGCGCACCGCACCGGCGTTTTGCATCTCATCAAATGCCACGTAAGCGTGCCTCCTCATCCCCATCCAATGCTGAATTCATAGGCAGATTCCACCCCAACCGTCTTGCTTGCCCCGATTTGGGGTTCCCTGCCGAGGTTAGATGCGCTCATGCTTAGACAATGAGCATCCGCGTCGGCCTCACCCATCGTACAGCCTACCGTTATGACCGAAAGGTCAATCTCGGTCCGCAAGTCATCCGGCTGCGCCCGGCGCCTCACACACGCACACCGATTGTGTCCTACAGCCAGAGCGTGTCACCAGAGGGCCATTTTCTGAATTGGCAGCAAGATCCCTTCGGCAACTACCAGGCCCGCGCTGTATTCGAGAAGCCGACTGACCATTTTGAGGTCGTGATCGACATTGTCGCCGATATGGTGGCGATCAATCCGTTCGACTTTTTCCTGGATGAGGAGGCCTTTCACGCGCCGTTCGGGTACCAGGCAGAACTCAAGCGAGACCTGGCGCCCTATCTTGAGCAAGCCGGCTTCGGAGACCGCTTTCAAGGTCTCGCAAGCGAAACGGAAACGCTCTGGCGCTCGGGTGAAACACGCGATTTCAGGACCATCGACTTCCTGGTTGAGCTCAACCAACTGGTCAAAACGCGTGTGGAGTATCTGGTCCGCATGGAGCCGGGCGTGCAATCGCCCGATGAGACCCTGGAGAAGGGCTCTGGATCGTGCCGAGACAGCGCCTGGCTCCTGGTCAGTCTTATGCGTCATGTCGGGCTCGCGGCGCGGTTTGTGTCCGGATACCTGATTCAACTTGCGCCGGATGAACGGTTCGAAGGCGAGGCCAACGGCCCTGAGGAAGACTTCACAGACCTACATGCCTGGGCAGAGGTCTTTGTGCCGGGCGCGGGTTGGATTGGTCTGGATGCGACATCGGGATTGTTCGCTGGAGAAGGCCATATCCCGCTGGCTGCAACGCCTACGCCGGGGTCCGCTGCGCCGATTTCCGGTGGCCTTGAGCCATGCGAAGTATCCTTTGAATTCGAAATGGAGGTCAAACGGCTCCGCGAGCCGGCCAGGATCACAAAGCCTTATACCAACGCCCAATGGGCCAAGATCGACGCAGCAGGGCAATCTTTGGATGAAATGCTTGGTGAGATGGACGTCAGACTGACCCAGGGCGGCGAGCCAACTTTCATCGCCGCAGGCGATCGCGATGCCGATGAGTGGACCATTGGCGCTGTTGGCCCGACAAAACGCCAATTTGCAGATCGCCTCGCCCGTCGGCTCTTAACGCGATTTGCTGATGGCGGTGTCCTGACCCATGGCCAGGGAAAATGGTATCCGGGTGAACCGCTTCCACGCTGGGCTTATTCTATAAACTGGCGCACCGATGGCATACCCCTTTGGCGGAATCCGGACTTGATCGCGGCGGAAGATGTGGACGATGCCCCAGACATGGCTGGCGCTGGAGCCCTGGCAGGAGCCATAGCCGATGCACTCGGGATCGATGCGCGTTATGCACAACCTCTTTATGAAGATCCCGCAGAGCACCTGGCGGCCGAAGCCAATCTGCCGGGGAACCTCACGCCAGGGGATAGCAAGCTCGACGATCCTGTGGAGCGGGCGCGGATGGCGAAAGTCTTTGACCGGGGCCTCGGCCAGCCGGCGGCTTTTGTGCTGCCCTTGCAACCGGCTCAAGCGGATGCTTCTGACGGGCGCGCTGTGCGGTGGATGTCGGAGATCTGGCACACCCGCCGAAAGCGATTGTGTCTGTTGCCAGGCGACAGCCCTGCGGGGTTCCGCCTGCCCATGAAATCCCTACCATGGGTCGATCCAAGCAACTTCCCGGACCTCCAGACCGTAGATCCTTTTGCAAACCGCCGCCCCCTTCCGGAAACTCAGATTGCCCACCAAAAACGCGAGAGGGAAACCGAGACAGATGTGGAGCCCGAAGACAACGAACCCGCTTTCGCAAGCTCGGATTCCGACGGCCCGCCCCCTGTCCGTACGGCCCTCGTGATCGAACCACGATCAAATCATTTGTGCATCTTTCTGCCGCCAACAGGCACGGCTGAAGCCTATTGCGATCTGTTAGCCAAGATTGAATCTGTAGCAGAAGTGTCTGGACAACCCATTCGGCTGGAGGGATATCCACCCCCGACTGACCCGCGCCTCCAAACCATCAAGGTCACGCCGGACCCGGGTGTGATAGAGGTGAACGTCCACCCCTCCCCCGATTGGGGCCACCTGACGCAAAAGACACAGACGCTCTATGAGGAAGCGCGAGCCTGCGGCTTGGACGCATCAGGTTTCATGATCGACGGGCGCCCAACCGGTTCCGGCGGTGGTGCCCACGTAACCCTAGGTGGTGCGAGCGCACCCGATAGCCCCTTTCTGCGCCGTCCGGACGTCTTGGGATCGATCATCCGGTTCTGGCAGAACCATCCGTCACTCAGCTACTTTTTCTCCGGGCTCTTCATCGGACCGACAAGCCAGGCACCGCGTATGGATGAGGCCCGCAGTGATATTCTTTACGAAATCGAATTGGCGCTCTCCCAGCTGCCAGGCCCTCAGGACGAGGATTTTCCACCCTGGTTGGTAGACCGTATTCTCAGGCATCTCCTCGTTGACGTTTCGGGTAACACCCACCGTGCCGAAATCTGCATCGACAAGCTCTATTCCCCAGATGGCCCTGCTGGCCGACTGGGACTGGTTGAGTTCCGCGCCTTCGAGATGCCCCCCCATTGGCAAATGAACGTAGCCCAGCAACTGGTTCTGCGTGCCTTGGTCGCCTGGACCTGGCAGCAGCCCTATACCGCCCCTCTCATTGACCACGGCACAGCCCTGCATGATCGCTTCATGTTGCCCGACGTCTTGATGGCTGATTTTGCCGCAGCGCTGCGCAAGATCGCGACCGGTCTTGGGATCGCCATGGACCCAGACTGGTTTGCAGCACAGTTTGATTTCCGGTTCCCGCAGCTTGGACGAATTGAGTGCGATGGCCATGTGCTCGAGATCCGAAATGCCCTTGAACCTTGGCATGTGCTGGGTGAGGAGGGCGCAGACTCGGGCACCGCGCGGTACGTGGATTCGTCTCTCGAGCGGGTGCAGGTCAAACTGATTTCACCCCTTGGGCAACCCGCCCCGTCGATTGCTTGTAACACATTTCGCTTACCGCTTCAGCCTGGCCAGCGGGAAGGAGAACAGGTTTGCGGCGTGCGCTTCCGATCCTGGCTCCCGGAATCTTGCCTGCATCCGACCATCAAACCGCATGGATCCTTGGTGTTCGACATTGTCGACGAAGATGCCGGCCGCTCAATTGGCGGGTGCACGTACCATGCAAGCCATCCAGGCGGGCGAAATTTCGAAACACGCCCGATCAACGCGCTGGAGGCCGAGGGGCGAAGGCTCGCCCGCTTTGAGTCCATCGGCCATACGGCTGGTCCGTACACTCCAAAAATCCTGGCAGGCGACCACCGCTTCCCGTTCACGCTGGATATGCGGCGCACGGGAGGCTGAACCAACACCCGAGGTGATTGCCGAGTCTCGGTCAGCTGTGGGACTAAAGGCTGAGGGGTCATGGCCTTGCTGGAGTAATCGATGCTCCGCGCCTGGCCTGTGACCCAAATAGACCGGCCTTTGATGAAGACGGTTCAATCGATGCCAAATCGCATCAGGAGTTTCACGGTCCAGCCGGAAAACGCCTTAAAGGGGCGCGCCTTAGACTGTGGGATTCACTTCTGTGGATCAGAGCTAAAAATCAAACCGTCCCACGAATTCGACCCGTGAGCTCTCGCCTTCGGACCCATCCACGGTTTCGATGGTGTTGATGTTGCCCTCGAAACCGAACGTGACGCCATCAATGGGCGAGTAAAACAGGTTGGCACTGATCCGTTCGCCACCGGCATAGGATAAAGGGTCGGCCCCATTTGGTGAGTCCAATTCAAAAAGGCTCGCTGTGAAGGTTGAGCGCCACCGATCAGTCCAGAAATGCTGATAACCGCCGAAGGCACCAAATATACCGGTCGATTCCACATCACCATTATCGAGGATCACACCGTCGAGTTCGCCTACAAAGGACGAGAAATAGTGGACAAAGCCGGCACCGTATTGTGTGCCGAAGGTGAAGTTGTTCTTTTCAGATCCAGGAAATGGACTGTTCAGGCGGCCGGAAAGGTGAACGCCGCCTGAGATTTCACTGTAGTCATCGGATTTGAGCTCCAGGGCCATGCCCGCCAGGCGGACGTACCCCCAATCGCGCTGGAGGCGCCCGAATGCCACCAGGTTTGGTATGGATTCAGATCCAATCAGATCCGTATTCCCGCCAAGATCACTGGCCGGATTCTCGATACCCACCCCCCAATTGGTATCGTCATAGTCGCCGCGCAAATAGTAGATGCCTGGATTACGCAACACGGGTTGCGCCATGGGGCCCCCGGGATCTGCAGTCTCGGGAATGTTGAAGACGTCAACGAAACCTGACCAGAACTGTCCAAACTTCCAAGGTCCGAGCTCTGCCGCAGCATGTCGCAGACGCAGGTCGTAGTCATTAGTGAATTCGTCGCCGTCACCAAAAAAGTCGAACTCCACAAATGTGCGGAACTGGCCGAGTTCCGTGGGGGCGCGAAAGTCAAAATTCACGCGGCTCAACCGGCTATGAATGGCAAATTGGTTTTCACCATCGTCAATGGTGCCATCGAGTGGGATCGTCGGCTGGGTTCCGATTTGCTGGAAGCCTTGGTTATCGATGTCGTAATTCGCGTTGACTTGAATGCCGCCGCCGATACGGAACGCGCCATTGGTGCCAGGAATTCCGATTGACCGATCGAACCTGCCGGCAGTGACGAATGCGTCATCGGGGAAACGCCCGACCTGTTGTCGACTTGAAAGTATCCCTGTCTGACTGGCATCCACCAACTCATCGGGCGTTTCACCGCTGGTCTGTTCCGGCAGCCGAACGATTTGAGAGCCGACGTCTTGGCCACTTTGTCCTTCGGCCTGCAAGAGCGCTTCCACCAAAGCGCGTAACTCTTCCACCTCGGTGCGCTGGGCTTCCCCTTCGCGTTTCAGCCGTTCGACCTCCGAGCGCAGGATTTCAACTTCTGTGTCGCTTGCCTGCGCCATGGCGGGCATTGCTGTAATGGCTGTCGCAAGCAGCAAAGCCCATACAGCCCTATTTCCATTGGAATTCGGGGCACTAGAAGACCTTGATGGAGCGGAGTTGCGTTGAAGTGGGATTAGTTCGCGCATTGCTCAATCGTCCCTCTATTCATTTGCTCAATAACCCTCATCCAGTGCACATTTGCCTAGCGCCAGAAAGTCGGTTTTGCGCGCGTCTATTGCGCGTTTTTATGCATTAAACGCGCTCTGTTCCTAGGTTAATCTTGGCCCAGTCTGCTGGAAGGGCTGAGCGCATTCCGCAATCGTAGTCAGGGATTGGTTGGGTCTGTCAGGGGATATATGTGGAGAAGAATTTTGAAGCGATCTGAAGCCCAGCGCGCCGCTTTTTTTACGGCGGAACGCTGTGACCGCATCCTCTTCGCGGGACCCACAATCCAAAATCGAGCCACTGAATTTGATCGCGATAGCCAGCGAAATTGCTGTGAACGCGAACCAGACGGAATTGCAGACGTCACCGCTACAGACCGAATTGACCCTGGCCAGTTTTGAAATGGCCGCGGTCGGTTGAGACTTTCACTCACGAAAGAGGACATCATGCATCTAAGACTGTCAAAATCTGCAGCCTCAGCAATCGCTGTGATCATCGCTGTGGCTGCTCCCGGGTCCGCGCAAGAGGCTGACCCGTTCGCACCGCCGACACGCGCTTGGGAGCAGGGTTCAATCTACAAGAACACCGTTCCGACGGATTTCGAAACACATATATTAGCCGAGACCGAGGCGGAACTGGAGATCGCGCAGAAAGTGCTCGATATCTACGAGATCTTTGTGAATGGTGCCACGAACGAAAATCTCGCGCCTTACATTTCGGACGAATACATCCAGCATAGCGTTTTTCTGCCCAATGGTCGCGCGCCGCTGGCGGAACTGTTTGGCGGGTCGGTTGAAGAACGCGACATCAAAATCGATATTCACCGGATCATCGTTTCGGGAAACTACGCGTTTGCTCACGTGAACTTCCGAAACCTAGACTTCGATGATCCGCGCGATCTCGGTATCGCGGCGGTCGACATGTACCGATTCGACGAAGAAACGGGGCTCCTGGAAGAGCATTGGGACGTACTGCAGAATGTGCCGTCCCATTCCCCGAACCCGAACACCATGTTCCTGCTCGCTGAATAGGGAGAGCAACGTTATGCGTTTGAAAACACTTTTGACCAGCACAGCGCTTTTAAGCATGGCCATCATGCCGTTGTCTGCGTGTGCTCAAGTGGTTGAGCCCGTACCTGTGACCGATCAGGACATGCCGTTTTATGATCGCGACAAAATTGATATCAGCAATTTGCGGGACTTTTACGAGGGCTTGATCACCGCAGATGCGATGATCCATCGCGATGCGTTCCTTGATAGCACCACGAAATGGAAGCTTACACTGCGCCAGATGATCCTGTCGGAGAGTGGTCATCACACCGCCCGCAGTGCCTATCAGCTGTCGATCATCGGCGTGCCGCTGGAAGAGATCCAGGCGATCTTCGATCCGGATTATGTCGATAACCTCGAAGACCCGCGCCTCAAAGCGGCCTTCACGTATATCGATGTCATGGGCAGCTACCCCATCACGTCCTCAGGCGATATCCACGCGCTTTTGCGCACGAACTACACCGACCGGGCAATTGCAGAACTGATGCAGCTCGGCGCGATCAATCACGCTTCTGCGACCCATGACGCGATCTTGCCTATCGTCACTGATCAGGAGACCGTGGACTGGGCCACCGAAAACCTGTCGGCGGTCGGTTGGGAGGTGGGCCACAACGCGCCGACCTCGCCTGGGGAGCAACGCGCGAACCCGTTCGTGGGGGATGCACAAACGGGTGCCGTAGCAGAAATCGAAGCGACTTGGGTCCGCGACGATTATGGCGCGGTGGACCCGATCTTTGAGACCGACTGGCTAAACTTCATCACCGGCTATGATGTGCCAATCGTATCATTTGACGGCGATGGTGACGGAATCGAAGAGCCCTTCGATGCGTTCCCAAGCACCTTGCTGGAGTGGCAAAGCGATGAGGCGGTTGCTGCCAATCTGCCGCCAGCAGACACACCACCCTTTGACGTGGCCGCGTATGATTACGACTATTACACCGGTCCGATAGAGGTTGAATCAACTGTTCCCTACAGTGATCGCAACAAGTTTGACACGTTCTGGGATCGCGGCGCTGCCTTTGGCACCCTGGCGATGGATGAGTACATTCTTCAGCGAGAACGTTCCATGGACTTCCCAGAGATCTGGTCGATGTTCATGGTCTACCAACTCGCGTCTGGCTGCGTGCACTGCCAGGCACATGGCGCGTTTGGGATCTGGGATTATACTGAAGCCGATAACCTTTGGTCGGAAATTCCGGAAGATGAGAAGGCCCCGCTTGTCGCCTATATCCAGTCGCTGATGGATTTTGAGCGCTCCCCACAACTGGCGGATGATCCGGCCTTCAAATCCGCGCTGCGCTTTGCCCGGGATGCAGGCCGTTTGCCGACACGGATCACGGCGGCCCATATCGAGGAATTGCGGCGCCATTACTCGGATCGTCAAATTCAGGAGATCCTTGCCATACCAGTGGTGACGGCCTGGCTTTCGGGGTCCATGCAATCGGTGGCGGTCGTCACGGACCAGCTCAGCATGTCCTGGACCTTGCGCAACCTTGGCCCTCTGGGCTGGAAACCAGGTGTTCACCTGGGTCTCCCAAGCGAGCAACGTCCCTATCATATGAGCGAGCTGGCTAATCTGCTCTTTTCCGAGATCAGCACCGGCAAGGTTCCCGATGCGGCCAGCGAATGGAACGGCGTATTCACGCCACCGGCCCTTGATGCCGATAATGATGGTGTCGAAGACGCGTTCGACGGTTTCCCAAATGATCCAAGCCGGTGGGCTGATACCGATGGAGACGGTATTGAGGACAAGGACGATGGTGATATTGACGGTGACGGCATTGCGAACGAGGAGGAAGTCTCGATGGGAATTTTCCCCTACAAGGCTGACTCCGATGGCGATGGGATTGATGATCCCACCGAACTGCAGGCGGGAACCGACCCACTAGACCCACGCAGCCTTTAGGGCGTTTACCGGCCAGGGCGCGAATCTCACGACAGCGCCCTGTGCCAACTTATTTTTGGATCAATGGTTTGTTTTGGGGCGCCTTCACCGGTCGTGTCTTTTCCGCCAGGATAAGCGTCGCGTGAGGCTACGCCGATGCGCGCATCGCCGAATGCCACGCCCCTGGCCCTGACGAAAAAATCAAACGACCAAATGGTGCATATTGGCGGGAAAGGGCCCTTGCCTCGCGGCACAGCGTTGAGCTGAGAAGAATTGCCAGCGACAGGGATCATGCTCGCTGCTGGCCACCTATTTCGAGCCTCGGCGCACTCCACGCCACCTATAAAGTCGTGTGCCGACCTCAAGTCTGAGGCGCGAGCCATCCAAACCAGGTCTCATCAACCATGACCGAAAGCTGGGTGAACACACCGCGCGCAGAATAACGGGATGGATCTAGATCTCGATCTCGAAAACCGGTGATATTGTATCCCAGCGCAAGGCGCACATCCTCATGGGGTTTCCAGGCAACCGCTGCACCCAGGCTCGCTTCGCGCGAGTCGCCCCAGCCGGACGCTCGCACCGCCCCGCGAAGTTCTGCGTCCCAAGACCGGTCGATCTCATGGATCAAACGGGCTGACGCCAATTGGGCCGTGGCTTCATATCCCGTGCCGTCTTCCCATTTTGCGGCGGCCTGGGTTCCCAGACTCCAATCGACACCAAACTGCCGATTTGCATGGGAGGATACCAAATGAACATTACGCTCCTGTCCGGCGGTCAGCTCTCGACTCCACTGGTAGAGCGCGAAAACATCGGTCTTGCTCTCGTCTGCGGGCCGGCGCGCAAGGCCGAGCGTGGCGCGCACGCGCTCGGAGTCCGGTGCATCGACGATATTATCCCGGGCGAGGTCCACCTTCGCCGCCCCTGACAATGTGGGCGAAAACCTCTGGGCCCAAGCCGATCGCGTGGCAAAGAATGTGGAGTTGACACTGGTGCGCGCTTCGATGCGTAGCGAGCGTCTGGCCCTGTTGGAGCGGCGATCAGACAGGGCCACTGACACGGCAGCGGAGTCTTGGGTTGCCACTTCGCTCTGGCCATCATCGAACACCTCAGTGATCTCCAGCTGTGGTGCGAGGGAAACGCCTTCGACAAGCTCCCACTGGGCCCGTATGCCGTAAGCCGCCTCCCCGGTCGCGCTGTCGAGCGATGCCCCCTGGCGCCATTCACCATAAACATCCGTCGTCGGAAGGATCTCCGTTTCCACACCAAAAAGCGATCGCCCCTGGCTGATGTTGGACTGGGACGATGTCAGGCCTTGGACGAAGGTCTGTTCTGGCAACTCGTCAACGATTCTATGGGCGGCGTAGACACGGGTTGAATCGTGGACCAATGCATCAGCGCCCAAGGTGAACCGGGTGCCGACATCGCCAAGAGCCGATTCCAGCTCGGCAAAGGACGAGCCTGGGCGTTCCCCGAGTTTGAAGTCACGCGAGAGGCGAACCACGCCGGCAGTATAATCCGTGATCTGATCGCTCGTATCCTGTGTCACATGGCGTGGTCCGGCCGCAATCGACCATGGTCCGAGCTGACGCTGGATGCGACCTTCTACAATTGAGCGACCATTGTCAGTTTCGATGTCGAGGGAATGGCTCGCGAAGAGGCTGAAGACCGTGGCCTGATCCATCAGCGCTGAGTATTCAGCCCGCGCTTCGCGGCGACCAGCTAAAATGGGAGCATCGGGGTTATTAAAAGCGCGACCGGCCTGTGCGGCGTCGACCGTGACCTGACCGCCAAGGATATTCAACTCCGCACCGAGGCGGACCGCATTATCGAAATCATTGGTTTGCGCTTCATCATGTACGTCCATGCCGGCAAGTTCAGCGAACAGAATGCCGGCACTGACATTCTGCTCAACGCCAATTGAAGCCGAGGTACGGTCATCCAAACCCTCTTCGCTTTCATCGAAATTAAACCCGGCAAAGATGCGGCTACCGCGTTCACTGTGCTCATAGCGCACACCAACAACCAGATCGTCGGTCTCGTCGCCGATTGTCTCGTACGTGGCGCGCAG
>JBCCTK010000022.1:0-27877 GCA_039198685.1 Pseudomonadota bacterium | reverse complement strand
TGCGCGCCCATGGTGATGCCCGGCGCGCCATGACCGTGACGTTGGTGGCTGGTGCGGTGAACGCCATCCTAGATCCAATCTTGATTTTCTGGGCGGGGTTGGGGCTCGATGGAGCCGCCTACGCTTCCGTGGCGGCGCGGTTCGCAACCCTTTTGACGGCACTTTACCCGATTATTCGGCACTATGGCGGTTTCGCACCCTTGAAGCTTGATCGATTCAAGTCTGACCTCAGACCGATCATCGCCATTGCGGCGCCTGCCATGATGACCAATGTGGCCACGCCAATCGGCAATGGATTTGTGACCCGCGCCATCTCCACGTTTGGTGATTCCGCTGTCGCAGCCATGGCTGTTGCAGGTCGTCTCACACCACTTGCCTTTTGCGTAATCTTTGCCCTGTCGGGCGCCGTTGGCCCCATCATTGGGCAAAACTTTGGAGCAAAACAGTTTGACCGCGTGCGGGCGACCCTCATCAGGGCTGTCCAGTTTGCCGGCGCCTACGTCCTGGTCATATGGGGTGTGCTCATGCTGGCCCATGGGGCGGTATCGAGCGGTTTCCAGCTAAGCGAAGACGGTGCAAGCATCGTGTTCTGGTTCGCCCTTGTTGTTGCCCCACTCTTTTTCTTCAACGGAACGCTCTTTGTCTCCAATGCCGCGTTCAACAATTTGCGCCGGCCTTTGTTCTCGACATTTCTCAATTGGGGAAAGAATACGATTGGAGTTGTGCCTTTCATTTATCTTGGCGGCATGATTGGTGGTGCGCCGGGCGTGCTGATTGGCCAGGCCTTGGGAGGCGTTTTGTTCGGCATCATTGGGTTTTGGTTGGCTTATCGACTCGTCGACCGATTTGAAAAGGGACTTTCGGATCCGGAAAAGGGGATGCAGTTCCCATTGATGAGGCGGAGCGCCGAAGCACCTTTCAATTCACCGAGATCGTAAAAATTCCGTCCGATCAGTCCGTTTTCAGGGCATACCCCGCGCTGCGCACGGTGCGGATTGGGTCAAAGCCCCCATTCTGTCGCAGGGCCTTACGCAGACGCCCCACATGGACGTCAACGGTGCGCGCTTCGACATAAACATCCGAACCCCAGACACTGTCGAGGAGCTGTTCGCGCGAGAACACTCTTCCTGGATGTTGCATGAAATAGTCGAGTAGACGGAATTCGGTCGGTCCAAGATGGATGCTTTTCCCGCCCCGCTCCACGGTGTGCCCTGTCCGATCTATGATGATGTCGCCAATGGTCAGTCGGTCTTCCATCAGGCCCGGGCGGATGCGGCGCATAACAGCACGTACGCGGGCCATCAGTTCTGTGGTTGAGAATGGCTTGGTGACGTAATCGTCCGCTCCGGTGTCCAATCCACGGATCCGATCGGTCTCTTCGCTGCGCGCGGTCAACATGATGATCGGCATATTGGCCGTATCTGTACGCGCGCGCAGTTGTCTGCAGACTTCGATGCCTGGCACCTTGGGTAACATCCAGTCCAGCAGAAGCATATCGGGCGCGCGTTCTTCTATCATAATCAAGGCTTCTTCGCCATCTGAGGCAATGCCCGCTTCGTAGTTTTCATTGACCAGATTGTATCTCAAAAGCTCGACGACCCCGTCATCGTCTTCTGCGATCAGAACATAAGGTCTCATCGTGTCTCGCCCCCGTTTCTCGATGGTTTGACGGCTCATCCTTCCAACAGCGGTGCTTTCGGCCGCGCGCTTGAGGTCAGATAGGTGCCTGTGACTTGATAGTGGACGATCTCCGCAATGTTTGTGCAATGATCGCCGATCCGCTCCAGGTTTTTGGCGATGAACATCAGATGTGTGCCCGCACCAATCAAGCTGGGGTCCTGCATCATGTACGTCAGGACTTCCCTGAACATGGAATTGTAGTGCTGGTCGATGTCTTCATCGCCGGACCAGACTTTTAGGGTGAGTTCGGCGTCAGCTTCGGAATAAGAATCGAGAACGCTGTGCAGCTGTTGTTTGACACCGCTTCCCATACGCTCAATGCCTTTGATCGCGCTGGACACATCAGCGCCGGCCAAAGGACCGACGCGTTTTGCGATATTCTTTGACAGGTCCCCAATCCGCTCAAGCTCGGACGCCACTTTGAGGGCGGCAACAACGGCGCGTAGATCTGTTGCCAAGGGTTGTCGTAGGGCCAGTAGCCGCATGATCCGTCGTTCCACGTCAACTTCGATCGCGTCTACAGCATCGTCCATTTCCGATGTTTTTTCGGCGAGCGGTTGGTTGCTTGTGACCAGCGCCGTACACGCTTGGTCGATCATGGTTTCAGCAACGCCGCCCATGCGAAGAATATCTGCCGAGAGATGTTCCAGCTCTTCGGAGAAAGCAGAGACAATGTGTGTCGTCATATGTCTACTTTAGAACCTTACTGCGTCGAGGGCCATGTGCCGATGTAATTTCCTCAGCCAAACCGGCCGGTGATATAGGCTTGCGTGCGGTTGTCTGAGGGGTTGGTGAAAATGGTTTCAGTGTCGCCAAACTCAACCAGTTTTCCCAGGTGAAAGAATGCGGTGCGCTGGGAAACGCGTGCGGCCTGCTGCATGGAGTGTGTGACAATCACGATACAAAAGCGTTCGCGTAACTCGTCGATCAACTCTTCAATGCGGGCGGTTGCGATCGGGTCGAGGGCTGAGCAGGGTTCATCCATCAAGATCACTTCCGGGCTGACGGCGATCGCGCGCGCGATGCAAAGTCTTTGTTGCTGTCCTCCCGACAGGCCCGTACCGGGTCGCGTCAGGCGGTCTTTGACCTCTTGCCAAAGGCCAGCCCGGGTCAGGCTCTTTTCGACAATCTCGTCCAAATCATCACGCGAGCTGGCAAAGCCGTGGATGCGGGGTCCATAGGCAATGTTGTCATAGATTGATTTTGGAAACGGATTGGGTTTTTGAAACACCATGCCCACCCGGGAGCGAAGCAGCACCGGATCGATATGGTGCGAATTGACATCTTCACCATCGATGAAGATCTTGCCCTCAACGCGGGCGGTTTCGATGGTGTCGTTCATCCTGTTGATGCAGCGCAGAAAGGTTGACTTGCCGCAACCGGATGGACCGATGAATGATGTTACAGAGCGTTCAGGGATGGCCATGGAGATGTCGAAAATGGCCTGCTTGTCGCCATAGTAGACGTTGATGTTATCGCAACCAACCTTTGTGGGTTGGGCTGGCGCTTCCCCGGCCGGCTCAACAGTGAGGGGGACGATCAAGGGGGTGCCGCCTGTGTTTTCGGTCTCATCCATGACTACCATCTCCGCTCAAAGCGCCGGCGCACAAATACTGCCAGCGCATTCATCAGGACCATAAAGGTCAAAAGAACGACGATTGCCGCCGCGGTGTTCGGCTCCCAAGCGCGCTCGGCACCCGTGGACCACTTAAAGATTAGAACTGGCAGGGCGGTCGCTTCGTCAGTTGGCCCTGCGGGCACTTCAGCAACAAAGGCCACCATGCCGATAAGCAGGAGAGGTGCAGTCTCTCCTAATGCGCGCGCCATGCCGATGATTGCGCCGGTCATGATGCCAGGCGCTGCAAGCGGCAAGACGTGGTGTAGCACTGTCTGGGTCTTGGATGCACCCACGCCAAGGGCTGCGCTGCGAATTGACGGCGGAACGGCGCGCAAGGCTGCACGCGACGCGATGATCATCGTTGGCAGTGTCAGCAAGCCAAGCACGAGCCCTCCGACGAGGGGTGCTGAGCGCGGAAGTGACAGAAAATTGATGAACACCGCCGCGCCAAGAAGACCGAAGACGATGGACGGGACTGCGGCAAGATTGTTGATGTTCACCTCGATCAAGTCTGTGATCCGGTTCTTTGGCGCGTACTCTTCCAGGTAAAGCGCGGCGCTGATTCCGACCGGGATTGCGATCATTGCGGTGATCAACATCGTAAAGAGTGAGCCGACTATTGCGGCCAGCACACCTGCGATTTCTGGATAGGTGGAGTCTGCATTGGTCAGCAGCGCCCAGTTAAACACCTGCGTGATCCGTCCCTCTTCTTTCAGGGCCAGTGTCCACGCGATCTGCCGGTCGGACACATTGCGGGCGCTCTCGGGCAACTCGATAATCCGAGCCCGCGTTGGCGCATCGGCGAAGCCTTCGACACTGCCTGTAAGCAGATCAAATGTCTGATAGCCGTTGTCAGGGCCGACCCAGAGCACGATATTCGGCCCTGATTGCAGTAGAACGGATGTGCCATCGATTACGCCCGCAACGTAATTCGACACCGGCAGGAACGCTCCAGATCCTGGCAGCCTAAGGCTTACACTGTCACCGTTGCGAACCTGTTCAAACGAAATTTGGCCGAGACTTATCCGTCGCTCAGGCGCAACAGCGCCTTTCAGATAAAGGTCCAGATCGTCAGACAGGGCGGCGAAATAGGTGAGGGTCTCACCAATCCGTCCAGGATTTTCTGCCGTTGTACGGGCCATGGGCAAGACGGCCAGGCGAGTGACCAGATCATTCAGCTCGCGCTCGCGTCCCTGTGCCGCCGCTTCGGGAAAGCGCCGAGCTAGGTTTTCGCGTACGAGTTGGTGAAAGCCAGAGACATTCTCTGCAATGGCAGCCGTATCGCCAACGCCCATGGGCGCCACGGTTTCCGCCACCAAGGGCAGGTCAAATCGGATTTTGTGGTGGGAAAACGCCGTCAGGGCCTGACTACCGATGGAAAAGACAAAAAGGACCAGGAAGGCCAAAGCCACGCCGATCGCGGCCATGCCATAGAATTTGAAGCGCTGCTCGGCCGCATTGCGCTTCTTGAGTCTCTTGCGCGCGGCTTCGTCGCGAAACTGTGAGGGCGCTGGCGCTTCGGTGTTCGTGATCGTATCAGTCATACTTTTCTCGATACTTCTGAACCACGCGCAGGGCGATCAAGTTAAAAACCAGGGTCATCAGGAACAGTACAAAGCCGAGGGCAAAGGCCGACAGGGTTTTTGGGCTATCAAATTCACTGTCACCAGTCAGAAGAGAGACGATTTGCACGGTGATCGTCGTGATTTCTGCCGTTGGGTCGAGGGTGATCTGGGGCCTCAGCCCTGCGGCCATGACGACGATCATCGTCTCACCAATGGCGCGTGATACCGCAAGCAGGAGTGCTGCGATTACGCCGGGCAAGGCTGCTGGCATGATCACTTCCTTGACGGTCTCCGACTTCGTCGCCCCCATCGCATAGGCGCCATCGCGCAAGGACTGGGGCACGGCGTTGATCACATCATCGGAGAGTGATGAGACGAATGGAATAATCATGACGCCCATCACCAGCCCAGCCGCCAAGGCATTCGTCGAGGATGCCGCGAAGAACTCATCTGGAATGAAGGGCAATGCATTCAACCAGAGTGCGCCATCCCTCACCAATGGCGCCACGACGAGGATCGCAAAAAACCCGTAAACAACCGTGGGGATGCCCGCTAGCACTTCGAGCACAGGCTTGATCCAGCTGCGCACGTTCGGACCTGCATACTCAGAAAGATAGATCGCGGCATACAAGCCGACCGGCGCGGCCACGCACATGGCGATCAGGGAGATAATAAAGGTCCCAAAGAAAAGTGGGACTGCGCCGAAATCTGCATTGGTCTGGGCATTCCACTCCGTGCCGAACAAGAAGCCGAGAATTGGGATCTGGGAGAAGAAGCGCAGCGACTCGAAAAAGAGCGAGCCAACGATGCCGAGGGTTGTGGCGATCGCAATGGCCGCGCAAAGGAACAGCATGATCTCCACGCCGCGCTCGACCTGCACGCGGGCCCGGAAATCAGAAGCGAGGCGCGAGCGGGAGTACGCGAAACCTGCGCCAGCACCTCCTAAAGCGGCAAGAAGGGCGATCAGTTTGACGCCACCTGAAAGGGTCAGAAACCGTTGCGTAACAGCAGAGAAGACCTGGTCGCTTTCGTAGACGGCGACGTCCATTTGGGCGGCTTCTCTCACCCGGTCGAGATACTGGTCGAGTTGGATTCGCGAGAAATCAGCAAATCCGTTTGGCAGTTCATCGACCAGCAACCCGCGCGTCATGGAATTGCCAAACAAGCCATAGGTCAACAAAACCAGGGCCGCGGGAATAACAGCGCTCATGGCTGTATAATAACCATGGTAGTTTGGCTGGGAGTTCATCCCGCCTCGGCCCGCGCTCGCGAATCCGAGCGCTGCAGACCGGCCTGCAACAAAGGCCAGGCAGCCGGCAGCGATCAGCACTGCAAAGGCCATCCAAACCATCGGCAAATGCCCAATGGACTGCAACATGTCTCGCCCCAAAAAAGTCTCTCCTGCTTAGGCTGAAATGCTGACAGTGGTGTGACAGACACCCGATTTGTTGCAGCAGACCGCGGGAATTAACCCAAACGATCGGACGCGGCTAGATAGTCTGTGAGCCGACTCTTTAAGTGAGGAACAGCCAGATCGTGTTCCAGGAAAACCGCAATCGGCCACATCTCCCAGCGCTGCCCCTCATCGCCAAAACGAATCTTCGCGATCTCGCTCGCCGACAAAGCCGCAACGAAAAACCAGCTCCAGAGACCGGCCGCGCGTTCGGGTGGATAGGCTTTGGACCAAACAATTCGGGATTCTGGCAGGCGAAGAGCGAACTCTTCATCCAATTCCCGCAGCGCGCATGTCTCTGGGCTTTCATCGCCTTCGCGGCCTCCACCTGGAAGGTCCCAATGGCCTGGAAAAGGGATCGAACTGATATCGTCGCGCAAATAGACAAGGATTTCACCCGCGCAGATCAGGGCGATCTTTGAGCCGGAGAACCCGTCCGAGCCGGTCCAACCCGCTTGCATGGGCTTAGCAGGGCTCATCGCGCGCCGCGGCCCGCTGCAACCGGTCATTGATGGCTTCGCCAAGGCCATGTCTTGGGATGGGGCCGATTGCTATCTGGTCATGGTGCCGGTCGAGATAGCGCAGGAGCGGGTAGAGATTCGCCGCCGCTTCCTTAAGGTCGCCTCTGGGCGACAAGGAATAGTCGCCAGAAAGATGACCGAAACCCACCAGCACTTCACCCCCATCAGCGGTTTTTGCATCCAGCCGCAGCCGGGCATTGGGCGCATAATGGCGTGACAGCTGGCCAGGCGATTCGGGTCTTGAACCCGTTTCTGCCGTTGCCAAGGGGGTGCCGAGAAATCTCTCGATAACAGCTCGCTCCACCCCGCCGGGGCGCAGAAGTGCCGGTTCCTGGCCCGTAAAGGACACAACCGTTGACTCCAATCCCAAGGGGCAACGTCCACCGTCCACAATCGCGTCAAGATCATCGCCAAGTTCTTCGTAGACATCCTGTGGCGTAACAGGGCTGATCCTGCCAGATCGGTTTGCGGACGGTGCAACAATCGGCCTTCCCAGGCGAGTGATGATGTCATGGGTCACCGAATGGCTGGGATGGCGAAGGCCGATCGTGTCAAGCCCCGCGCGGGCCAGTTCGCACGCTGCGCCGCCCGGGGCTACTGGCACCACGATCGTCAGCGGGCCCGGCCAGTAGAAACCCGCACAGAATCCAGCCTTGCCGGAAAGATCGCCTTCCTGCGCGGCCATTTCGGGACCGTTTACATGGGCAATCAGGGGATTGAAAGCCGGGCGACCCTTCACCGCGTACAAGCGCGCCACCGCGTCGGCATTCGAAGCATCCGCGGCCAGACCATAAACGGTTTCTGTCGGCACGGCGACGATTCCGCCTTGCCTGAGAATATTCACAGCGGTTGAAATGTCCTCAGGCGTTGGTTTCAATGCGAGTGTGGCCATGGCGCACCGGAGATGCCTTTTAGCAGGTGGGCTCGTCAATCGGTGATACGGTTTGCGGCCAGAGACACCTCAATCAAAATCTCGTCCGAGACCCAGTCTGCGCCGGGGTCGCTCTCCATGCCGACATCCAACTCTACACGGGACAGGCGAGTCTCACCTTCCAGAAAGGCCTGGTCACCTTCAAAGAATAGCTCAAACTCGAAGGGCACGTCGATCGTTGCTCCCTTTAGGCTGAGTGCGGCATTGGCTGTATAGTTGGGCTCGGTGCCATCGAAGAGATCCAACACAACACTGGCCGTTTGAGACCCGGAAACGTCGAGCCATTCGGTCGCTCTCAGGCTATCGGTGTAGAGCTTCTTATTGGCCACAGCCGACGCCAGATCCACGGTGACTTCAACTCGGGAAGCGGCAAGATTTTCGGGATCAAACGCGATCGTCGCATCCCACAACTCAAATTCGCCGGTGTATTGGCTTCCATCATGGGTTCCGGAGAACCGTATGGTTGGCGAGGCATCTGCATCAATCGCCCAATTGGCATCAAATGACGACGATCCTGAAAGGTCCGCTGCGCCGCCTTGGGCGATCACAGGGGTTACAGCGACAACCGCGAAAACGGCAAAGGCGCCCCCAAAGGCAGACAGGGCGCCGCGCGAGGGGGCGCGTGGGCCATCTGTTTTGCCAAACAAGCCGGGTATCATCCGTTTCAGCACACCCTCCTCGGGACCAAATTCGTGTTTCAGGGCACCAGCGACATGCACGGCGACCAGGGCGAGCGCGACCCATGCGAGCTTGGAATGGACAAACTCAATCGCACCATGGCCCGCTTCATTGGACAATGCGCCCATAAAAGGCAGGTCGGGCCAACTCACGATTCCGTAGAGCACCGTTGGAACATCAAAGGCATAGGCGGTCGAAACATAAAGCCAGCCGGTCAAAGGCAGCAGGATCATGAGGGCATAAAACCCGTAATGGGCTGCGTGAGAGGCCATTTGCTCCCAGCCTTTGAGGCCTTCGGCATCTGCCGGTGGCGGGTTCATGATACGCCATGCGATCCGCGCGATGGTGAGGATCAGTATCGTTATACCGACCGACTTATGGAGTTGGTAAAGCCCCTCCTTGAGCGGGTTGTCGTTAGCCATATCGGTCATTATCCAGCCGCCTGGAATCAGGCTTAAAATCGCCAGCGCCATGACCCAATGCAAGGCGATCGCCACGGAAGAGTACCTTTGGTTGCCCGAAGGAGACACAGTGTCGGACGCGGTCAAGCTGGACATAACAAGCTCCATAATTGAAAAGGCCCCGCCTCGCCAAAGAGCAAGGCGAGGCCTTCATTGGATGGGAAGCGGTCCTACTCGTCCTGCAGGAACTCGCCCGAAAATTCGATTTCCACAGCATCTGTAATGCCCGGAATCGAAGTCGTATTCCCGAAATCAGAACGATTGATCGTCGTCTTTGCATTGAAACCGATCAGGTCACGGTCGCCAAACCAGGGCGCGCCGCCAACACCGTTATAAGTCACGTCTAAAGTGACTGGCTGCGTGACGCCCAGAAAGGTCAGATCGCCTGTTACGGTGCCTGTATTGCTCCCGGTCACAGACACGTCTGTGGAGGTGAATGTGATGTCTGGGAAATTGTCAGCGTTCAGCCAACGCTCATTGCGCGCCATATCTTCAGCCCAGGTTTCATAGGGGCTGTCGGCGTGACCTGCTTTATAATCGCCCGGATAGTTCACAATCAGATTGAGGGGATTGATTGTGACAGACAGCGTTGAGGCCGCGGGATCTGATGGATCAAAGCTCAAGTCAGCGTCAAAGTCGCCAAATTGCACGGTATAGTCGGAAATGCCGCGCTGGTGACCGACTTTCCAGGTCAGGAATGCGTGGGTGCGTTCGAGGGAATAGGCGCCGCCATTCACTTCGGCCAGGGATGCGTCAAGGACAATCTCGGCAGGCGCAGCGGCGGGCGCTGCCGCTTCTGTGTCCTGGGCTTCCGCTGGAGCGGTGGCGCCGCCGCCGCACGCTGCGATCAGGGCAAGACCGGCTTCGCCGGCCAGGAGGGCTGTATATTTCATGGAAGTGTTCCTTGGATTTAAAGGGGAGGGTTGCTCACTCATCTCCGGTTTCGAGGAACTCGCCGGAGAAGCTCAGGGTGACTTCGTCGGACACGAAACTTGTCATCGCGCCCATGCCGAAATCGGATCGATTGAAGGTACCTGTTACATTAAAGCCGATGCGGCGCTTGCCTCTATCAAGCGGGCTCGTGGCTGTGCCATTGTAAACAACGTTCAGCGTGATGGGCGCTGTAACGCCCCTCAGGTTGAGGTCACCGGTAACGGTTCCGGTGAATTCACCGGATTGAGATGCGGACGTTGACACGAAGGTGGCTTCTGGAAATTCATCAGCATTCAAAAAGCGGCCATCATTGGCCAGTTCGTTTTCCCACTCTGCCTTTTTTGCCGGATCGGGATATTGCGTGTCCAGCGCTGCAGTATTGACTTGGACCGAAATCGACGAGGCCACGGGGTTGTCGGCTTGGAAATCGAGCTGGGCATCGAATGCGGTGAAGTCGATACGATAGTCAGACAAGCCAAAGTGCTTGACGCTTAGTGTCAGGAATGCGTGGGTCTTGTCCAATTCGAAGTTCGAGCTGTCGATTGGAGCCAGGCTTTGCTGGGCGGTGACGCAGCCCGAAAGCAGCGGGGCGGCAACGGCAATGGCTGCAAGCGGTTTCATCATATCGCACCCCTATCTTCTGTCTTTGCCTTACGGCAGGAGGTAGAACATCCTTAACGCCGTTCCACACTGCGCGTATCATGTCACGCAAGATAACACCTATTCACGATGAGGATACGCTATGGCCTATGCTGCCCCGGTTGAGGAGATGTCTTTTTTACTCCGTAAGGTCGTTGGACTGGATGACTTGCTTGAGACCGGCGCGTTTGGAGACTTTGATTCTGAATTGGTGGAGCCGATCCTGGAGGAGGCCGGGAAACTGGCGGGCGACGTGCTCGCCCCGCTGAATTCCATAGGAGACAAGGCTGGCGCAAAGCTCAACGATGATGGCGTGATCTCAGCGCCAGGCTTTAGTCAGGCTTACGATGCGTACCGCGATGCGGGCTGGATGGGGCTCGCCTTCCCGGAAGCCCATGGCGGCCAGTCGGGGCCAAAGGCACTCGCGCTGGCAGTCATGGAAATGTTCCATGGTGCAAATATGGCTTTTGCCCTGGCACCCATGCTCTCCTTTGGGGCCATCGAGGCGCTGCTGGCCCATGGTACACCCCAGCAGCAAGCAGTGTATTTGCCCAAACTGATTAGCGGGGATTGGACGGGCACGATGAATCTGACCGAGCCCCAGGCCGGCTCTGATGTGGGTGCGCTCAAGACCAAGGCCGTTGCGAACGGCGATGGTAGCTACGCGATCACGGGCCAAAAAATCTATATCACCTGGGGCGATCATGACATTGCTGAGAATATCATTCATCTCGTTCTGGCGCGCCTTCCCGATGCGCCGTCCGGGTCTCGTGGTGTTTCGCTTTTTCTTGTCCCTAAGAGGTTTGTAAATGACGATGGTAGCCTGGGCGGGCGCAATGGCGTGGCGTGTATCGGGCTTGAAAAGAAGGTTGGCATACACGCCTCGCCGACTTGTGTGATGGAATATAACGGCGCCAGGGGCTGGCTGATCGGCGAGGAGAACAAGGGCCTGGCCCACATGTTCACGATGATGAACTCTGCCCGGCTCAATGTCGGTTTGGAAGGCGTGGGCGTGGGCGAGGCGGCCTACCAGACGGCTCTTGAATTCGCCCATGAGCGCAAGCAGGGGCATGCTGCAGGCGTCCAAGGAGCTGCACCGATCCTCCACCACGCAGATGTGCGCCGCATGCTGACGACCATGCGGGCCAATGTGATGGCCGCAAGGGCAATCTGCCTCGCCACTGGGGTTGCGGCGGATGTTGCAGAAAAAGGCGCTGACGAGCCGGTGCGCGCAGCGGCCCGGGCCCGCGAAGACCTTTTGACACCGATCGCTAAAGCCTGGAGTACGGACATGGGTGTTGAGGTCGCCAGCCTCGGCGTGCAGGTCCATGGCGGCATGGGTTTCATGGATGAAACCCTGTCTGCGCAGCTCTATCGGGATGCGCGCATCGCCCCGATCTATGAGGGCACGAATGGGATTCAGGCGATTGACTTGATCGGGCGAAAAGTGGCGCGCGACGGTGGTGCGGCGATGGGCGCGATGATGGATGAGATAACCCAGACGGCCCGGTCTGCCCGGGCCACGAATGATCCACAACTTGTTCAAATTGCCGAACGACTGGAAGGCGCGCGCCAGGCGCTGGCGGATGCGACGGCATGGGTCGTTGAGACCATGGCGAGCGATAAGGATGCCGCGCTGGCAGGGGCGACCGCCTACTTGGCCCTGGCAGGCGACGTCATTGGCGGACACTTCCTGGCACGCAGCGCCCTGGAGGCAAGGGGCGAGGGCGGAAAGCTGCGCGGCACGATGCTGGCCCTTGCCGGGTTCTTCGCCGAAACGTCACTGGCGGAGGCGCCTGGCCGGGTCGCGGGGATCACCAGCGGTGGACAATCCATGTTGGCTGGGAGCGAAGCTCTCTTTGGTTTCGCCTCGGAATAGAAAATTGCTCTGCTTTCTGGACATTCTTAAGGGACTGCGGGCACAGTCAGTCGCATGGAATTTGACGCCAATCTTGACGTGATGATGGGCGCCCTCGTGGCGCCTCCGGGGCACACCCGAACCGTTGAGGAAACCGATGACCCCACTGGCGGCTTCGCCTTTGAGATGGGCGTTGAAATTACCATACCCCTCGGTGGACGCCAGATCGATGTTCTGGCGCGGGCCCCGCTCGAGACTCCAGGCAGCGCGCCGATTGAGAGCGAGAGCGATACGCTTATGGCCCAGCGCCTTGTGTCAGCAGAAGAAACCTTGGGTGGGGCTATAACAGAAGCTGTCGCAGACCTGGATGTGCACCCGATTTCGGCCGTTGGCCGGGTGACGGCCGTGTTTGGCGGTCGTGTGCGCTATTGTACCGGAACGGTTATCGCGGAGCGCGTTGTTCTGACGGCGGCCCACTGCGCCTTTGCCCGCACAAACGCGATGACGGGCGAGGGTGCATTTGCCGACTGGATGGTCTTTCAGCCCCAGTATCTGGCCGGAGACTCCGCCGGAAAATGGGCCGGTGAAGTGGCCTATGTGCCGCAAGGCTGGAGCGCACCAACGCCTGGAACCACGCCAGGACACTATGATGTGGCCATGATCCGCCTTGATGCACCGATTGCACACAAAACCGGAACAGCGGGCGTGCTTGCCAATGCCGACCCGGATGGCCCGTTTACGAGCCTGGGCTATCCTCGCAAGGCCACTGAAGACTTCGACTTCGATGGTCGTTTCCTGTTTGCGACCACCGGTGAGCGCGTGCTGGACCGCTCCTATGGCGTCATCAAGGCCGAAAACGGCCTGACGGAAGGCTCCTCCGGCGGGCCATGGTTCACCACTGAGACCGGCGATATGCGCGTGGCCGGTATTAATTCGACGAAGCCCGTCCACGCCGATGACCATACCTGGTCGCCCCGTTTTAGCGAAGCCTTTCAAAGGCTGATCGCCCGTGTTCTGGCCGATATGACAGGGGTTTAGACGGCGCAGTGCCTTTGGCCTTCTCGCTGCAGCACGCGCGCCCGCAAACCCCGAAAGGCGCGGTAGGGTGAGGTAACACTGCGACGTGCAAACCAGCTCAGCTCGTATTGAGATGTTCGGGCTGGGGAAAGCGGCCCGTATTCAGGGCAATCCATGCAACACGCCCTGTCGACGTAGCCTGGGCCAGCGGCCCGGCATTTTCATAGAACTGTACAGGAAGCAGGCCACAGCCCAGCCGACCGGGCACAGCGGCACAAAGATAAGGGTTCAACACGTCCAGCGTTGCAAGGTGGATACGCCGCGCCATTGGTCCCAGCGTTTCATCCCAGTCTGGAGCTGTTTCTGGGATAACCCAACGGATCTGGATCGCACCCCACCAGGTGATCCCATAAGACAGTTGACCATAATCGCCTTGGCGTTCGCGAAGCCCGTCTAAAACCCGCACAAACCGGCGCAGGTTCCAGAAGAAAACCGGCCAGAACAGTGGATGGACGATCTCGCGCCATCGCATGAGGAGTGGGACAGGGGCCATGTCCAAGAGGCTGACACAGCGCGATTCCCGGTCGGATAACTTTTCCTATCCTTGGAAAAATACCGAACATAAACCCTCGGTTTCACGCCGGTCGCCGTCCAGCCAAACGGTGCAAATTGGCCGGAAAGTGCCCTAAAAGCATTGATCTTTCAAATGCGGTCATTTGGTGGTGTGTCGCGTCTGCGCTGGACGGCGTTGCAATCCTCCCAGGATGCCCGCATCGTCGGACCGGAGCGCGCCTCGCCCAGACCAAAATTTCAAGCGCCCAAATGATCGCATTCGAGAGACCAATGCTTTAGGCATCGTGTTTCGAAATCGAAATACGCTCCAATAAAACCCAATCACCTCTCACCCGCTCAGGCGCTCATTGCGAACCAGTCCGGTGTTGCGAACGCCACCCCCAAATCCCGCGCAACGGCTTCATGGGTGATCAGGCCTTCGGCTACAGTCAGGCCGCGGGCCAGGTGTGGGTTGGCGTTAAGGGCAGCTTTTGTGCCCAAGTTTGCGATTTGGAGCACGAAAGGCAAGGTGGCATTGTTCAGGGCATAGGTGGACGTGCGCGGCACGGCGCCGGGCATATTGGCGACGCAATAGTGCAAGATGCTATCGACTTCGTAGATTGGGTCCTCATGGGTGGTCGCGCGGGAGGTTTCGAAACATCCACCCTGATCGATGGCGATATCCACCAGTACCGCGCCGGGCTTCATGGTCTTGAGTTGTTCGCGCGTGATCAGCTTAGGCGCCGCTGCGCCAGGGATGAGCACGGCGCCAATCACCAGGTCGGCGTCTTTGACAGCCTCGGCCAAGGCGGCGCGGGTGGAATACATCGTCTTCACCAGCCCGCCGAATTGTACATCCAGCTCTGCCAGGCGTACCGTGTTGCGGTCGAAAATGGTCACGTCTGCGCGCATACCAACGGCGATCTCCGCGGCATTCGTGCCCGACACGCCACCGCCGATGATGACCACTTTGGCAGGCGCCACACCGGGCACCCCGCCGAGCAAAAGACCCCGCCCGCGCCGCGTCTTCATGAGCGCCCAAGCCGCAACTTGCATGCTCATGCGACCGGCGACCTGGCTCATGGGGGTTAGCAAAGGCAGGCGGCCATCCCGATCCGTGACCGTCTCGTAGGCGACGGCGATCGCGCCGCTATCAATCAGTCCCTTGGCTTGAACCGGATCCGGAGCGAGGTGAAGATAGGTAAACAATGTATGGGCTGGTGTAAGGCGCTCGGTCTCGCTCGGCTGGGGTTCTTTCACTTTTACAATCAATTCGCATGTGCCGAACACCGCATCGGCATCAGGCAGGATATCTGCACCGATTGCTATATATTCATCGTTTTCGAAGCCTGAGCCCAAACCGGCGCCATCCTGTATCGATACCGAATGGCCCGCGGCGACAAGTTCGCCCACACTTTCCGGGGTTAGCCCAACACGGAATTCCTGCTTCTTGATCTCAGTTGGAACACCGATGCGCATGATGGGCCTCCTTTAGGCATGGTCTTGCTTCGCATACGGCATATTACAAAGCTGTCAAAGTGCGTTCCGATGAGCCGCTAAGCCTCACTCGGCGGCCAGCTCTGCGGCTTCGCGCTCTGCGCGCAGCGCGTCCGCCTTGGCTTCGATTTCTTCGACGATCTGGTCTATCATGTCAGCGTTGGAGACCTTGTGGCTCGGCGCACCGGCCATGTACATCATACCCGCTTCCTTGCCACCGCCCGTGAAGCCCATGTCGGTGAGAGACGCTTCGCCCGGCCCGTTCACCACGCATCCTATGATGGACAGGGATATCGGCTCGGAAATATGCGCCAGGCGTTGTTCAAGGGTCTCGACCGTCTTGATGACGTCAAACCCTTGCCTGGCGCAGGACGGACAGGCGACGATGTTCACGCCGCGCGTGCGCAGGCCGAGGGATTTCAGCATTTCATAGCCGACCTTGATCTCCTCGACCGGGTCTGCCGAAAGTGACACACGGATCGTGTCGCCAATGCCCATCCAGAGCAAATTGCCCATACCAATGGATGACTTCACCGAGCCGGTGCGCAGCCCGCCCGCTTCCGTTATGCCTAAATGTAGCGGCGCATCGGTGGCGTCTGCCAAGTGCTGATAGGCGGCCACGGTGAGGAACATGTCTGAGGCTTTGACGCTGATCTTATACTCGTGGAAGTCCAAATCATCGAGGATGCGGGCATGGTCCAGTGCGCTCTCGACCATGGCATCGGGGCAGGGTTCGCCATATTTTTCAAGGAGGTGGCGCTCCAGGCTACCCCCATTTACACCAATGCGGATCGCGCAGCCATTGTTGCGGGCCGCAGAGATGACGTCTTTGACACGGTCATGGGAGCCGATATTACCCGGATTGATGCGCAGGCATGCCGCACCGGCTTCGGCCGCTTCAATCCCGCGTTTGTAATGGAAGTGGATGTCGGCCACGATTGGTACATTGGCTTCCCGGCAAATGGTGGGCATGGCGGCCGTTGAGTCTTCCGTGGGGCAGGAGACACGCACAATGTCAGCGCCAGCGTCTTCCAGGGCGCGGATCTGGTCCAGCGTGGCGCCTGCGTCTTCTGTGGGTGTATTCGTCATGGACTGGACCGCGATGGGTGCATCGCCGCCGACGTCCACTTTGCCGACCGTGATCTTGCGGCTCGGCCTGCGTTCAATGCTGCGCCAGGGGCGGATTGGGTTGGCGCTCATGGGATTAAAGCTCCTCGCTGGATCGCAGGTGGTCCAATTGAACCCAATGTGGCGACGAATGGTGAGCGGGTAAAGGCGCCAGCGTGTCGCTTAGCGGGATGGTTGGCCATTCCCGGCAGCAGCGAACGCAGGCGCAGCGGACTCCTGGGCCCGTGTCGCCGCGGTGTCCACGCTCGCAGCGAAGACCGCTGCATCTTCTGGACCAAGTGGGCCGATCACAGCATCGCCGAGGCGCCACTGAAACGCGGCGCCATTGCGCGCGCTAATGGTCCAGCCAGCCCCGGCACGCGGAATATAAGTTTCGCCAACGTGCATAATCCGGTTGCGGTACAACGTGCCATCTGGACCGCGAACCTCCACCCAGGCATCTTGCAGGGCAACAAGGGTCAGTTCCAGGTTTTCGACACGGACGCGCTCGGTCAGCGGAATATCCGCGAACAGGCTTTCAGCAGCGCCATTGAGCGGTTGAACGACAAGATCAGGGGCTTTGGAATCGTCGCCGAAGCCTGAAAGCGCAAACATGGCACCGCCTACAATTGCCATGCCGATCACAGCGGCAGCGGCGTAGGCCGGGCGCAACAGGCCAGGCTTGGTCGGCATGTCCGGCGCAATGATCGGCTCCGGCATTGATACGGTTTCGAGGGTGCCGCAGTCGCTGGAATAGTCGCTCACGAGCTGGTCGCCATCCAGACCGATCGTCTTGGCATAATCACGCACAACTGGGGTGATGTAGCCGCGCGACATGCCCGAAACTTCCATCCGCTCGATTGAAATCAGCTTTTGGGGACTGTGACGCGTAATCTCGTGTAGCGCCTCTATGCTTACATTTTTGGCATCTCGGACCTTGCGGAGCAGCTGGCCTATCCGCGCCTCCGGCAGTGCCTGTCGCAGCGCATCATAGTAGGCTTGTGGCTGACCGGTGTATTCGGGCTCGAAATCGGCTCTTATCGGCGCTTTTTCCGCCATATTCGCAGTATGATCAGACGTGGTACGAGTCGTTCCGCCATTTCCGGACGCGTGTATCAGAGGGTATACGTCCTCTTGCATGGGCGTATTGTTCTCGTCAGCCATTCTTATCGCCCTGCCGTGCTCACGGCATTCTCCTCAATTGCGGGACCCCTGCCCCGCCTAAATAACGACCCAAGGCCCATCTTGGTTTTATACAAATGATGGGCCACGATCAATTGAGAGTCACATCCACGCCAAGGTCATCCAACAAGGCTAACAATTCCTTACGCAGATCGCCACGCCCTTGAGAGAGAGATGTGCAAAGCGTATGCCCCAATTGGGCGAGGTGTACGCTTCGTATTGCTTTCTTGACAGGCCCGATCTGTGAAGCCGGCATGGAAAGCGTGTGGAACCCAAGAGAAGCAAGGCACAGCGCCTGGAGCGGGTCGCCCGACGCTTCGCCACAAATGGACAGCGGAAGGTCGAGGTCCCGGCAACGGTCGGCGACGGTTTTGAGAAACCGAAGGGCCGGGCGGCTGACGATATCGTATCGTTCTGAGACAGAGGGTGTCATACGATCCGCCGCAAAGAAAAATTGCATCAAATCATTGGTGCCAAGAGACAGGAAATCCGCTTCGCTGGCAATTTCCTGTAGAGCATAAGCCAGGGCCGGGGCTTCCAGCATTGCACCGATTTCAAGCCGCTCTGGCGGAGCAAAGCCCCGAGCGCCGCTCCACTCCAATTCCTCGAGTAACATGGCCTTGGCCTCGAAGAATTCTTCAGCAATCGTGATCATTGGGAACATCACCCGCAAGTGACGTCCGCTGGCGGCTCGCACCAACGCGCGCAATTGGCGCCGGAACAGGCCTCGTGTGTCCAATGCAAAGCGGATTGAGCGCCAGCCAAGCGCCGGGTTTTCTTCCCGTGCCGCATTCAGATTCGGCAGCATCTTGTCACCGCCCAAATCGACGGTGCGGAAAGTGACCGGGCGCTCGCCGGCTGTATCGAGCACTTGGGAGTAAAGTTCCACCTGTTCGCCCAGGCGGGGCAGGGTTGAGGCCACGAGAAACTGAAATTCAGTGCGAAAGAGGCCAATGCCCTCTGCGCCGGCTTCTTCAACGGCATCGACATCCAGCGCCAAACCCGCATTCAAATTCAGTGAAACCGTAACGCCATCCAATGACGTGGCGGGTGCACCGCGCAGCGCTTCATAGGCAGCCTGGCGCTCGCTGCGCAAGGCGATCCGGTCGACATAGGCCGCCTTCAGCGCATCATCTGCGCGCAGGTGTGCCTTGCCTTCTTCGGCATCGACGATCACCGCATCGCCGGTCTCCAGTGATGTCGTGATGCCTGGAATGTTGCCAATGGTCGGGATTTCCATCGCCCGCGCGACGATCGCGGCATGGGAGGAGACAGAGGAATCCTCAATCAGGATGCCTGCGAGTCCTTTTCCGCGATATTCCAGCAGGTCGGCCGGTCCCAAACGCCTGGCCACGACCACGGTATGGGTCATGTCTACACCTTCTGCCAGGGCGGTGTGAGCATCGCCGCTGAGGATGCGAAGTAAGCGATTGTCGAGGTCCTCAAGATCGTAGAGCCGTTCGCGGAGGTATGAGTCGGTTGCCGTTTCCAGCCGTGCCCGGTGCTCGCGCCTGGCGCGGTCCACGGCGGCTTCAGCTGTCAGCCCGCCCTGCACGCCTTCTTTTAGGCGCTCTGCCCATGCGGGGTCATGGGCGAGAAGGCGGTAGGTCTCCAACACCTCGCGGGACTCACCCATCAAGGCGCCGGTATCAATCGCCACCATGGCATCGACAGACACGCGCAGGGCACTCAGGGCCGATTGCAAGCGGTCAGTTTCGCCTTCCACATCCGCCGAAAAGAACTTCGCTGCCGGCACCACAGGGTCGTGGAACACGACGGTGCCGATTCCGATACCACCACACAGCGCGCGGCCATCCAGTGTTGCCGGCCGCGCGCTGATATCATCGGTGACGGCTTGTCGGCGCATTTCAGAAACCGTGGCCAGCACTTCAGCCAGCACCATGGCAATGGTCTGCAAGGTCTCGATTTCATCTTCACCATAGACGCGGGCAGTCCGGTTCTGCACCGTCAGGACCCCTGTCACCTTACCACTGCGCAAGATCGGAACGCCGAGAAAGGCGTGATAGGGGTCTTCCCCGGTTTCTGGCCGGTAGGAAAATGCCGGATGGCGGGGAGCATCCTGGATCGCCAGCGGTGACGCAGACATCGCAATCTGACCAACAAGGCCCTCGTCGAGCGCCATACGAGTCCGGCTCACAGCTTCAGACCGAAGACCCTCCGTGGCGATCAATTCCAGAATATCATCGCCGGTGCGCAGGTATATGGAACATACATCCGCGACCATGGTCCCTGCCACCAGCTTGACCACCTTATCGAGCCGCTCACTGGCTTCGCCGCCCGCAGCCATCATTTGGCGCAAGCGGTTCATCAGGAGGCGCGGGGCGGAATAGGTCTCTGGCATGGGCTCAAATTGTCGCTAGCGGACTTACGTTGCGTCAAGCTCAAAAGCCGTGTGGAGGGCGCGCACGGCCAATTCTGTATACACTGCTTCAATAAGCACCGAGATCTTGATCTCCGAAGTTGCGATGACGTCGATGTTGATGCCTTTCTCATAGAGCGTGCGGAACATCGTCTCGGCCACGCCTGTGTGGCTTTTCATGCCCACGCCAATGATCGACACCTTCGCCACGTCACGCTCAACCTCGACGCGTTCGAACGCGATCTCTGCCTGATGGGCGCGCAGGGTCTCCTCCGCGATCTGGCTGTCGCGGTCGGTGCAGGTAAACACCATGTTGGCCACGCCTTCACCTCGGGCATTGGCCTGGACGATCATGTCCACATTGACGCCGCCAGCGGCCATGAGCGCAAAAATCCGCGCTGACACACCGGGTTTGTCTGCCACACCATAGAGCGTGACCTTGGCCTCGTCTCGGCTGTATGCAACCCCGCTGACGACCTGTTTTTCCAATATTTTATCCTCCGAACAGACGAGAGTGCCTGGATTAGGCGTATTGTGCGCAATGAAACTCGAGAGCACCCGGATCGGCACAGCGTGGTTCATGGCGAGTTCCACCGAGCGGGTCTGGAGCACCTTGGCTCCAAGGGACGCCATTTCCAGCATCTCCTCATAGGAAATTCGCTCAATTCGTTGTGCCTTGGACACAATACGCGGATCGGTCGTGTAAACCCCGTCTACATCGGTATAAATGTCACAGCATTCTGCGTCCAACGCGGCGGCGACGGCGACCGCGCTGGTGTCTGACCCGCCCCGGCCCAGGGTTGCGATCCGCCCGGCCTCTGTCACTCCCTGGAATCCGGCAATCACGGCGATCTCACCACCCTCGACGGCGGCTGGAAGGCCAGACTCTTCAAACCCCAGAATGCGCGCGCTGCCATGGGCGTTGCTGGTGCGCATTTCCAACTGCCAGCCAAGCCAGCTGCGGGCGCGTTGTCCGCGGCGCCTGAGGGCAAGGGCCAGAAGTCCGGCCGTGACTTGCTCACCGGAACTGACAACGACGTCATACTCATCGTCAAAGGCACCGGCGGCGATATCTCCGCCTGCTGCGCCCTTGGCATACCCAACGAGTTTGTTGGTCTCACCCGCCATGGCTGATACCACGACTGCAAGCCTCTCACCCTCGCTGGCGCGGGCGGCGACAATATCGGCCACATGGGCGATCCGTTCCAGATCGGCCACGGACGTGCCTCCAAATTTCAGAACGGTTCGCCGCATTGCCTCGCTGTCTTTCTTTACCATGTCCAAGGGTGAACACGCCTTTGTAGAGCGCACTATGATGTGGATCAAACAGGAAGCTTGAACCGATGGACCAGAGTACGGCCGAACGCCCGGAAATCTTGCACAGGCCGAGCATTGACCCGGCCGAAGTTGCCAAGTTCACCGCCATGGCGGCTGAGTGGTGGGACCCTACCGGGAAATTCAAACCGCTCCATAAGTTTAATCCCGTACGGTTGGGGTTTATTCGAGATACGGTCGTTGGACATTTTGACCTCGATGGAGCGAAGCGCAGGCCGTTCGAGGGCTTGAGATTCCTAGACATCGGATGTGGCGGCGGCCTGGTCAGTGAGCCCATGGCTCGGCTTGGCGCGGCTGTAACCGGGGTCGATGCGTCAGAGGCCAATATCAAGACCGCAATGACCCATGCCGGTCAATCCGCCGTTGACGTGGACTACCGGGCTGGAACGGCAGAGGAATTGATCGAAGCCGGCGAAGGCCCCTTCGACGTGGTGTTGAATTTGGAAGTCGTTGAGCACGTCGCAGATCCCGCAGCCTTTTTGCGCGATACGGCAAGCCTCGTCGCGCCCGGCGGGCTGATGGTGGTCGCCACGCTCAATAGAACGCCAAAGGCCTTTGCGCTGGCGATTGTTGGGGCCGAATATGTTCTCGGTTGGCTGCCGCGCGGCACCCATGAGTGGAACAAATTTCTGAAACCTCGGGAAATTGTCTCCTCTCTTTCAGAGGCCGGGATGACAGTGCGCGCGCCCCAGGGTGTATCGTATAATCCACTCATGGATGCCTGGCGTCTCTCTGGCGACACGGATGTCAACTATATGATTGTTTCAACTCGCAAGAAATGACTGTCGCAAGCCCCGACGCCCTCTTGGAGGATTGGATTGGTCCGGCGGCCCATGACGCTATTCTTGCCAAGGCGCGAAGGCGGGTCTGGTTTGGCAAGTCGCACGCCCTCGACCGTGACCTGGAGGCGCGTTATCTCCCAACCCTGGAAGCGCTTGCCAAGGGTTTGGGCGAAGCCTGGGCCGAGCGGGGTCCGCGCCCTCGGCTGGCGGCAATCATTGCCATGGACCAGTTTACACGGAACATTTTCCGCGGCACGCCCGGTGCCTTTGCGCTCGACACAAAAGCATTGGGGCTTGCCAAGGAAGGACTTGTCCTTGGCCAGGATCGCGAACTGACCGAAGTGGAGCAGATGTTCTTCTACTTGCCGATTGAGCATTCGGAGCGTGCCGGCGACCAACAACTGAGCATCGACCTGTTCACTCAGCTCCTCCAAACCGCCCGTCCAGCCTTTCAGGCCATGGCGGAAGATAGCCTCGACTTTGCCCATAAGCATAAAGCGGTGATTGACCAGTTCGGCCGCTTCCCCCATCGCAACGCGATCCTCGGCCGGGAAAGTACGCCAGCAGAGCAGGACTACCTCGCCCAGCCGGGATCGGGATTTTAAAGACCAATGCTTTAAGGGCCCCATGGAATCCACCCCCGGTGTGGGGCAGGTATGGCCCAAATAAAAAGCCCCGCAACCTTGGGCTGCGGGGCTTTCCGAATTTTGGTGGCAATCCAATCAGCTTTAGCCCAGATCGGTCCTGTCAGCGTCCATGACCTTGGTCCAGGCGGCTACGAAGTCGGTGAGGAATTTCTCTCCGCTGTCATCCATGGCGTAGACCTCAGCAATGGCGCGCAGCTGGGAATTTGATCCGAATACGAGGTCGACTTCCGTTGCCGTCCACTTCAGCTCGTCTGTCTTGCGGTCGCGGCCCCAGAGCACCGTGTCTTCATTCGACGCACGCTGCCAGTGTGTTGCCATGTCCAGGAGGTTGACGAAGAAGTCATTCGTCAACGTGCCGGGCGTGTCCGTGAAGACGCCGTGGGCTGCGCCGCCATGGTTGGCACCGAGCACGCGCATGCCACCGACCAGGGCCGTCATTTGCGGGGCGGTGAGGCCCAGCAAGTGTGCCTTGTCCACCATCAGCTCAGCGGATGCGCCCGTCACCCGGTCTGCAACATAGTTGCGAAACGCGTCTGTCTGGGGCTCCAACACGTCGAAGGACGGCGCATCGGTCATCTCGTCCGTGGCGTCGGTACGGCCCGGCGTGAACGGTACCGAGAGGGTATTGCCGGCATCACTGGCGGCTTTCTCGATCGCAGCCACGCCGCCCAGGACGATCGTGTCGGCCAGGGAAATGCGCTTGCCGCCGGACTGGGCGTCATTGAACGCGGTCTGGACGGATTCGAGCGTGTCAAGCACACCGGCCAGCTTGACCGGTTCATTGACGTCCCAATCCTTCTGCGGAGCGAGCCTGATGCGCGCTCCATTGGCGCCGCCACGCTTGTCAGTTTGGCGATATGTGGATGCGGATGCCCAGGCCGTGGAGACCAGTTGGCCAATGGTCAGACCCGACTCGAGGATTTTCGCCTTGAGCGCGGTGATGTCAGCGGCGTCGACCAGTTCGTGGTCAACTGCCGGCACTGGATCTTGCCAAATCTGGGGTTCAGCGGGAACGAGCGGGCCGAGGCCGAGCTCATAGGGGCCCATGTCGCGGTGGGTCAGCTTGTACCAGGCGCGGGCAAACGCGTCGGCAAACTGGTCCGGATTGGCATGGAACCGCTTGGAGATGGCATTGTAGTCGGGGTCCATTTTCAGGGCCATGTCCGCCGTGGTCATCATCAACGGCTCAGTCTTGCTGGCGTCATGTGCAGACGGGGCCTCAGGGGCACCTTGACCTGCTTTCGGGGTCCACTGGTTGGCACCCGCGGGAGATTTGGTCAGCTCCCACTCATAACCCATCAATACGTCAAAATAGGCATTGTCCCAGGTGCGCGGGGTCGGTGTCCATGCGCCTTCAATACCGGACGTGATCGTGTGGGCACCGGCGCCCGAACCATGGGCATTCTTCCAGCCGAGGCCTTGCATCTCGATCGGAGCGGCTTCTGGCTCGCGGTCAAGATTCGCATCAGGTGCTGCGCCATGGGCCTTGCCGAAGGTGTGCCCACCAGCGACCAGGGCGACGGTTTCTTCGTCATTCATGGCCATGCGCGCAAACGTATCGCGGATATCATAGGCTGAGCGTAGCGGATCCGGATTGCCGTTCGGACCTTCGGGGTTGACGTAAATGAGACCCATTTGTACGGCGCCGAGCGGATTGGCGAGATCGCGTTCGCCCGTATAGCGCTCGTCGCCGAGCCATTCTGACTCAGGGCCCCAGTAAATGTCTTCCTCGGGCTCCCATATGTCGGCGCGACCACCGGCAAAGCCAAACGTTTCCAGCCCCATGGATTCAAGCGCGGCATTGCCTGTCAGCACCATCAAATCGGCCCAGGAAAGTTTACGGCCATATTTCTGCTTGATCGGCCAGAGCAGGCGGCGCGCCTTGTCTAGATTCGTATTGTCCGGCCAGGAGTTCAGGGGCGCAAAGCGCAGCGTGCCGGCGCCTGCACCACCGCGTCCATCCTGAATGCGATAGGTACCAGCCGAATGCCAGGCCATACGAATGAACATGGGGCCATAATGACCATAGTCTGCTGGCCACCATTCCTGACTGTCTTCCATCAGCGCATAAAGGTCCTGGCGCACGGCTTCCAGGTCGAGGGTCTCGAATTCAGCGCGGTAGTCGAACGCTTCGCCCATAGGGTCAACGAGCGGGGCGCGCTGGTTGAGAATTTTCAGGTTGAGCTGTTCAGGCCACCAGCGCTGGTTGGCCGTGGCGCCCTGGCCGATTTGGCCCTTCTCGCCACCCATTACGGGGCACTTGCTGATATTGCCTTCAGATCCGTCCATGGTCGTCCTCATCTATTTCACGGTCATTACGATACTGCTGGATGTAGGATGGTGCAGGTGGCCCTATCGATCCAATCAATTCTAGGTCTATTAAGTATAGGAAAAATCTTAAGCCCTTGGCGGGGCTGGTCTTTTGAAGGTCTGCGTATCAAAAAACCCCGCCACCACAGGGCAACGGGGTCTTGTTTGGGGTCAGACGGTCTCGCTTCAGGCGTTGTCCTTGATCCACTCTGAAATTCGCTGCTTGCTCATCGCGCCCAATTGGCTGTCGATCATTTTGCCGTCCCTGAAAAGCATAAGGGTCGGCAGACCGCGCACGCCATACTTGGAAGCGCTCATGGGATTCTCATCCACATTGATTTTTGCGATGGTGACCTTGTCGCCATATTCTTCGGCAACTGCGTCGAGATGGGGTGCCATCTGTTTACAGGGTCCGCACCATTCAGCCCAAAAGTCGACCACGACAGGCAGGTCGCTCGCAATCGCTGTATCGAAATCATCATCGGTCAGGGTCTTCGTCGCCATGGTTACAGGCTCCTTTGTGTGTCTGCTATGATAGATAGTCGATTCAGAAGCCCGTCAAAGGCCACTCTGCGCTCGGTTTAGCGCTTCTAACAGAAGCGGTCGCGGCAGGGCCATCAGGCGCGGGCCATCCGTCCAAACGAGGGCACACGAGACGCTCCGGCCGCGGAAGCCAGTCTCCAACACGTTTTGATAGGTTGCCAGTTGGGCAAGGTAGGAGCCGCTTACATCTTCTGGCCGGGTTGGTGGTGGGCGGTCAGTCTTGATATCCACGATCAGGATTTCGCTTTCTGTCATAACCAGCCGGTCGACCCGGCCATTGATCAGCGTGCCGTCTGGCCATCCTGTACCCGCACCGACAATGGCAGCTTCGGCGCGGCCACCTGGGGCGAACACGTTGGCCATGGCCGGGTCTGCCAGTGTTTTCAAAGCGGTTTCGGCAATCTCCTTGCGCTCGAGCGGTCCCAAGGCAGCTTCCTTGGCAAGGAACTGAACCGCGGCAGCTTCGCGTCGGTCTTCCGAAAGGCGCGGCAAACGTTCTAGCAGACTATGGATCAAACGTCCGCGAAGGCGCCGGTCGGGCGGGCGTGGACCCAGCGGGTCGATGACCGGCGCTTCATCGGCCAATAGGCGCGAGGGGCTGATGGCGCGTGTTGCTTTGGTCTCACTGGGTGCAGCGCGGCGAAGCCAGGCAGGGGGGGCAACCGGCGCGTCAGATCCACCCTTCGGGGCTTCGGCAAGAGGCGGAACACTGCCCAGTGCCAGTATAGCCGTGGCGTCGTCTGCTTCGGCCCCGGCTCTGGCCAACCCTTTGGCGCAGAGGTCATACCATGAAAGGTCGCCATAGCCCGTCTGACCGCGTCCATGCCAGGCCCCGCAGACGATCAACCGGTCCTGGGCCCGGGTCAGGGCAACATATAGGAGCCTTACATGTTCCTCTAGCATGCGCGCTGTTGCGTCTTCGCGCGCCGCGGCCAGTCGGTCCGTGTCGCCTGTCCTGCTGGGAGCCCAGACCGGCAGGCCATTCTCCAGGGTCAGGAGGGGGCTGCGCTGGGGCCCTGGCGGGGACGTTGTATCCGGCAGGATCACCACCGGGGCCTGCAGACCCTTTGCCCCGTGGACCGTCATGACCCGCACCGCGCCGCCCGCTTCGGCCAGGTCTCGCTTGATTTCGCTCTCATCGCCCTCAATGGCGGAAAGGAATGTTTGAAGCGCAGCCCCGCGCTCAACGTCGAAGGCAAGCGCGCGCGCGCAAAGTGCCTCAACGGGGTCGCGCGCGGGTGTTCCCAGCCTGGCACCGATGCGATCCCATCCTGTTTGTTCGTCCAGAACAGGATGTTCCAGCACAGCTGTCAGGAATTCAAACGGTGGCCAGTGGGCGCGTTCCAGCAGAGCTTGAAGAAAGTCCCTCGCCACCGCGTGTCGTGGCGTGTCGCTCTTTTGCAGTCGTTGCCAAAGTGATGTGTCTTTCCCGCGGCCATGGGCCAGAGGAAACAGGTGCTCATTGTCGTCAACGAGGTCGCAGAACGGTCCGCGCAAGATCTCCGCCAGGGTGAGGTCGTCGCTCGGCATCAAAACAAACCGGATGAGGTTCAGGCAATCCTGTACGCCGATATGATCGGCCAGAACCAGCCGATCGGCGCCGGCAACGGGCAGGCCCTGACGTTTCAGGTTCTGGATCAGGGCATCGAACAAGCCGCCCTTGCGCTTGCGCACGAGGATCAGCACGTCTCCCGCGGTCATCGCCTTGCGCCGCCAGCCCCCGTCGGGCCCCTCCACCCAGACTGTCTCGCCGCGCTCGACCATCTGGGAAACATGCCCGGCAACCTGGGCGGCCAGCTTGGCCTTCGGGGAAGTCTCCCCTTGCGCATCCACGGGCGCATCCCAAGGGTCATTGTCGGGCACTTCGGCCTTTTCTTCGATGGGCCACTGCTCGACCCGTCCGGGCTGGTTGGCGCGCCGGGCAGTGTGGATGGTCAGGTCGGCCATGGCCGGTGGCTGGCTGACCGCAGCGGGAACATCAACCGCGGACTGGGCCATAACGCCATCAACGGCCGCGAGCACTTCCGGGCTTGAGCGAAAAGACATCAGCATGTCCGGCGTGGCGCCATCACCCCGGGTGCGGGAGATAAAGTCACGCTTGCCGGACAGGAAAAGCCGCGGATCGGCGCCTTGGAAGGAGTAGATTGATTGTTTTTCGTCGCCCACCACGAAAAGTGTCCGCGGGTCA
>JBCCTK010000021.1:0-28005 GCA_039198685.1 Pseudomonadota bacterium | reverse complement strand
TATTCCTGTGCTCGGGAGCCTCGAGGACTTGATGAACTGGGAACACCTGCCGGAGATGGACCGCATCGTCGTCACGGTTACCACCGATGCCAAGGACCGGGTTCGCAACCTTCTCGACAGGCTGAGGGTTCTACCGCAACGCGTAGTTCTCCTGCTGGATCTGGCTGGCTTTGACCCAGAAGTAGAAGACCTGGATGAAATCGCCCGCTCTCCTGCAGCCTATATTTCAGGAGCGCCTGTAAACCTTGGCCAAACCATTGCCAAACGCGTCGCTGACATCATCCTTTCAGCTGGGATGCTGGTCGGCTTTGCGCCGGTTATGGGCATCATTGCACTGGCGGTTTGGCTTGAGGATCGCGGGCCAATTTTCTTCCGTCAGAAACGCCATGGCTTCAACAACAAGGTTTTTCGGGTCTGGAAGTTTCGGTCCATGCGGCCTGACAGTGTCTCACAAGAACGCATGGTGGTCCAAACCTTCGCAGGCGATGCACGTGTCACCCGCATTGGTCAGTTTATTCGCCGTACTAGCCTGGATGAACTGCCTCAGCTTTGGAACGTGCTGATCGGCGAGATGTCGATTGTCGGCCCACGGCCCCACGCCATCGGAATGACGACCGAGCACACCGAGGTACATGAAATCGTTCGCGCATATGCACACCGCCACCGTGTCAAACCAGGGCTTACAGGATGGGCACAAATCAAAGGATCGCGCGGACCCGTCCACACAAAGCAAGCTGTCGAGAATCGTGTCCGCCTTGACCTGGAATATGTGAACCGCGCGTCCCTTTTGTTCGATCTGTATATTGTGCTCAAGACGGCGCCGTGCATTTGGGGCGATTCCGCCAATGACCGTTGATCCACAGACTCTTCACACACCGAATGAGGTGTCACTGTGTATGGACAGACCGGCTCATCAGATCGTGCTCTCGATCCTGGTTCCCACCTATAGGGACGATATCGAACCCCTGATCACAGCGCTTTGCGCCTGCAAGGGCGCAGAGCAAACGCACCTGATTGTCTTCGATGATGGATCTGGTGATGACGCCCGAATTGAGATGATCGAAGCGCTGATTAGCGAATTCCCCGGCCGGTCGGAATTGATAGCTTCACAAACCAATCTCGGTCGAGCCGAAGCCCGCAATTGCCTCCTGGAGGCAGCTACCACCGACTGGGTTGTTCTGCTGGATGCCGACATGGTCCCCAATGACAGGGACTTTCTCGCGCAGTATATCAAATTGACAGATACACTCGGCAGACCGACCCTTGTATGCGGCGGAAGCAGTACATTGCAGGTCGCAAAAAGCGCCGCAACGGCCCTGCATCTAGCCCAGTCCGAGGTTTCTGAGTGTCTTGACGCGGCAATCCGCAGCAAGGATCCAGGCCGTTACGTGTTCACTTCGAACATTCTTGTTCATCGGACGATCTTTACCAGGGTGACCCTGGATCCCGGCTATGTCGGGTGGGGATGGGAGGACGTCGACTGGGGCCTTTCAATCCTGCACCATTTTCCGATATTGCATATCAACAACACTGCATCTCACCTGGGATTGTTAACCGACAAGGGCATCCTCGAAAAATACCAAGCATCCGGAGCGAATTTCGCACGCCTGGCCCATCGCCATCCAGATCGTGTCGCCGATATGCCATTGTACAGGGCGGCGAGGCTGTTGAAGTTTGCGGGGGTCTTCAGGGCGCCTCTAATTTACGCGGCGCGAAGGCTAACTGAGTCGAAAGCCATGCCGATCCGCGCACGCCTGCTGAGCCTGAAACTTTTCCGCGCCCTGATCTATTCCAGAGACATCGAATGACTGACGGCGTAATCGATCCGAATCTCTATTCGCCGCCACGGTCCTTGCTTGCAAAGGTCGAACGCCGCTGGAACCAATGGCGCACGGCGAAAGCGCTTTCCAACACCCCCAGCCGCGCTATCATCAGTTTCACCTTTGATGACTTTCCCAAGTCTGCGGCGCAAAATGGTGCTGATATCCTGGACCGCTTTCATGCGCATGGCGCATACTACACCTGCACTGGATTTGTTGACCAAGAGGGCCCCTTTGGCCCTTATTACACGCTGGAAGATATGAGATCTTTGGCTGACGCTGGTCACGAAATCGCTGCCCACACTCAGACCCACATAAACTGTTCCAAGGCACTCCAGGCAAATGTCCTGAGCGACATAGACGAGAACCTCAACGCGCTCTGTCTACACAATCCCACACAAACCATTCGCCACTTTGCTTATCCATACGGTGAAACGCGTTTGGCCCTAAAAAATGCACTTTCAGATCGATTTGAAACGGGGCGCGGCGTGTTACCAGGCATCAATCGGCGCGGGACCGATCTGATGCAGCTGCGGGCCGTGGAACTCAACATGGATGCAGACTCAATACGGCGTGCCGAGAGGATGATCGAGGCCGCTGTTCGCAGCCCAGGGTGGCTCATCTTCTTTACCCATGATGTGCAAAACGAGCCCAGCGCGTTTGGCGTGACACCAAAGACCTTGGAGCGCATCGTGCGCCAGGCGCGCGACAGCGGCGCCTATCTCACCACCCCAAGCGGTGCCATGGCTGAAATCAACGCGGTCGCTGCCTGATGCCGCCGCGCGTCACCATCATTGTGCCAACATTCAGACGGGTTGGCCCGCTTTCAGATGCGGTCCGCAGTCTGTTTGCCCAGTCCGCACTCGACCGCATCAGGCCAAGTTTGATCATCGTAGACAATGATCCACAGGGCTCTGCCCTGGCCACGGCAAACGCACTCAGCGCGAAGGCGCCCGGCGCCCTTCAAACGAAAGTCATTCACTGCAAACAAGCCGGTGTCGCGAATGCGCGCAACGCAGCGTTGGACTGTGTAGACACCCCTCTTGTTGCCTTTGTCGATGATGACCAGACTGCCCCTGAGACATGGTTAGAAGAGCTGCTGAAGGCCTATGAAGCCTCCAGAGCAGCGGTCACGTTTGGCCCCGTTGACGCCGTCTTGCCAGTTGATGTGAAGGTCCATCGCGCGTTTTTTGAAACATTCTTCTCGCGAAGGCCCGGCCACAATACTGGATTAATCCCAGAGTTTTACGGCTGTGGAAATGCGCTCCTCGATCTTGGGCAATTGCCCAAGCGCGCGCCACTTTTTGATCCCAAGATGAATGAAGTTGGCGGCGAAGACGATCTGCTTTTCATGCATGCAGAACGTGCGGGATGCACGTTTGGCTGGGCGGAAAATGCGCGTGTCTGGGAGCATGTCCCGACCCAGCGGGCTCGCTTGAAATATACGCTTACAAGAGCAATAGCCTATGGGCAGGGTCCCACGCGTAAAGCAGAAGCATCCAGAAAGTACCCCGAGCTTTTGTTTTGGATCGGCGTGGGCACAAGCCAGTTTGCCGTTTATAGCATCCTGGCCGGGCTTGGATGGCTGACTGGCGCACCGCAACGCGCGGCATGGTTGGATAAGGCCGCCCGCGGACTTGGCAAGGTTATCTGGCGATGGAAACTTAAATTCTATGGCCAGTCCCAGCTGCCTGCACCCAACCATTCAAACCCAGCCACGGGTCGCGCGGGCCAGCCTCAGACGTGATCGCTCGGGGGCCGCTCGATGGCTGACGTGTCCGTCCTTTGACAGCCCAAGGACCAGAACGCCAGCCACAGCAACATAGTTGATCCAGACAAAGCTGTTAAGTTCAAGCAGAAGGCTCTCGGAAAAACTGAACAGGCCAAGTTGGGTGAGAAACCCCGTCGCATAGAGTGCAAAGCGATGCCTCGGCAATTGGGCAACCGCCCGAAGCGCGGTCGCCAGAAAGCTCGCTGCGAAGCAAACCAACCCGACCAGCCCCAGCGCCAGGGTTATTTCCAACCAGCCATTATGGGCCGTCGGCGCATCCCATTCTACGGCAACGCGAACCCAGTAGGCAGGCTCGGACCCAAGGGGCCAGAATGCGCCATAGCCATATCCAAGGATCGGTCTCTCGGCGATCGCTTCAAGCAGAGCGGTCCAGATATCAGTGCGCCCTGTGAACGTGGCGTCTTTGCCGAAAAACCCCAAGAATACGCCGGGCTGCAGCGCGACAGCAATGGCGAGTGCGCTCGCCACCGTCACCCCAGCCCAAACACCGAGCACGGCAGCAATGCGCCGCCCCTGGAGGGCCCATCCACCCAACAAAATTCCCGCAGCCAGCAGCACCGCAATCAGTGATGTCGTTGACGTTGAAAGGATGACCAACAGCACCGACAAGGCGAGTCCGACCGTCCAAATCTGCCATCGCCGGGTGTCTATCATCATCAACGTGCCAAAAATCATACTGGCGCGGGCCATGTGCCCACCCATCGCGTTCTTTTCGAACCAGAAACCACGCCAGGCTCCAATATGAATTTCATAGTCGCGGGCAAAAGCCGGAGCGATCAGGCCAGCCGCAAAATTCAAGCAACACAATCCCAACCAAAGGCTGCCGAACAGAATGAGGAGCTGGCGCCAATCGAAGCGCACGGCGAGGTAAAACCCGAACAGAGTTGTCACCGCCAATCCAATGCCGCGGCGCAGGCTCAATCCCGGATCAATTGACCAAAGGAACGACAACAGTGCCAGGAGCAACACCACGGACAAGGCTGGCATTCGCAGGACCAGTGCGCCAATCGCCTTCGCCCGGGTCATCGCCAACCCAAACACTAGAGCATAAACCGGCAGCCACATAACTCGGAGAATTGGATTGCCGTCCAGGTCCACAGTGGGCGCTACCAACCTTTGGAACGCCCCTTCGGAAAAGAGAACAAGGCATATCAACACCGCCACGAGGGCCGGGAAACCGATCCGTTCTGCGTTTAAGCGCTCGGCAACCATCAGGCCGCAAACGTGCTGAGCCAACGCGCATCGGCGCCAAGCTGAACCATGACCGCTCCAATGACGCGGCCCCCTGCACTTTCGACCTCTTCTTGCATAATCATAACATCATCCAGGGGTGTACGGTCCGCCTCAACCACCAAAACGACGCCGTCGACATCCGGACACAGCGTGAGCGCATTCCCGCCCTGCTCCAGGGGTAGTGCATGGACCGTGATCCAGTCTGACTTGGCGCGGGCCGCAGTCCACCAATCATCAGAGCGCGAAAGCGAGAGCTTTTGTCCCGCCGCCATAGCTTCGACCCGGAAGCGACTGACATAGAGATTGGAGCCGGGCACTTCATGCAGGCTCAGAAGCTTCGTTGGGTTGACCCCGCCTTGGGTCGCGATCAGCCGTCGTCCGACCGGGCGATAGAACGGCGCGGAATCGAGCGCGGCGCTGAAAGCGCGCCCCGGCTGGTTCTGATGGGTTGGGGCCGTAACCTCTAAATGATGAAACAGTCCGTTGTCGCGCAGGTCCAGGTCTATCAGCCAGACCGGCCGAGTTGCCCGAAGAGATGTCGCCCGCGCAAACCCGATGGCGGCCGTACGCACCGCCGCTGGCGAACTTGGCGTCACAAAGAGGATAGCCCGTCCACCCGACGGAGGACCAACGGCTTGGGCCGACCGGATGACTCGATTGAATGCCGCAGCGCGAACGGTCATCGTCATCGCCCCAGCGCGGCGAGGACAGGCAGTCCGGTCGTGCGCGCCAAACTTGCCGGGGTCGTAAAGCCGGTCCGCGTGAATGTGTAGAGCAGTCCGGCCATGAGCGCTGAAAAGCCTGCAAAGAGAAACGAGCCAATGACCACGGCCAGTTTTAGCGAATTGCCCACAGCAGGTGTGTGGGCAGGCTCCAGCACCCTGATATTGTCAGCCCGACGCTGAACCAAGTCCCGTCTGCTTCGTTCTTCTATCGCTCGGCTGGAATATTCAAAGACATTGGCTTCCGCGAGGCTGCGATCCCTCAACAGATCTCGCCAGCCAGGCGCCAAGGACACGAGGAGATCTGCCCGTCTTTCAAGTTGGGCCATTTGCAGCTCAAGGGTGGCGGCCTCGCCTGCAAGGGCTTCAGCCTCAGCATCCAGCGTTGTGTGGTTGGTAATAAGGGACTGGTAGACTGGATTGATGCCCCTTCGAACCATTCCGGCAACGCCTGCTTGCCGCCCCACGATCGCTTCAACCTGTGAAATTCGAGCATTGATGGCGCGCAAAGGCTCTGAGTTCGGCGTGTAGCGCGACAACAGAGCTTCACGCTCCAACTCCAGTTCGAGGAGTGTTTGCTGGGAGGTATCCTCAACAAAAAGTTCGACCTCACGGGGGGTCCTGTCCAGCTCGGTCCTCAATGAAATCAACTGCTTTTGCAGGGCGCCTTGCTGGGCGCGAGCCCGAAGCAGCTCCGCTTCAACGGATTCAATCAGGCGCTGCACACTGGCCTGTTCTGCCGTCAAGTCTGTGAGGTCATACTGAAGCATAAACGTGCGGAGGGAACGATCGGCCGCGGTCAACTCTGCCTGAAACACATCGCTTTGTTCCGCAAAATCTTCTCCTGCACCCTGGGAGAAAAGCGATGTACGATAGGTAAGATAAGTCTCGATCAAGAGGTTGAGCGTGTCGGCCGCGCGCAGTGGGTCCTCGTGGCGAAATCGGGTGAAGATTACAGGGCGTTCTGGCGCTGATCCAACTTCGAAGTCTCGGTCGAGTGCTTCAATGGCCTTCTCGCGATAGGACCGGTCAATGGCACTGCGCGATTGACGTCCCTGGTTCAGGGCCCTGTCCCTGGCCTTGGCTAAGTCAGGATAGAGCAGGTCGTAGGGCTGATGGTCGAGAGCCGTGGCGAGGATGACCGGAGAGCGCAGCAATTCCAGCTCCGCTTGGACCACCTGATTGGCCTCAAGGGCCACCCCCGCCGCATCGCCACCGGCAAGCGGGCGAAACACATAGGCATCATCCAATGTGACCAACAGGCGGGAACTCGCCGTATAGGACTGCGTCATTTGGAACGCAGCAAGCAGCCCCGCACCAAAAAGCATCCCGAATACAGCCAGCATCAGCCACTTAGCCCGCCAGAGCCTCACCAGATAGTCCACCACGCCCAAACCCACGCGCGACGGGGGGGCAATCGGCTCCCAGTATCGGTCGTTGGCGTTTTGTCGCTCGCTCATACACCTATCTCATGGGCGCGCAGATCAGCCTGCGCATGGACATCCAGTATGCGTCATGGCGAGTTCCATTTGATAAATCATTAAGCATTACGATGAAGGCAGAGGCCCATCTCAGGTGAACGGCGATGGCCTGCCATCCATTTCTCAACGGTCCCGAGGTATCGGGTAACAATTCGTCAGTGCACCGTAGGCTCCGCCGTGCGTGCCTCGGTCAGCACCTGATAAACAGCCACAGCAAAAACTGTATGTGAGATGCTGAGCGCCGCGCTTAACGCACCATCGGTGATATGTCCTGAAAGCGGGTCACCCAAATTCACGGTTGCTAGCGCGACCACAATGATCATGACAAACACAATGCCGACGAAAGACAGAACAAAGACGATATAGGCGCCAATCACTTTGACAAATGCCGATAGGACCATCTCAAAACTCTGCCGCAGACTGGCAAAAACGCCGGGTCTCTCGGCAACCATGATCACGGCGGCAAGGCCGAGGAAGACAATCATTGCGAGCCCCGGAATCACCAGGGCGATCAATCCAAAGACTACCGCGATGCGCACCAATAAGGTCACCGCGAGCACCGAGACAAACGCCCGGCGCGCCACACCCATAGAGGCAGCCGGTCCGGCGCCCGGCACGCCCCAAAGAACAGCATGGGCACAGGCCGCGGTGACAAAAGCCACTGGCACAACATCCAGGTCGAAAAAGGTTAGTAAGTCTTCCGGCCGCCAAGCCAGGACGGTGTCCTGAACATACCCCACCAGGGTGAAAGCGACCCAACTGAAGAGCATCAAGACCAGCAAGGTTTGCCAGTGGTGGACCCCGAGGTCACCATATCGCCGGGCGATATCGACGAGGCGAACATCAAGTTTCGTGCGGCCATGCCCAGCCTTCATGGCGTCACTCCACTCATCTGAATGGCGGTTCTTCAAAGGCGCGCAACTTGCGCGAATGGAGGCGCGTTCCACCATCCTTGGCCAATTGCTCCAGCGTTGCGATTCCGATGCGTATATGCTCTCCAATTGCGCGTTCATAAAAGCGGTTGGCCGCCCCTGGCAATTTGATCTCCCCGTGGAGTGGCTTGTCCGAGACGCAAAGCAAAACGCCATAAGGCACACGTAAGCGGTATCCGTTTGCGGCGATGGTGGCGCTCTCCATATCAATCGCGATCGCTCGGGACTTGTTGAAACGCCGCGCGGTCTCTGAAAAGCGAAGCTCCCAATTCCGGTCATCGGTGGTCACAACGGTGCCCGTGCGCAAGCGCTTCTTCAAAGCATCTCCACTCTCTCCAGTGATCGCCGCCGCCGCATCTTGTAGGGCGACCTGAACTTCAGCAATCGGCGGCACGGGAATCTCAGGCGGCAGGACACTGTCGAGCACATGATCTTCACGGAAATAGGCGTGGGCAAGCACATAGTCCCCAATGGCCTGACTGTGACGCAGGCCACCGCAGTGACCAACCATTATCCAGCATTCCGGACGCAGCACAGCCAAATGGTCCGTGATTGTCTTCGCGTTGGAAGGGCCCACGCCAATATTCACCAGGGTGATTCCTGGACCATTCTCACGGATGAGATGGTAAGCTGGCATCTGAAAGCGGCGCCAGGGCGCAGAGCCAATCTGCTCCATGGCGTCTTCAGTGTCGCTTTCGATGAGAACACCGCCCGGGGCTGAAAGGGCCTTGTAGCCACCGGCTTCAGAAATCTGCTCAACGGCCCAAGCGCAGAATGCATCCACATAGCGGTGGTAGTTGGTGAACAACACATAGGGCTGCATATTATCGGCCGGGGTGCCGGTATAATGCTCTAACCGCTTCAGGCTGAAATCGGTGCGCTGGGCGTCAAAAAGCGCAAGCGGACGCGCAGTTCCCACGTCATTAAGCTCACCATCGGCAACCTCGTCGCCGATGAGTCCCAGGTTGGGGGCGGGAAACAGCTGAGCCAATTCAGCAGGCGAGACTTGGTCAAGGCCATCGGCCTCCGCCGCATCCCACACATAGGCATAGGGGATTTCACTGTCCGAACGGCGCACCTCAATATCGATCTCATAATCGCGCATCAACGGCGTCAGTTGCTCAATGAGGTAAGCCCGGAAAAAGTCTGGCCGGGTAATCGTCGAAACATAGGTGCCGGCTTCGGACATTTTCCCGAACGAGCGGGAAATGGGGGGTGGCGGCCCGTCGGGCTTGTAGCGAACGACGAGTTCCGGATAACAAAATCCACCCGCGCTCCGGTGCTTCGGGTCCGGCGTGGTGCCATCATGCAAATAACTGGAAAGTGCGGCTTTCAGGCTCGACACGGCATCGTTGTACACCGTCTCGAGCGCATCGACGATGGCATCTGGAGAGTTGAATGGCTTTAACATGACCTCGTGTGCCGCAGGCCGGGTCGAGGCGTCAAGCCGCTTCAGGGTATGTTCGTGCCGACAATGGCATCGTGGCGAATACGAAGAAGCCGCGGGCCGGCATTAGCGTCAGTTTCCCCTGCCCCCTCCAGCCAGGACGGCGCGTCTCCTGCCAACAAGGTGGCGGCGAGTCCATCGGGTGAACGACGGGCATAGAGCGCCAGTTCGCCCAACCCATTGCACACATAGAGATAGTCGGCACCTGCCGCCTGGAGCAATTTGCGCGCCGTTGCAGGATCGCTTTCAAACACATCCAGTGTCCTGCCGATGGCGCCGGGGTTTCGATGATATGGCGCAGCGAAGATGGTGTGATCAGTATGGATAAGGACCGCCGGACCAAGATCAATCGGAGTGAAGACACGCGATGGTGGGAGGGCTTGTAACCGCGCCATCGCTTCGGCAGACCGGCACTCGGACCGTTTGCTGGCCCCTTTTTCGACCTCAGTCGGCTTGGTTTCAAGATAAGTGCCGGCTGTTTGCCACGTCGTTGGAGACAGCGCGATAAGCCCTGCAAACGCAGCAATGCGGGCTGTGCCGGTCTGTGAGACCAAGTTCAAAATCAAATAATGGGCGACAAAACCAACGCCAATCGCTGCGAACCCGTGGACAAAAACAACGGCTCTCACCTGCCAGGCCATGACCAGCAGGGCGATGACCGTCAGCCCCATCAACCCTATCAAAACAGATCGCTGGCGTTCGGCTGCGCCTTTAAAGCTGAACACGGCACCGGCCAAGGCTGCCAGGCCGAAACCAAAGGCAGCAAATGCAAAAGCCGGAGACGTCTCGACCAGTTTCGGCAAGCTTCGCGCCTCTGTAACAGACGTCATCCAGCCCTCCATAATCGCCGCGTCGACCCCGGAATAGGGCGATCCCAAGCAGGACGGTTCAACCGCCAGTGCGCTCAGGCTCGCTGCAACGCCAAGCCCTGTCCCGACAGCCAACCGGGCGCGCCAGTCGCGCAAGCGGTCTCCGGCCGTTCCCAGCGCGAGCAGGCCGAGACCACCCAGGATCAAAGCGGACGCATGGACATTTCCAAAGGCATCACACGCTGCGCGGGCAGCGCCTATGCCCGGTGCATCGAGCAGATAAGCCAGGATGGAGAATCCCGCGAGCCCTGCTCCGAGGCCCTTGATCATGCTGGCCTCCCTTGCGCCGAAGACAGACCAGAGCAAGCCGCAAAAGAGGATAAGCCCTGCTGCATAGGGCAAACTCTCTATGGCCACGGTGAGCATCAGGGAGACACATCCGGCGACAAAAAGCCCTGTTTTCCAGCCTCGCTGGGGTGCACAGAGCGCTGCACACGCAGCCAGGACCAGCATCAATTCCAGGCCGTGATGATCGATCCGTCCGGGTTGGAACTGGACCACGGCATGGGACACCATGAAGGCAACCAGCCCCGCTGCGATCCCCGCGCGCCCAACACCCAGCCGATGTAGCGCAACAGCGATCGCAGTGAGCGTGCCGGCCAAGAAGAGGCGCGGCCAGAAAGCCAGCGCGGCAAACTCGGCGGTCTCTGCGCCGAGAAAAGGCGTCAAGATGAGGATCAATCCACCGATCAATATATCTGGAAGACGCGACCAGTGCATGGCGCCGCCCGCGGGCGTATCGAAGCGAGATTGGTCGACATCATACCAGCCTTGTCCCGCCAACAGGTCCCTGACCTGGGCAAGGCGCATCATGTCATCATTGCCTGGAAGTAGACCGTTCCACATCACCAACCCCCAGATCCAGAGGATCAAAACCGTCAGGGCAATGCCAAAAGCAACCTGAAAGCCGGAAGTGTTCAAGGACCCTGACCAGCGTGGGGGGATCATGGATTTGCCTTATCGTTTGTGTGTCGCGCTTCGGACCTTGCCCGTGAACGCCTCATTAAGCCTGCCCCTCTATGACAAAACGAGGTTACCGAAAGGCTGCACAGCGATGACAATTGCGACGACGCAAACCCTAACGCCGCTTCCGGACACGGCGCGCCCCCTGGAAATCGCCGTGACCATTCCCTGTTACAATGAAGCGTCGACAATAGACCAGGTGGTTGCAGACTTCCGGGCCGCCCTGCCCTCGGCCAAGATCTATGTTTTCGACAATAACTCCACCGACGGCACCGCGGACGTTGCGGCTCGGGCCGGCGCTATTGTTCGCAGGGAGTTTCGCCAGGGCAAAGGCCATGTGGTGAGACGCATGTTCGCCGACGTGGACGCCGATATTTACGTCATGGCCGATGGTGACGCGACCTATGATGCGGCCATGGCGCCGACTTTGGTTGAGCTTCTGATGAAGAATCAGGTTGATATGGTCGTGGGCACCCGCGCCAATGTCACCCATGATGCCGGGCGCGAAGGCCATGCTTTTGGAAACAAGATCTTCAACGGACTCTACCATCGTATTTTTGGCCGCGACTTCACTGACATCTTCTCCGGCTACAGGGTTTTCAGCCGCCGGTTCGTGAAGTCCTTCCCAGCCGTTTCAGCCGGTTTCGAGATTGAGACTGAAATGTCTGTCCATGCCAGCCAACTCGGCATTCCGATCCTGGAGCGTCCGACGAAATATGGCGTGCGTCCAGACGACAGCGAGAGCAAACTCAAGACGTTTCGCGATGGCTTCCGGATCCTGGGCATGTTCGCCATGTTGGCGAAGGAAACCCGTCCAGCGGCTTTCTTTGGCCTCATCGGCGCCGCACTCATGGCGGCAGCTGGGCTCATGTCTGTTCCTCTTGTCCTGACCTATGTCGACACTGGCCTTGTCCCCCGATTCCCAACGGCGATTCTGGCCACCGGCATTGTTATCACCGGCGTGATATCGGCGGTCTGCGGATTGATCCTGGACAGCCTTGCGCGCGCGCGCATTGAAGCCAAGAGAGCTGTTTTCCTGAGCTATAGCGCGCTACAAAATCGGTCGGCCGACGCCAAATGAGCCGCGAAACGCTGCTCGACCAATTTTCGAAACTCTGGCGATTTGCCATTGTCGGAGGTCTCGCATTCATCGTTGACGCAGGCGGGATGCAAGCGCTTATCCTGTCCGGTGTCGATCCGTATTTGGCCCGGGCCATCTCGCTCCCGCTTGCCATGTTGGCGGCCTACGGGATGAATCGCCACTATACCTTCGGCGCATCAGGACGCTCACAAGCTGAAGAAATGTTGCGTTATGTCTTTGTCACCGCAATCGCATCTTTGACAAATTATGGGGTATTTGCGGTTCTCCTAATCCATGTGGAGGGCATATGGCCGCTTATCGCTGCTGCCCTGGGGCTCGGAGTATCGATGTGGGTCAGCTTTTTTGGTTTCCAGTTCTTTGCATTTGCCGCACGCAAGCGGGTCTAGGGGGGCGTTGACGCGGTCGGGGCTTCGCTCCATCTCCCGGCCCTATGACACACTCCGCTGAGTCTTCCCCGCGCGGCGGAGGTCAGGCCTTCTTTTTCGTAATTGTATGCGTCACACTGGATATGCTGGCCTTCGGCATGATTGTTCCAGTGATGCCAGACCTGTTGATGGAGTTGACAGGGCTGCCGGGTGCGCAAGCGGTGGCCTGGGCGGGGCCGCTGACGGCGACCTTCGCTTTGGTCAACTTCCTGGTTATGCCGACGATTGGCGGACTGTCAGACCGATTTGGCCGGCGACCCGTCCTCCTGGCCTCGGTCGCTACACTGGCCGTTGACTTTCTGATCATGGGATTTGCCAATTCGATCTGGCTATTGTTCCTCGGACGCGCACTTTCCGGAGCGTCATCGGCAACCTTGTCCACGGCGAATGCCTACATCGCGGACACCACTACGCAAGAACAGCGCGGCCGGGCATTCGGCATGATTGGCGCTGCATTTGGCATTGGCTTTGTCCTTGGACCGGCCTTTGGCGGACTGCTGGGAACAATTGATCCCCGCGCACCGTTTTTCGCCGCCGCCGCCGTTGCCTTTGCGAATTTCCTCTACGGCTACTTGGTCCTGCCCGAATCCCTGAAGCCTGAGCGCAAGCGTCCTTTTGAGCTGAGCAGGGCGAACCCCTTCGGTGCGCTTAAGCATTTCTCCAAACTGCCTAAAGTCTCCTGGTTCCTGGCTGGTGGGGGCATTTATGCGCTGGCTCATTCTGTTTATCCGTCAACCTGGTCGTTCCATGGTGAGATCAGATATGATTGGGGGCCCAATGAAATTGGCTTCTCGCTCGCTTTTGTCGGCGCGACCTCGGCCCTGGTCCAATGGTTCCTGATGGACCCGGTTTTGAAGCGGTTCGGCGTCGTCCATACCGCGCTCTACGGCTATGGCATCAATATCGTCGGAATGTGTGCTTTTGCGTTCGCCTTTGCGCCTTGGATGGTCTACCCGATCATTGCCTTTACAGCCTTGGCAGGCGTGACGACCCCGGCGATGAACACGCTGATGTCAAACCTCACCCCGGAAAACGCCCAGGGTGAACTGCACGCGGCGAGCGCCAGCATCAATGCTTTGGCCATTTCCATCGCGCCTATCTTGCTCACCCAAACGCTCTATTACTTTTCCAGCGGCGCGGCCCCGATTGACTTCCCTGGCGCGGCTTTTCTCCTGGCTGGGATCCTGGTTGGATGCGCCCTGGTCCCTATTTTGGTCGGCATTGGCAAAAATCAGGCGGCGACAGCGAACGGGGCGCCTTGAATACCTTATTTGCGGGTCGCACAAAGCCGATTAAACGCACCCTATGGACCTGCGACCGGCCCTCTTTCTGGATCGAGACGGCGTTTTGAACGTCGATCGAGGCTATGTCTCTCGCGTTGAAGATCTTGAGTGGATCGACGGAGCGATGGACTGCGTGGCCCGCTTCAACCAACGCGGGTGGTATGTATTCGTCGTCACCAACCAGACCGGCATTGCACGGGGGCTTTACTCAGAATCCGATATGGAAACTGTCCACCGGCACTTATTGTCCGCTTTCATCCAAAACGGCGCTCAAATCGACCGTATCTATTTTTGCGCCGATCATCCCGAAGGCTGCGTTCCCCAATACACACGCGAGACCATCAATCGAAAACCGGGCCCGGGTATGCTTTTGCGCGCCATGGCAGACTTCCCGGTCCGGCGCGAAAGCAGCTTCCTGATCGGCGACAAACCGAAGGATATCGCCGCGGCCCATGCTGCCGGTGTGGGTGGATTTCTGTTTCAGGGTGGGAACCTGGCGAATTTCGCCGAATGGGCCTTGGCCGCCTTTGAGGACGGGTCACGCTAAGGGCATTTTCCGGCCAATCTGCACCGTTTGGCGGGGCGTCTCGTGCGCCCTGCGGGCCGCTTGCCTTTTCCGCCAGGCTCGTCGTCGCGCACCGCCTGGCCCTGGCGAAAAAATCAAACGACCCATCGGTGAAAATTGGCCGGAAAGGGCCCTAGACCTGGGCCCCTCACACGCCTAAGCAGGCGCCATGAAAATCGCGACCTGGAATGTGAATTCGATCAAAGCACGCTTGCCCACGGTGCTTGAGGTACTGGGCGCAATCGACTGTGACGTTGTCTGTCTGCAAGAAATCAAGTGTGAGACGGACGCATTTCCCTATATGGAGCTTGAAGAGGCAGGCTGGACCTGCGCCGTGCATGGCCAGAAGAGCTATAATGGCGTTGCACTCCTCTCCAAATACCCGCTTGAAGATGTCCAAACCGGTCTCCCGGGCGATGAGACGGATGATCAATCCCGCTTCATTGAAGCGCTGGTGATGGCCAACAACCCAATGCGGATTGCGTCTCTTTACCTGCCCAATGGCAACCCGGCACCGGGACCGAAATACGACTACAAGCTGGCCTGGATGGCCCGGCTCCATGCCCACGCAGAGATGCGTTTGGCCGGGGAAGATGCCCTGGTCCTCGCTGGAGACTACAATTGCATCCCGCGCGATGAGGACTGCTGGGATATTGGTGTTTGGACCGATGATGCCTTGGCCCGCCAGCCGACCCGCGATGCGTTTCGTAAACTCCTGTGGTCGGGCTTTACCGAGGCATTTGAAATCCTCGATGGGCGCGCACACCAATATTCATTCTGGGACTACCAAGCCGGAGCCTGGCAGAAGGATCACGGGATTCGGATCGACCATTTATTATGCTCACCCAGCGCTGCAGATCGCCTCGAAGGCGTCGAAATATACAGAAAGGCCCGAGGGCTGAAAAAGCCATCGGACCATGTACCTGTCATTGGTGTGTTCTCTGACTGATCGCTAATCCGCAGCACATTTTGCATTGAAATGGCTGGCGTCGGCTTGGAACATGCGTGCCTTTGAATTCAAGTCCATCGCAACGCGGTTGGCCTCATCGCGGGCTGCAAAGAATGCAGATTGGGCTTCATCGGCCTGGGCCGCATGTCCCGCACTGAACAGACGTTGCTCTTCCTTGGTTTCCCAAGCTTCACCAAGGCTTTCTGCGAGGGCTGCGAGATCGGCTTGAACCTCCTGCAGTTCTGCGATTTCCGCTTTCTTGGCCTCGAACGTCGCCGCCATGGCGTTGCACTGGCGGATCTCTTGCGGGCTAAGTGCCTGCGCTGTCCCTGCGAACACCAGGGCCACCAACGAGAGAACGAGTTTCGATCTAATCATCAATGCCGTCTTTCCACTCTGCGCCATGCCCACTTGGACCACGGCGTGTATCGACGCTTTTTGCCCCAAAGGGACTGAAGCAAAACTGAACAGCGCCGCCCTAATACCGTCACAGGCAAAAATGGCAAATTTGAAAACGGAATAAGTCGTCAATGTGATCATTTGATCACTCTCTTGACAGCGGCCCCACCAAGAATAATAAGTATGCAATCGCTCACTTATTATTCTTGGTTCGAAATATCAAAGGAATACCCGACCATGCAACTCAGACTTTCTCTTGTCGCTGCCGCAGCGCTCGCTCTCACCCTGCCGGCCCAAGCCGACAGCCTCGGCAACGCCTCACAAGCTGCCGCCGATTCCGCTGAAGCCAGCACGCGTATCGTAGCCGCTGGCGGCCAGATCGCGATGGGTGCGGTCGCGATCCCTTTGGCCGCAGCCGGTGCCATTGCCGAAGGCGGTGGCCAGGCCGCGACGAAAATCTCAGATGACCTTTGGGAGACGGCCAACACACCCTTGAAGATTGACGACCGGGTCATTGTTGCCCAGCCCGCACCCATAGTGCCTCGGATTAAGCCTTCGGAGCCACAGCAATGAAACTCAGCCTCAAAACCATCGCCGGCGCTGCCACTCTAGCAGCAGCGCTATGTCTGACACTGACCCCTTCGGCGCAAGCTCAAGGCAGTTCTGAAACCACGATCTCGACAGGTCACTTCACCGACATAGACGCAGCCGACTTTTCTAAATCAATTGAACGGGACCTCGCCGACAAAGGCGCCCGGATCGCTCTTGTGTTCCGAACCGGAAGAACGCGTGACAAGCTGCCAGATTCCATCAACTACACCCACGGTGCCTTCTGGGTGTACCAGGCATTCCAAACACCCAATGGCGAGATCATGACCGGATACAACACCTGGAACCTCTTTCATGGTGATGGCGAAGACATGCCGCAGACCCAGTCTTACCTCGCCGAGGAGTTTCCATTCACCTTCGTTTCGGCCTCCGCTGTGGACGATGTGGCGGTGATCATTCCAACCCCGAATATGCAAGACAGATTGCTGGAATTGCTTGCGAGTGAGGCCTATCTGGAGCTTCACAATCGGAACTATTCGCTGATTTCGAACCCCGCTGATGAAAGCTTCCAGAACTGTGTGGAGTTCCTGCTGGATGTGGTATCAGCCGCTGCCTGGGATACGACAGACCAGGCACAGCTGAAGGCGAATATCGCCGCCCATTTCGAACCAAGTGAAATCGAAGCCGGTCTGTTTGCTCGCCTATTTGGTCCCCTTGCTGACGAACGCCTGAGACTGGCAGACCACCGCGGCGCAGCCATCCAAACAGCAACCTATGAAAGCCTCTCTACATTCATGATAGAGCATGGCCTCGCCGACGAAACCTATAAATTGGCGTTTGAACGGAATGAAAGTGTGCCAACCTCAGGCTGAACGGGACTCAGGGTCCGCCGCGGGTCGCGTCTTCGGTCCTGCGGCGCGCGGAAACTTTCTCAATCAATGTAAATACCGCAGAGAAATCAAGAAGGAGCTCTCGAACGCGCTCCGGGTTGTCCAGGGGTTGAAACATCGTGCCGGGCTCAAACAGATTGCCACCTTCTACTACCACAAACATCTCGTCGCCCGAAAATGCGCAGCGCAGCTTTTTACCGTGGAAGGTGCGCTCCAAGTCGACCAAGGTCTGCATCATGTCCGGGGTGAGCAGGAAACGCGCTTCGACCTGATCTGTTGTGTAAACCTCAAACGCTTTTTCGAATTCTGGATCTTCCAAGCTCGCACGTTGCATGCCCGATTGACCGCCAAACGCATTGAACCATCCCGCATCACGGCGCAGGATCGTTTCACCGAAAAAGCGCTTGTGGAAATCAAGGCGAAGACACTGCCCGTCGAACACGGTCACATACTTCGTTTGGGTGCGGCCATTGCTCGTCGTCGTGCGGCGCTCCTTGAGATTGGCCTCGAAAAACTCAAACGCCACGCCATCATGGGTCCCGGTTAACTGGTCTTCGAAGGTGGAGCGATTGTAGCTTGGAACCAGACCGAGGCGGCGGTGATCACCGATACTGCCCATCTCCCCCGGCTTGGGCGTGAACGACAGGTCAAAACTCTCTGCGATGGGCCGCACCAGAAGGTCTTTGGCCTCCCCCGACAGCTTACGCAAACCGCTTGTACCCACCGCCCCGATGCCGACGCCCGCAACGACGCCAGCCACTGCAAGCTGGGGCAAGCTGAAAAGCGCAAGGCCAGACAGAATGCCCAGCAGACCCACACCCACGCCTCCGGCAATAGCGAATTTTGCTGTCTGAGATGCCTTTGCCCGCTCCCCCTCACGTGCACGCAAAAGGGGGCGAATAACGGTTTGATACTCACGACCAAATTGCTGAAAACTCGTCGGCAGGTCTGCCAGCGCTTTGGCGATATCGTCTTCGAGTTCAAACTCGTCCATGGCGCGCTCCCTCTTGCTCAGAGTGGTTCTTGGCCTATGCAATCCTTACAAAGCGTTGGCAGCAGCGACAATTCATGGCGCGGATCATTCAATTTAGCGATACTCACTTGCGAGCAGGGCAATGGCGCCATCATCGCGGCTTTTCTCGCGCGGCTCGAAAAGCAGGGCGTGCAGACCTCGCCATCATCACTGGAGATCTCAGCGTAGATGGCGCAGACCATCGAGATGACCTGATCGCGGCGAAGCGGCGCTTCGAGCGCCTGCCCTACCCATGGTTGGCCATCCCCGGCAATCATGACATCGGCGAGGAACCGGCCAGCCCACGCCAGCACCAGCCGGTGAATCGTGCGAGACTTGCGCGCTATGACGGCGTTTTTGGCGGCCACAGCTTTGTCCATGACCTGCCGGGTTGGCGACTCATCGGCCTAAATGTCCACATTTTTGAGACAGGGCTCCCTGAGGAAAGCACCCAGTGGACCTTGTTTGAACAGGCCGTCGAGACACGGGGCAAACGCCGCATCGGGCTCTTTGTCCACAAACCACTGTTCATAGAGACTGCCCATGAGCCTGAAATGGCCCACTGGGCCGTTGCAGCGCCCGGACGCGACCGTCTTCTTGAAACAGCCAATGGCAGCCAAGCCATCGCTTTTATCTCAAGCGGACACCTGCATCAGGGCCTTGTTAGGGAGAACGACGGCATCCGCCACATGTGGTGCCCTGCAACCGCTAATTCAGCCAATGAAATGCGCACAGTTGGCGCTATGCCAGGTGTTGGGTTTGCCGTTTGGGACCTGCGAGCCGATGGACACTACCGAGCCAATTTCGAGTTTGTCTGAAACCGATTGCGACGCTTATGGTTATCTTGGCCGTCAAATATTCCAGTTGCCATTAGGGCGGAACAAACACGAAGCCGTCATGTTCGTGGTTGTCGACGAACACGCAGGCCTTCCCATGATCATCCGCGCCGCCATTTTCTTCAGCTTGAGCCTTTGGTGCCTCGCAGGAAAGGCAATGGGAGAAGCGGCGGGTTCGGGCGCAAACATATCGATCCCACTACAGCTTCAGAATGAAACCCCATTGTATTTCGGGCAGTTCTCTGCCGGTCGCGACGCGGTTGGAACACTTACGCTCCACGAGGATGGGGTCACGAGCGACGGCGTGGTCACCCTGTTTTCCAATGACCAGTCGGCGGCTCGGTTTCGGGTTACTGGCCGGGCCGGGGCGTTGTACAACATCGAGTATCCTGACGAGGTTGTCCTGACGAATTCAGATCAATCGGAATTGGTCGCCCATCTCATCCCCCTTGCGCCGCGCCATCTCCCAGACGGGGAGGACGTCTTCTTCATTTGCGCGCAAATGCAAGTCCCGGCACGCCAACAGATCGACACCTATAATGGTATGTTCGTGGTTACGGTCAGCTATCAATAGCGCAAGGTCGATGACGCGGTTGGTCAGATATCGACATAGACATGGCTCTCACCATCCGCACCTTCATGGGTAACAGCGCCCAGATGAGCCGGGCCGACGAGCTTGGCATACTTGGCGATGGCGCCCGACGTGTAGAGGGTTTTGCGTGGCTGCCAATTTCTTTGACGCTCCTGTATCTCAGCGGGTGTCAAACGCACATCGATGGTGCCCTTGTCAGCATCAATCGTAACCAGATCACCATCTTCGATCAGGCCAATGGGACCGCCTTCGGCCGCCTCAGGGCCAACATGACCGATGCAGAACCCTCGGGTTGCACCCGAGAAGCGACCGTCGGTGATCAGTGCCACCTTATCGCCCATGCCCTGGCCATAAAGCGCCGCTGTGGTCGACAGCATCTCCCGCATGCCTGGCCCGCCCTTGGGGCCTTCATAGCGGATCACCAGGACCTCGCCTTGCTTGTAGGCGCGCGCTTCAACGGCCTTGAACGCGGCCTCTTCGCCGTCGAAGACGCGGGCCGGGCCACTGAATCGCAGATTGGACATGCCCGCCACCTTTACAATCGCTCCATCCGGCGCCAGCGAACCCCACAGTCCCACAACACCGCCTGTCTCCGTCAACGGGTTTGACGCGCGGCGGATCACGCTCTGATTGTCGTCAAACGTGACATCCTCCAGGTATTCTGCCCAGGTCTTGCCAGTCACGGTGAGGCAATCGCCGTGAATCAATCCGGCATCCAGCAGGGTTTTCATCAGCATGGGAACGCCACCCGCCTCGCCGAAATCCTTGGCCACGAACTGGCCGCCCGGCTTCAAGTCGGCAAGCCAGGGCGTGCGTTGGAACACTTCGGCCATGTCCTTGAGCGTAAATGCCACACCGCACTCATGGGCCATGGCCGGCAGGTGCAGCGCGCCATTCGTAGACCCGCCCGTTGCAGCGACCACGACAGCGGCATTCTCAAACGCTTTGCGCGTGCAGATGTCCCGCGGGCGCAGGCCCGACTCCAGTAGGCGCATCACAGCTTCGCCGGAAGCGCGGGCATAACCGTCCCGGTCTGTCCAGGGCGCCGGGAGCGCCGACGACAACGGCAAAGCAAGGCCAATGGCTTCACTGACGCAGGCCATGGTATTGGCTGTAAACTGCCCCCCACAGGCGCCATCCCCAGGACAGGCGACTTTCTCAAGAGCCGTGAGCGTCTCATCGTCCATGTCGTTCGAGCCCGCGGCATTTGCCCCAACCGCCTCAAAGACATCCAGCACGGTCACATCCCGGCCTTCAAAACTGCCAGGCAGGATCGATCCGCCATAAAGAAACACGCTCGGCACGTTCAGGCGCAGCATGGCCATCATCATACCCGGTAGGGACTTGTCACACCCGGCCACGCCAACCAACGCATCATAGGCATGGCCGCGCATCGTCAGCTCTACACTGTCGGCGATGACCTCGCGCGAAACGAGTGAAGAGCGCATGCCCTCATGGCCCATGGCGATACCGTCGGTGACGGTAATTGTGCAAAACTCTCGCGGCGTGCCTTCGGCGGCTTTCACACCTTCGCTTACAGCATGGGCTTGTCGCATCAGCGCGGTGTTGCAAGGAGCAGCCTCATTCCAACAGGAAGCCACGCCAACGAGGGGCTGTTTGATCTCCTTTGTGGACAGCCCCATGGCGTAGAGATAGCTGCGATGGGGCGCGCGCGCCGGGCCCTCCGTGACATGGCGGCTCGGCAGTCGCGACTTGTCCCATGTCTTACCCATCTGCTCACTCCCGCATGCGATTTTGTTCAGGCCGTCAATATAGAGAGGTTTCACCATGCGCTAGGTCCCATCGGCGAGGCAGGACGCTGGAAGATTCCAGACTCACAAAGACCGACAAAGCCAGACGAGCAAATTAATTGGCACACCAAGCATTTCTGGTAGAACCCACGGCATCTGAAGGGGAGCATCCAATATGTTCAACATGAAGTTTTCCGCGCTCGCGACCGCCTTGGCCCTGCTGGGAGCTGCAACGGCCAAAGCCCAAGAGAACCAGGGCACCTTCGGAATTGAGCGAGGGACCGGCAACATCATTTGTACCGGCGACGGAGACGGCCAGGGTGAAGGGGTCCAACCGCTTGATGAAAGCTATGCGCGCTCCGCCGCCTGGGATCGCATGATGTTCGGCGACCAGAACCAGTGTGCACCTGCCAGCGTTGAATTCACCGAAATCGACGAAGGCACATGGGCGCGCACCCAGATGTTTTCAGGCACAGATACACAGGGTTTGCGCGCCGACATGCGGATCTACGTCCTCGATGACCGTTTTTCCTGGGTGTTCGGCTCGTCCCAGGACATAGAGGAAGGTGACCGCCCGGCGCGATTTGCCTATATCTTCGGCCGGCCGGCCTTCCTTGGAGAGTTTTGTGAGGGCGATGCTGCCGTAGCTGTCGGCGCCGCGTCCTATGAAGGCGATGCGGAGCTGAATCGCACCCTGGCGGATAACCGCGCAAACACAATCGGATCGCAAATGACCCGCCTGGCCGGGTTTTGCGGTGAACAGACCCCACCAGAATTGTACAAGGTCAATCTTGGTGAGTTCACAGCGGTGACAGACTGCATGCGTGCGGGAACCTGCACGGGCCGGGCAACATCGCCGCAACGCCGTGTCGTGATCATCGGCGTATCTGCCGCTGAACCAGGCGTGAATCTGTCGGAAGCAGTGCGCAGCGGATTGGGAACTCCCGTGGCCAGCGATGTGATCACGACCGACGAGTATGCAGCCTATGAATTCGGTGGACTTTAAGTCGGGTCAGCGTCAGTCATATTTGTCGACTTTCATGTCGCCAAACAACATGCGCTGCTCCAGTCGGCGGCGAAGCTGCGCGTAGTACGCTTCAAGGAAAGCCAGATCACCCTCGTTCGGCTGACGCGTCCAATCGATTTTGTCACGAATTCGCTGGGCCACATCACTGCGCACATCCTTTGGGCTGGTGCGCAAGACATCTTCCAGAACATGCAATTCGTGGATCCCATAAGCGTCAAGCTGTTGCGGGGTGAAGGCGAACTCCTCCAACCGCGCCTGCGACACCACCGATGCGATGTCCGCCTTCAGCTGGTCTTTCGGCGCATGGATCACCCATGTCCCCGCCACCAGATCTCCAACCCTGAGCTTGTCCTTGTTAAACAAGGGAAAGAACATGAAAATACCGGCCCAGAGAAAACCAAACAGGGAAATCAAACCGCTCACATCACCATTGATCGTGAACAGGAATTGCAGCGGTAGACCAACCTCAATCTCTCGCATGAAGTTGCGTGCAAAAACCGCATTGGCCTTCAGCGCACCGCCATCGCGGGCCGCAACACGCAGACCGACGATCCGCTTGCCCGGTGTGGCCGCCTTCCGGCCCATTTCGAAGTAAATGAACCAAAAGTTCCGGATCAAAAAAGCAAACACGGCGACGATTGCGCCCCCGATCGCCCATCCATTATAGCCCAGCTCTTCGGTGATTAACGCAATGGCCAAAAAGACGACCAGCACAATGGTCCACTGGAAGATGAAGTCCAGTACGAAGGCCCCGGCCCGCTCCATGAATGTGGCGATCTTCAACTGAAGGGCAGCGCCCTCTGGCGTCACCAGGTCGCGGCGATATTTTGCCTTCTCATTTTCCAAGGCCCGACGTTGGCGACGGCGAATGGCGGCTTGGCGGGTTTGATCCGATGTCAGGCCGTTTGCACTGGCTGCGGTTTCGGAGGTCACGCCCGTGCCTCCAATTCGCTGTCCAGACCAGACCGGCGCGGGATATAGAAATAAGCGAGCCAGACCACTAAGGTTGTACCCGCGATCGCGTAGCGAATCTCATCTGTGTTGATCATCTGGCGTCCGAAGCCTTCCAAGAGGGCTGCAAAGAACAACATCACCACACAGCCTGCCGCCATGACCGCGGCTCTCTGACCGGCTTCCTTGGCCGATGCCATGCGTGAGAGTTTTCCGGGAAAGGTCACAGCCCGCCCTATGACAAACCCAGCCGCCCCGGCAAGCACGATCGCACCAAGCTCCGTTACACCATGGATCATGAGCCAACCGACCGCTTCGTAACCAAGGCCCCTATCGGCAAACACGGCGACGAACGCCCCGAGAATGGCGCCATTGTACATCAGCAACAACGCCGTCGGCAGTCCGAACGCGAAGCCAAGCGCGAAGGCAAACAAGGCGATCTGACTATTGTGGCTGAACAATTGCGCCGCGAAAGATCCAAGGAGTTCTTCGGGCGGAACATCGTCTTCGTACAAGGTCGATCTCAGATATTCGGTCGTCGCGTTCGGATTCCGGTCGCCGATAATCTCAGCGTTAAAGGCCCAAAACCAGTCCATGTCCATCATGCAGAGGGTGAACGCCAGAAAGCCGGTGCCAAACAGGCAGGCAAAGGACAAGAGCGTCGACCATCCTGCGCTTCGCACCGCATTGGGCCAATCCCTTCGGAAGAAGATCGTGATCCGTTCCAGAAACGTCGACCGCGTACCGTAAACAAAGAAGTAGGCGCGCGAGCAAAGCCCTTCCAGATAAGCCACAACGTTTTGGTCCAGTGAGATTGCCCGGGCCACTGACAAGGAGCTGATGGCTTGGCGATAGAGCCGCGGCAGCGCCATCATATCATCGTCGCTCAGCGCACGAACGCCAACATTTTCAGCGCGTTTCAGCAGCGCCTCAAGGGCTTTCCAGTCGGCCTCACGTTCCTCCCGAAAACGATAGGATTTGAGCAGGTCGGTCATATCAGCTCCCGCCGTTTGATATCGAGATAGCGCGAAACAAGGTCAGGTCCGAACCGGTCCGGACTGGCTTCAATAACCTGTGCGCCGAGACGTTGCAGCTTCAGGAAGACAAGCTCGCGCTCCTGCAGGAGGGTGTCTGCGATCACGGCCCTGGCCACATCCTGGGGCACGTCCGGGTGCTGTTCTGCCAAGTCCAGCAGGGCCCGGTCCTGGAAGCTGGCAAAGACCACCAAGTGCTTGTCGGTCAGCCGGCGCACGTTTTCGAGCATCAGTTCAGCCGAGATCGTATCCACAAAGTCGGTGAAGAGAATAATCAGGCTTCGCCGGTCGAGCCGCGATGCAAGTTCCGAAAGAGCGAGGGTGTAGTTCGCTTCCGCCGAGGAATAATCGAATTTGGCCGCCAGGTCCTGCAGCCGAGGATAGGATCGCGTCCCAGCCATCTGGCCGGATGACAAACCCGGGCGCGCATCAAAGCCATAGAAAGTCGTTTTATCTCCGGCCCTCAGGGACACAAAGGTAAGCAGCAATGCTGCATTAATCGCCCTGTCGATTTTTGGCACCCCGCCGAGTGGTTCACTCATCAGCCGCCCGGTATCGAATGCAAAAACAATGTTGTGGTTGCGCTCGGTTCGGAATTCCTTGGCCAGCAATTGGCGGTGGCGAGCGGAGTGCTTCCAGTCGACGGAGCGGCGGTCCATACCGGTGGTGAATTCGCGCAAGGCATCAAATTCCGAACCCTCGCCCCGATCAATCTGAGTCTTGATCCCGAATTCGGCGTCGCGGGAATAAAGCCTGACCGCTTCCTCTTTGACCCAGCGCACATTGGGCATGATCGGAAGGTCCAGGTTCAGCGGCGCGCGCACGCGCTTCTGGATCAACCCAAGTGGTCCAGACCAGCGCGCCCAGAGTGTGTCCAGCTTGGCCGTGCCGCGGCGCAGGGGCGTCAGGTCAAAATGTGTGCGGTGGGTCCGATCGTTCCAACCCCGCAGGCGCTGCATCGGTAAGCTGACAAGCCGCTCGCCGACATCCAAGCGAAGATCCATAGAGTGGGGTAGCGCGCCGCGTTCAAACTGAATCGCCAAAGGCAATGGATCGGTATCCTGAATATAGATCATCGAAGGGGTATCGATCTGGTATCGGAAACTGCGCAGCCGCGCCCCAATGGCCCCGTCAATCAACATCAAGAGCCCTACACCCCCGAGCCACGCCAGGCCCAGTCCCCAGAGCGCGGGTTGAAAGACTGCAACAACCAGCATTAAGGGCACGCCGACCAACATAAGAATGATGGCGCGAAGGGTGGGCGCAATCACCGGGGCGCTGCCGTCTGTTCGATGATAGTGTTCAGTGTTTCATCCGCTGTGCGGCCTTCGATTTCGGCTGCTGGCGAAAGGAGCACGCGGTGTCGCAGAGCCGGCAGCGCCAACGCCTTCACATCATCGGGAATGACGAAATCACGCCCGTCCAATGCCGCCCGTGCGCGTGACGCTGCAGCCAGTGCGGCGGCGGCACGGGGGCTGGCGCCCGCTTCCAATGCCGGGGTCTCCCGCGTGGCACGGATGACGTCGACGATATAGGCGACAATATCATCATTGATCCGCGCCTGGGCAATGGCGACTGCGGCGGCGTTGAGTTCCTCGACCGAAACGGCGGGTTCAACGCCCATCTTGCGCGCCGTCACCATACCCGTGCGGCGCCCGTGGCCGCCCACAATTGCGATCTCGTCTTCACGGGATGGATAAGCCAGAACATGCTTGAACAAGAATCGGTCCAGCTGTGCTTCCGGAAGCGGATACGTGCCTTGCTGTTCCAGCGGGTTCTGGGTCGCGATAACCATAAAACGCTCGTTCAGGGAGTAGCTTTCACCATCAATGGTCACCTTCCGCTCCTGCATGGCCTCAAGCAACGCAGCCTGGGTTTTCGGCGGCGTTCGGTTGATCTCGTCGGCGAGCAGGATGTCGGTAAAAATCGGCCCCTTTGTAAGGCTGAATTCGTTCGTCTGGAAGTTGAAGAGGTTGGTTCCCAACACATCTCCCGGCATGAGATCTGGCGTGAACTGTATCCGACCAAAAGCCATAGAAATGGCCGCCGAAAAGCTCTGCGCCAGCAGGGTCTTTGCCGTGCCTGGCGGGCCTTCCAGAAGGATATGCCCGGAGGAAAACAGCGAGACCAGCATCAGGTCCACAGTGTCGGTTTGTCCGACAATCGCTTTGCCGACTTCCCCGCGAATGCGATCGGCAATGCCGGCGATATCACTGATGTCCATGGGTGATCTCCTTGTGCCAACGCCAGAGGCGGCGGGCCTTGTCCATGAGGTCTTGCCGTGACGCAGCGGGGGATTTCATCGCTGCTTCCAGGCTTGAATACGCGTTTGAGTTTGCCTGGCCCTGTCCCTCGCCAAGCCTGTCGAACAGCTCTGCAAGTTCAGCCTCTGAAAGCGTCTTCGGCGCACCCACAGCTTTGGCTGTCGCCCGGCGCATCAGCGCCAGATATCCCGGCGCCATCCGTGTTTCTCGGCGTCCCATCGACACCAGGGCTGCGGTGTTGTCGGTCAGGGCTTGCTTGCCGAGTGCGAAAGCGCGCGCCTCGCGAAGCGGTGCGCCAAACCGGACAACTCCGCCCCAACCGATCATCAGGAAAGCCGCAAGCGCGACCACCGTGGCTCCGAGGAAGGGAACGTCAAAGACCAGTTGGAGCACATTCTCTGAGCGCTCAAAGCCATGCAACGTGGCGTCGAGAATAACAGGCGCCTCATCGCGCCAGGAGTAATTCCTGAGATGGGTCACCAGGGCCAAAGCCATTTGAGCATTGCCTGCATTCGCAAGGCCGGAGGTGTTGATGAGATCAGGGTCAGAAAGAACGAAAACGTCACGACCCGGAATTTGTGCGATCAAATCGCCCCCGGGGACAGATACAATCGAGACCAGACTATCGGCGCGCAGAACCTGCATATCGTCGCCAAAGTCGGGGGAGAATTTACCGAAGGGTGCGCGAACCGTTGCCGGGGTCCTAAGTCGCCAAACCTCCGCATCATTGTCGAAGGGCCTAATGCTGCGCTGCACTTGTTCTGGCCCTAGAAGCTCAATCACTTCCTGCCACTCTGGCTTCATCGGGTCTCTCAAGCCCGACCATTTCGGAAGCACCACTAGGGCAGGCCCCACCAGATCGTCAGAGACATCGTCCAAGGCGCTGCCCATGCCGTAGGGCGCGAGGGTGACAATCTTGAGTGTCTCATAGTCGTCGCGCAGGCGTCGCGGTGAGCGTGACACTGAAACAGGAATGCTCCGAAGCTCCAGGAGACGCACCAACCCCTGATACCCGAGGGCCGAAGTTGAATAGGGTTGCGCCCCAGCACGATCTCGGGATTGGAGTTCAGGCGACCACGCCAACAAGACAATGGTGATAAGGAAAGACAGCCCCGCG
>JBCCTK010000020.1:0-28328 GCA_039198685.1 Pseudomonadota bacterium | reverse complement strand
TTCAAGAATAATTCGTAATTTTAGCTTGCGTGTTGCATTCACGCTTTGGTTACCGATAAGTTATCACCGCCTGCGATCATCATCCTCGTCTTCGAAGTCCTCAACGATAAACAGTCGTGGATTCAGAGAGATACCCGTGGTCACATCCTTCAGCTCAACGGTCGTGATACCGCCATTTGCATCAAGCACACGCCACGCCAACAGATCGTATGATCCGGCATTAAAGATTAAGGTAAGCTCTCCTCCCGCATTGTCATCGGGATCGACGACCGTAATCGCAACAATCCCATTGGCACGTTGCACACGAAGGACATCTGCTTCGGTTTCAAAATCCAGATTATCGTCCAACAGCAAACTCAGCGGCGTTGAGACAAGGGGAACACGGTCAACCGTCTCCAACTCGTCATCCCGCATCGCCACGGTAACGCCATCGGCCGCAATCAAGATCGGAACAGGCGCATCATAATCAAAACGCATGCGACCTGGGCGCTGCAGGAAAAATTCGCCCTCGCTCAATCCACCGTTTGCATCAATTTGCACAAATCGACCCTTTGCCGTCTCCACACCAGACATGGCATTGGACGCGGCTTTCAGAACGGCGCGCCGCTCTGTGACGGACAGAACAGACGGATCAGCCCGCCGCTCCCGCGATATGGATTCGTTTGGATTTGGCGCGGCCTCTACCGATTCAGACTGTTCTGTCGACTGCAATGGCCTCGTCTCGACCTCCCGTGGATCGACCTCAAGGTCTGAGTCCGTTGGCTGGGTTGCCGGTTGATCTTCTTGAACCTTTACAAGGCGAGGCGTGGGCAATGACCCGGACGGCGAGACAATACTGGGCACTGCAATCTCTGCGGGTAACCTTGGGGCATTTTCAGAAACAACAGCGATGGGCAGGCTGGGTGCGGCATGAATGTCGACGCCGCCAATCACACCGGCCGCAAGGGCAATAAAGCTGGACAGCATGGGGTCGCTTTTCCCTCCTTTGGATTGAGCGTTGGAGACCTTGTAGACCTGTTCGCCAGCGAATTGAGGGCGTAAATGAGGCAATGACGCCGATTTTCGTTGGTATAGGTTCATCTCAGCCTAACAGACGAAAGCCGAGTCAGGGAACCTGCCACATATGTTCTGCCCCTGAGCGCCAGTCCAGCAGAGCACGCCGGTGTCCGTCTCGGGACAAATGCAGCCAATCTAACTGATCAATGGACACTCGGACCAAGGTAAAGGTTTCACGTTCCAGCGATATCTGACGGGTTATCTCACCGTCGCCCAATGGGCTACCAGGCGCCAAGGTGGTCGTGTAATCATCAAGTCCGGCTCGCCCAGCCTGCTCAAGCCTCGTCTCCCAAGTGTCTCCGGAAATCACAATCTCAACTGTGCCCATCGCGCGCATCTGGATCATTTTCGACTTGTCGAAGAAGAGAAGCGTTGCCTTGGGCTGCTTTGTAAGTTCGGCCACTTTCGCGCTTCGGCGATCTGTCCAAATCTCCGCTTGGCGACGCACACGGTCAAATCGGCGCAGCACAACGATGCGCCCCTGCCCGCCTCCGTCCATGCCGCCCGTAATCAACACAGGCCACCGGTGTGGCGATCGTTTATCCAGGGCTGCTCTGGACAGCGCATCCAGACAGGACCGCCCAATCTCTTCGAGACCAGAAGAAGCAAAGTCAGACATCGGCCTTACCACTCACCGCTGCGCGCATTCTGCGCTGCAATGCCGGCCGAATTCTTAGGAAGATGCGATAGGTCCGCTCCAACAGCCACAAAATAGGTGGAATACGTGCCAGTTGACCAAAAGGTGCAAGCCAGGGAATAGCGCGCCACATGGCTGCGAAAGCGGCAGCGCCAGAGACAATCTCGCTGCCGCTTTCCTGCGCGTGGAATCGGGCAAGAAGGTCTGCACGATCGAGAGGGCAGGTCCCTGAGGCATTATCACTGACATCGACAAAGTCTATTGTGCCCCTTCGATCGAGACGCCGCATCAACGCGATTTCTTTGTTACAGAGCGGGCACGCCCCATCAAACCAAACGGTTACCGTCTTTTCCATTGGTATGATTTGGTGCAGTGGTGGGCTCAGACAAAGGCTTGCAACGTCGCACCACTTATGAGCATAGCGCGTGCTCAAGAGACGTCGGCGCAACGCCGGTCGTGTCAGGCTGTCACCACGTCAGATCGGCGCGGCGGACTTCAGGGCGAAGGAAAAGCAATGTCCGAAGGTATTATATTTAATGTTGAAGTGCGCGAGCGCACAGGCAAAGGCGGGGCGCGTGAGTCCCGTAGGCTCGGCATGGTGCCGGGTGTACTCTATGGCGGAGGCAAAGACCCTGTCGCCATCAATCTAAAACGCAACGAGGTCATCAAGGCGATCAATACGGGCCAATTCCTGTCATCGACAGCCACCCTCGTCTACAAGGGTGATAAACAGCTGGTGATCCCTCAGGATATCCAGATGCACCCGGTGTCCGACCAACCGGTGCACGTTGATCTCTATCGCGTGGACGAACAACAGAAAATCAAAGTCGAAGTCTCGGTGAATTTCGTGGGCGAGGAGACATCACCCGGTCTTAAGCGGGGCGGGACTCTCAACGTGGTGCGTCATGCCGTGGAACTGCTTGTACCCGCAGGCAATATTCCCGATGAGTTGGTGGCAGATATCGGCAAGCTTGAGATAGGCGACAACGTCAAAATCTCGAACGTGGCGTTGCCCTCAGATGCTGAGCCAACCATTACCGACCGGGACTTCACCATCGCGACCATTGCCGGACGCGGCGGTAAAACTGAGACGGAAGAAACGGACGACGTTGATCCAGAAGCGGTAGAGGCCACCCAGCAGAGCGACGAATAGGTCAGTTTGGGTTGCGCTGGCCCATGCTCGCGCGCATCTCCAAGACACTCTATTCGGTTATGGTCGGGCTCCTTCCTGGCGCGCGACCAACCCGGTCTTGGGAGGCGCCAGTGCTGATTTTAATGGGACAAGGAAATCCGGAACCCAAATACTTGGGCAACCGCCATAATCTTGGTTTCATGGCGCTCGACCAGATTGCAGAAGACCATGGGTTCAACCCCTGGAAATCAAAATTCAATTCAGTGGTGTGCGAAGGTTGGATCGAATGCGAGGGCGAGCGCATAAAAACGCTGCTGATGAAACCCACCACGTTTTATAATGAAACGGGTCGCGCCGTTTCAGAGGCTGTGAGATTTTACAAACTCTCCGCTGAAGACGTCACCATGTTCCATGATGAAATCGACTTGGCTCCCGGACGCATCCGAATCAAACGGGGCGGCGGACACTCAGGCAATAACGGTGTACGCTCTGTGATGTCCCATCTCGGGCCAGAGATTCGCCGCGTGCGTATGGGCGTGGGCCATCCTGGCGACAAGTCCAGGGTGATGCCCTACGTCCTTTCGGACTTTCCGAAATCGGAGACAACATGGCGCAATGCCCTATTAGCTGCTGTATCACGCGCTTTGCCCCTGTTGGCAAAGGGGGATGATGAACGGTTCCAAACGGAAGTGCTGCGTTTGGCGCCCGCACCGAAATCAGATCCAAGGCAGGCGCGCTAAGGCTTAGTTTCCAGTGTCATTCACGATCCCGCCGCTCGGCTCAAGCAACGCCGGGTCGAGCAGGTCCCTAGGCATGGTTCCAGCAGGGCAGGTTGCAAAAACCGCGTTCGAGACGGCAGGAAGGCCCGCGCCCGCACTGCCCACAAATTGAGCATTGCGTCCCATGAAAGCGAGAAGGAACAACACTGCAATCGCGGCTAGCATAGCCCAAACTGCCCCCATACCCCCGATTTCTTCTTCCTTTATTGCATAAGAAGGCGTGGCGGTCGCTGGCGGTTCCACCGCTGGGGGCGCACTTTTGGTCTCAACCATTTCGGTCTGTGGCGGCGCAGAGGAAGCTGGTTCAGCTTGATTTGCAAGGGCCGCGATGGTTGCACCACCAACCGCGCCGAGCGAAGCGGCTTGGGCGAGAGGGTCCGTTTTCTTTAAGCCAACGGGCTGTCCCTTGATTGCGAGTGGGTCGTCTGGATGACGCTCACGCCATCCATCTTGGGCGTCCTTGTCCTTTGTCGGAATCAGGAGAAATTCCTTTAGGTCTGATCGCTGCTGATGAGTTTCCAGCTTACCGATAATCTCAAACCAACCATCGGTATTGGTACGTGATGTGAACCCTTTCAAGTCATGGAGATCGTCTACCTCGTAGGGGTCATATGGAACCACTTTGTCCAGTCCAGCCTGGATGAAGGGCTGTCCCTTGATGGAGTAACCGGTTCCTGCTGCTGCGCGAACGAAGTCCGACTTGATAGCGTTTTCAGACCAAAGAACGAGCATCGACTTGGAGCGGTGTACCGCGCGGGCTTCTTTTTCGTCGAACTGGTCATCAGTAGACTTGGCATCATACCACACACGCATTTTCAGGGCGCGCAGACGCCGCGTGACCAGCTTGGCCATGTCACGGTCTTCCAACGCTGCAACCACGAAAACATCGTAACTCATGGCAAAAACCCCTGTTTTTCAGACTCACACCATAGGCAGGAACGCCTTAAAGGCCAACAGATTCAGCGTTGAGGCGAGCCAGCACTGGCTTTCCGCGGCAAATCGGCTACAGCAGCGGCCAAACTCGATTTGAAAGGCGCCAGATATGGGCTTCAGATGCGGCATCGTCGGCCTGCCCAATGTGGGCAAATCCACGCTCTTTAATGCGTTAACCCAAACCGCTGCCGCACAGGCAGCGAACTACCCGTTCTGCACCATCGAACCCAATGTTGGAGAAGTCGCTGTTCCCGAACCGCGGCTGAAAAATCTTGCCGAGGTAGCAGGTTCAAAAGAGATTGTTCCTGCGCGTATGAATTTTGTCGATATTGCCGGATTGGTTGAGGGGGCTTCCAAGGGCGAAGGGCTCGGCAACCAATTCCTTGCAAACATTCGCGAAACCGACGCAATCGCCTATGTGCTGCGGTGTTTTGAAGACGATGACATCACCCATGTCTCAGGCCGGATTGATCCGATCGCAGACCTTGGGACCGTTGAGACAGAGCTGATGCTCGCTGATTTGGAAAGCCTGGAAAAACGCAAATCCAATCTCGTTAAAAAGGCCAATTCTGGCGACAAGGACGCAAAGGCACAGGTTGCCTTGATAGATGTCGCATTGGAACAGCTCAACGCGGGAAAGCCGGCACGGTTGGCAAAGATTGATAAAGACGATCAGAAAGCCTGGATGATGTTGCAACTGCTGACCGCAAAACCGGTGCTCTACATTGCCAATGTCGATGAAACGTCAGCGAGTTCTGGCAACGCCCATTCTGATAAAGTTGTTGTCCATGCAGATTCTGAAAATGCGATTTGCGTGGTCATTTCGGCTCAAATTGAGAGTGAATTGGCGTTGTTGGAAGATGACGAACGAGAGGAATATCTTGAGGAATTGGGCCTCGAAGAACCCGGTCTGAACCGTTTGATCCACTCTGGTTACGATTTACTCGGCCTTCAAACCTACTTCACCGCTGGCCCGAAGGAGTCTCGCGCCTGGACCATTAGAAAAGGTGCAACAGCGCCCCAGGCCGCCGGCGTGATCCACGGCGATTTCGAAAAAGGCTTTATCCGCGCTGAAACGATCCCGTATAAGGATTATGTTGCCCATGGCGGGGAAGGCGGTGCGAAAGACGCTGGCAAGATGCGCGCTGAAGGCAAGGATTACATCGTCCAGGATGGGGATGTCATGTTGTTTCGGTTCAACGTTTAGCGCCACCGTTATTCTGCCACCAGGGGTGTCGCCTCATCCACCAGGAAGCCTCCAGATTGGCGCGCCCATAGCCCAGCATAGAGGCCACCGAGAGCCACAAGGTCGTCATGCGCACCGGTCTCAACAATTCGACCCTCGTCGATTACGATCAACCGATCCATGGCTGCAATCGTCGACAAGCGGTGCGCTATCGCAACAACCGTTTTGCCCTGCATGAGCTGGAAGAGATTGTCCTGAATGGCGGCCTCGACCTCTGAATCAAGAGCGGATGTGGCTTCATCCAGCACCAGGATCGGTGCATCTTTCAGGAACAGCCGGGCGATCGCCAAACGTTGGCGCTGACCGCCTGAAAGTTTTACGCCGCGCTCGCCGACATGGGCCTCCAGCCCCTTGCGACCCTGTTGATCCTGCAAATCTGCAATGAAGCCGTCGGCGTTGGCACGCCGAACCGCTTCCAGGATCGCCCCATCGCTGGCCCCGGGTCTGCCATAGGCGATATTCTCGCGGATGGACCGGTGCAGGAGGCTGGTGTCTTGTGTAACCACACCAATCTGAGCACGCAGACTGTCCTGGGTCACCGAAGCAATGTCCTGATCATCCACACGGATCTGCCCGCCTTGCAAATCATAAAACCGAAGCAGCAGATTACAAAGCGTCGTTTTTCCGGCACCAGAGCGTCCAACCAGGCCTATGCGCTCACCGGGCGAAACGGAAAGGTCCAGTCCTTCAATGACAGTCTTTTCAGCGCCGTAATTGAACTGGACACCATCGAAAACGATACCACCTCTAATCACCTTCAATCTGGCCGCATTGGGCGCGTCTTGCACGGTGATAGCCCTGGTCAGCATGGCCTTTCCATCAAAAACGGTCCCGATATTTTCAAACAGCTGGGCGACCTCCCACATAATCCACTGCGACATCCCGGACATACGCAGGCAAAGGGCAATCGCAACGGCAATAGCGCCAAGCGAGACTGCGCTGTCTTGCCAAAGCCAGATGGCCAGCGCCGCAATGGTGAAGACCAAAAGCGCATTCAGCGTATAGATCGCCACGTAAAACCACGTCACCAAGCGCATCTGCGGATAAACTGTGCCCAAGAAGACGCCCATGCTTTCTCGGGCATAAGCGGCTTCGCTTCCGCCATGGGCAAACAGTTTCACCGTGTTGATATTGGTATAGCTGTCGACAATTCGCCCGGTCATGACCGAGCGGGCGTCGGACTGCTTTTCGGCAATGTGGGCAAGACGCGGCACAAAATACCAGATAAGCGCGATATAGGCTGCGAACCAAATGCCAAGGGGAAGCAAAAACCGCGCGTCCGCACTGCCAACCAACGCCAGGATCGCGCCGAAATAAACAAGTACATAGGCGAAGATGTCCAAGATCTTGTTCGCCACCTCGCGCACGGCCAAGGCTGTTTGCATGACCTTAGTCGACACGCGCCCGGCAAACTCATCTGCGAAAAACGCCATCGATTGTCCGAGCAATTGGCCATGCATTCGCCAGCGCGCGCTCATCGGCAGGTTTGCCGCGATGACTTGGTGAGGCACGATGGATGAGCCCAGGGCGATCAATGGCATCCCCACCAAGATGAAAGCCGCCATAGCAATGAGTTCGGCGCGGTTCTCGGTTAAAAACGTGTCTGGATCAGCCTCAGCCAAGCGGTCCACAAGCGCGCCCATAAAGCCAAACAGCGCAACTTCGGCGACGGCGAGCAATGCGGACAAAACCGTCATCGCTGCCAACCACGCCCTGCTATCTCTCAAATAATAATAGCAGAATGCCCAAAACCCCGCGGGGGGTGGGCCATGGCGACTGTCCGGAAACGGGGCCAATCTGCGTTCGAAAAACCCGAGCATGGAGTGCATATGCGTGCTCATTGCAAAGCAAGCAATCTCACTGGCGTGACAATATGGACCCTCTGGCTAAGCTAGGAAAAAACGAGAGAGGCGCCCCATGACCCATATGCATCCACTCCGCTCAGTAAAAGGATTACGGGCTCTGATCACCGGAGCAGCAAGCGGCATGGGAGCCGCGACCGCCGAACTCTTCGCCAGGGAGGGCGCCCATGTGGCAGCGACCGATCTGGATCCGGCAAAGACGGGTGGGTTTGTTGATGGATTGCGCCGCTCTGGTCTGCATTCCATCCATGCCTACGCTATGGATGTCACCGATTTCCAGGCGATCGAGCACACGGTTGAGCAAGTTGCCGATGAGTTCGGCGGCTTAGATATTGTCGTAAACAATGCGGGGATTGTCCGGCCTGGCCCTGTCGACAATGGCGAGGTTTACGAGGAGAGCTGGGCCCAAACCATCGACGTGATGCTGACGGCCCACCAACGGGTTGTGCGCGCCGCCCTGCCCCATTTGCGCGCGTCTAAATATCCGCGGATTGTGAATATCGCCTCAAGTGAAGGGCTCGGCGAGACGGTGAATAATAGTGCATATGTTGCGGCCAAGCACGGCGCCATAGGGCTGACGCGCGGCCTGGCGGTGGACCTTGGCAATGAAGGTATCACCGTTAATTGCATCTGCCCCGGACCGATCAACACAAACATGACAGCATCCATCCCGGCGGACGACAAAGCCACTTATGCGCGCCGCCGCACGGCGCTGCGCCGATATGGAGAACCCGAAGAGGTTGCCCACATGACATTATCGCTTTGTCTGCCCGCAGCAAGTTTTGTCACAGGCGCGGTGTTGCCTGTAGATGGCGGTCTGACGATCCGGAATGCATGATGGAAAACTGTTTCGACTTCGATGGAAAACGGGCCCTCATCGTGGGCGGCTCTTCCGGCATTGGAAATGGCATCGCACGAAGCTTCAAAGACGCAGGCGCGAATGTCCACGTATGGGGCACGCGGCCCTCTGCGGCAGACTATCGCCCGGAAGATGGCGGTGACCTAAGGGGGCTCCATTATACCCAAATGGATGTCAGTGACACAGAGACGCTCAACGCTCACAACCCTGAGTTTGAAACACTGGATGTTCTGGTCTGCTGCCAGGGCACCGTGCGCTATGGCCGAGAAGAGTTTGAGCGACCCGGCTGGGACGCCGTTATGGGCGTAAATATCGACTCGGTGATGGACTGTGCACGCCTTTTCTATCCCCACCTCAAGGCGGCAAGTGGCGCCTTGATTATCGTCTCCTCCGTGGCAGGATTTCGTGCCGCGTTCGGCAATCCATCCTATGCCGCAAGCAAACATGCCGCGGTCGGCCTGACAAAAACCCTCGGCGCGGCCTGGGCCAGCGACGGGATCCGCGTGAATGGTATAGCGCCTGGACTGGTGGACACGAAACTCACCAAGGTCACGACGGAAAATCCGAAACGCCTCGAAGGCGCCCTTCGCGCTATCCCCCAAGGTCGCATTGGCCTGCCAGCGGATATGGCAGGCGTGGCCCTTTTTCTGGCATCGCCTTTGGCAGCCTATGTCTGCGGCCAGACCTTGATCGTGGACGGCGGCCTGAGCCTGCAATAAGACCTGCGGTTATGGCCGATGATCTCCTGCAATCCCAGACAAGCGACATACCCCCTGGTTACAAGGTTCTGCCCTGGCATAGGGGATTTGGTCGTATGGTGGGCCCGCTCTATGAGCGAACCCTCCCGGAGGGAGGATACACCCGCGCTTTCCGGGTGGAGGAACACCACACCAACGGCATGTCCAACGCCCATGGTGGTATGCTGATGACCTTTGCCGACACAGCGTGGGGCCATGTTGTCGATGCAGGCGATCAGAATTGGTGGGTCACGGTTCGGCTAATGTGCGATTTTCTGTCCAGCGCAGCCCTTGGCGAGTGGGTCGAAGCGACCGGTGAAATTATCGGCACGCAGGATGATCTCTATACCGTGAGGGGACGCACGTGGTGCGGCGACCGGCTTATCATGACCGGGACTGGCACGTTTAAGGTCTTGCCCCGAAAGTCTTAAACCACTTTGTGGCGCACAAGACTGTCGGCTGCGGCAAGAACAGCTTCACGCGCCGATAGCGGGGTCCATCCTAGCTCCGTGCGCACTTTTTCAGTCGAAACAAACCGATGTTTGCCGAGCTCTGCGAGGATCTGTTTCACGGGCGGGTTAATCGGAGCCATCAGTTTCAAGAGCCAGTTCGGCATCTGGCCGGTGGGAATTTTCTTTGGGTGGTTTGGATAGGCGTCGTTTAGAAGTTGAGCGACATCAGTAAACCACATAAAATCGTCTGCTACAGCATAGCGCTGACCGATCGATACATCATTTTCCATGGCCAAGACGTGAGCTTCGGCCACATCTCTGACATCAACGATCTGAAATCCCACATGGGGTACGGCGGGCAGTTTGCCCTGCATCAACTGGGTGACAATCTGCAGCGAGGCAGAGAAATCCGCCCCCATGACGGGACCGAGTACCGCTGACGGATTGATGGTCGTCAGCTCCAGGCCAACGCCTTCGCCTTTCACATAGTCCCAAGCCGCTCTTTCGGCGATCGTCTTTGAGCGCGTATAGGCGGTATTGTCTTTGATATTGTCGGGATTGGACCAGTGGTCTTCGTTCAACACATCAGGACGTGCATCCCCCCAGCCATAGGAGATCGCGGCCACAGAACTCGTCATCACAATACGCTTCACCCCGGCGGTTTTTGCAGCCCGTAGCACCCTCAGGGCGCCATCCCGCGCTGGAATGATCAATTCGTCTGCATCGCGCGGCAGCGTGTCTGGAATCGGTGAGGCCACATGAAGGATCGCATCCACACCTTCAACAGCATCAGCCCACCCTGAATCCTTGCTGAGGTCCGCGGCCACTAGGGGTACCTCAACGCCGGTTTCCATATAGTCGCTGATGAGTGTGTTCAGGGCTCCCGACTTGGATGTGGACCGCGCCGTACCGCGCACCGTGTGTCCGCGTTCCAGCAGTTTGACCATGCAGTGGGATGCGATGAACCCTGTTGCGCCTGTCACCAAGACATGTGCCATGCCGTATCCTCTCGTTTACAGAGAGTTTAAGCGCCAGATGGGGGATTTGGATAGATTTTCCTTTTCAGGCGAGCCTCGCGCACGGTTATGTACAGCGTCGCGGTTACAATGATCACAGCACCGATCCAAACGTAGGGGCCTGGCACAAGCTGGAACAGCAGGAAATCGGCTGCGGCCGCCATGGGCAGGCGCAGATAGTCCATTGGGCTCAGAAAACTCGCATCCCCCATGCTCATGGCTGTGATATAGGCATATTGTGCCAGCAACCCGGTAATCGACATGGTCAGGATCATCACCCATGCCACTGGGCTTGGCGGACTCCAGAACCAGAAAAGGCCCGGCATGAGTAGAAGCGTGGACAACAGGTTCGCCCATGTCAGCAATTGGGCTGGGCTATGTGTGGCCGACAAAGACTTCACCAGAACGATTGCACCCGCAAAAAAGAAGGCACTGGCAAGGGCTAGCAACGCGGCAAGATCCAAAGGTGGGCCTGCACCCTCAGGCAACCAAAAGAAGATCACCCCCGGAACCGCCATCACAAGCACGCCAAAAAATCCTGCCGCGACAGCGCCTAACCGATGTCGGCCAACCGCTTCATTCAAAAGCAACGCAGCCATCAAAGTGACAAAGAGCGGGCGCGAGAAACTGAGCGCGTTGAATTGAGATAGGGGTAATGTAAAAAAGTCAGACACAGCAATGAGGCTCAATATAAATCCCAGGGTGCCGAAAAGACTTCTGGTCAGGATGAGCCCAAGCTTATCGGTCTTGAGAAACGACAGTCCCTGGCGGACCAGGAGCGGTGCCACGATGACGAAACCGATGGCAGAGCGAAAGAACGCCAAGACCAGCGGATGGACCTCGCTTGAGACCTGTTTGGCCATGATCAGGTAAACCGTGAAGCCTATGCCAGACAGGACCATCCAGGCCGCACCCGTGAGATTGCGTGCGGCACGCGGCGTGCTAGGGCTGGAGGCAACAGAGGGACGAGTCATGGCTAGCAAAAGCTTTACGCGCGCAGAGATCGACACGATAGACCAACTGTGGCGTGCCGTTGCGGAAGATCACGTTTGGACGGGTTGGGCAGCGGCAGGCGATGCGCCGAGCGAAGTCCTGATCTATCGCACCAAGGCCCACTGGCGCCGCTTCCCCTTGCGCAAAACCGAGAACGGCTTTGCGTTGTTCATAGAGTCCGGGCGACAAGTGGCCGTTGCAGATACGCTGGAGGCGCTCTTACAAAAGGTGGAGGCTATTCCTGGCCTGCAAGTGGTTCCATAGGCTTTGCCATCACTCTGTCTTGCCGGTGAGATCCCGGTAGAAGGTCCAGACGATCCGCTCAGACGTGATAAAATTCCAGTCCCAATCCGCATCGAAGTCAGCCATGGGTTTTTCTGCTTGTATGTCGTTGAGAGAGAGCCCCGCTTTGATGAGCGATTCAATCCGCTCGCGCCCCTCTGTCAGCATCGCGATGGAGGCTTCCAAGTCGCTCTCGGTGCTCATGGGTCCATGGCCCGCAATGATTTGCGTATCAGGATCTGCGGCGTCCACGATGGACTGCATCGCAGCGATCATCCCCTCAACCGTACCACCATTATCGAGATCGATATACGGATAGAGACCTGAGAATAGCAGGTCTCCGGCGTGGATTACGTTGGCCTCTTCAAAGTGAACCCAGATGTCACCGCCTGTGTGGGCCGTTGGCTCATGGTAGAATGCGACGGCTTGCCCATTCATGTGAACCCTAAGCCCTTCCGTGATGTCCACGCTGGGTAGGAAGTCTCCCGAAAGCGGATCCGGCGTGCGACCTGAAAGCTGGCTGGTAACAGGGTTTTCTAGGGCCGGGCGCACCGAGGCGTGCGCCATAACAACAGCGCCTTTCTCCGCAAAGTATTTGTTCCCGAGAACATGATCGCCATGGAGATGCGTGTTGACAACAAGCTCTACGTCTTGGCCCGACAGCGCTCGCTGAGCCGCGTCTAGGGCTGGTGCCAAAGGCGCCATCTGCGTATCGATCATCAACACCCCATCTTCTCCGACCAGCACCCCGACATTGCCGGCCCGATTTGTGATCAGTGCATGGACGCCGCCCCCGAGATCTAGGGTCTCGACATCTGTGCTCGGCAGATCTTGGGCCAGGGCAGGAAGGGCTAAGGCCGTACTCATAAAGGCGGCTGTGGTAAGTGACTGAAGACGCATAGAAAGCTCCGATACTTCGTTGGCCAACAGCTATAGGGCTGGACACCGAGGACAAGTCACATGGGTGTGTTTTACGATGCAGCACGACAACAACGTTCTTTCCAGGATATCGTTTCCAACCCATGCCGGAAGGAGAAGGCTGAGGCCTCGGGGTGGCAAGAACGACGGTCGAGACGGTTTCTGATGGGTTGGAAGAGACTCTTTGAAAAACCCGCATGGAACTGACAGATGAATGCTATGGATTGCTGGAAGCAGCCGTGGACGCAGCCGGTTCTACCCGCTCCACAATCACGTCCAGGATACCTTCCGTTCGCATAAGGAGTTCCAATTCGGCGTCCAAGCGAGCGGCATTGATCAGCCGCGTGGTGCGCACAACCGCGCCAGTGGCGTCGGCCATTAAAATCACGAGACGAAGGGTACGCTGAGTGCCATCCAGCGCACCGTCAGCACTCAGACGGAGAATTCGCCAGCTTTGTAGACACCATAGCCCGTATAATAAGCGCCCTTGCCCGCCAGCTTGACCCCTTCATAGGCAGCTTTGGCTGGCGCCGTGACAATGCAGGCCGCTCCGCAGAGCGGAAGGAAAATGGGGAACAAACGCCACACCATTCTGAAATAGCGTCGCATGCCTGTATGGGAAAAGGATTTAGCGCACATCCTTATAGCGTTTGGCCAACGAGTCGGGCGCTATTCCGATTCCCCAAAGGATGCCGATTTCCAGATATTTGATGTTGGCGCCAATGCTGCCCCAGGCGGCGACGCGGCGATCTGATGAATAGATAAGCCTATGGATCTGGCGAACCCGACCGCGCCGGGCGCGCACCATGCGCAACAGGAAATCAGCCTCTTCCATGATGGTTTGCTCTGGATCGAAGCCCCCAATCGCGTGAAAGTCCTGAGACCGACAAAAAATGGCCTGGTCGCCAAACAGCAAGCGCACGCCACGAACAAAGGAGACGGGACGAAACAACGCCGGTGCATAGTAGGATTTGATATAATTGTGTGCGCTGGTGACCCAGCGTGTTCTGTCCGGCCCGCGCATGATCGAGACAAAGCCTGCACAGGCTGTTTGCCTGTTTTCGAGCGTGGTTTGGATGGTCCTGGAGAGGTCTTTAGGCGCGGGCGTATCAGCGTGGAGAAAACAGAGTCGGTCGCCCGTTGCAGCGGCGGCACCTGCATTCATCTGGGCAGCCCGCCCCCGGCGCAGGTTTGTGAGCACGCGGACCCCCGCTTCCCGCGCCAGGGACACAGTTTGATCGGTGCTGCCTGCATCAGCAACGATGGTCTCCAAAGCAGGCGGCTCCATGGCGGCGATGGAAGCAAGCGTTTGCGGGAGCGCCTTAGCCTCGTTCAGCGTTGGCACAATGATAGATAGTCCAGGCGCTGGCATCGCCGTCTCCTCAGCGCTCGACACCCAGACGTAACGCCACTGGGAATTTCGGCGAGTTCACAATGGCGCGATTGGGAAGACCAAAATAGTCCCTGCCTGAACAAGACAAACCTAGCCGTCGCGTAGCAAGCTTTCAAAGTACGCAATGGTCGCCTTCAGGCCGTCACGCCGAGACACCTTCGGCTTCCAGTCGAGTTGTTCCTGGGCAATGGAAATATCAGGTTGACGCTGTTTTGGGTCGTCACTTGGCAAAGGCTTATACTCGATGCGAGACCCGCCACCGACAATATCGACGATCTCTTCCGCCAAGGCCCTGATCGTCATCTCGGTCGGGTTACCGAGATTAACAGGTCCCGTGAATCCCTCACGGCTATCCATGAGCGCAATGAGGCCTGCGACCAGGTCATCGACGTAGCAGAAACTCCGTGTCTGACTGCCATCGCCATACAGGGTGATCGGTTGACTCTGCAGAGCCTGAAGAATGAAGTTCGACACCACGCGGCCATCATTCACATGCATCCGCGGACCGAATGTGTTGAAGATCCGCGCGACCTTGATGTCGAGACCGTGCTGGCGGTGGTAGTCAAAAAAGAGCGTCTCAGCGGCACGTTTACCCTCATCATAGCAGCTCCGCACACCGATTGGGTTTACGTTGCCCCAATAGGCTTCTGTCTGTGGGTGCACTTCCGGATCCCCGTACACTTCACTGGTTGAAGCTTGTAGGATCTTGGACCTGAGCCGTTTTGCCAGCCCCAACATATTGATTGAGCCATGCACCGAGGTCTTCAACGTTTGAACGGGATCACGCTGGTAGTGGATCGGGGCAGCCGGGCACGCCAAATGGAAAATCTGGTCGCACTCTATGTACAGCGGGAACGTTACATCGTGACGAATGAGCTCGAACTGCGGATTGTACAGATGATGCGCGATATTGGACTTCTGCCCTGTGTAGAAATTATCGACGCACAGCACTTCATCGCCGCGCGCAATCAGCGAATCTATGAGATGAGAACCCAAAAACCCGGCGCCGCCGGTAACGATGATGCGTTTTGGCGTGGTGATCATGGCGTTTCCTGTTCCATGCATGACACGGGTCGGCAAGGTCTATAGTCTTTTTGAATGGGTGCAGAAGACACTCAATGTTCCACAATTGTTCCGCCACTCCATTGGGATCAAGTACAGCGCGTTAACCTCTCATTAGAAGATATTCCACCGGAAAATTCCGGGTCGGGACAATTTATCGTGTTGACGTCTGATTAACCAATCGACCACTATATCTTGTGGTCAGGGGCAAGGTTAACACTGCATATGGCAGTTTTGGCGCTGCATCTTATATGGATAGTTCAGGATTGAGGGTAGAGACGATGTCCGCGAATAAAGCAGCAATCACGGTTGAAAGCAGTAAGATTCAACGCGGAAAACCCAAGCGCAACGACGTGCCAGATCTTACTGTCGTGGATACGTTTTCAGTGCAAACTGATTGCTCGCGTGATTCGAATTTGACCGAATTCGGCAAAGTGACGTTGATCGACCGGTACCTTTTGCCCGGTGAGAACTTCCAGGACATGTTTGCCCGGGTCGCCAAGGCTTATGCGGACGATCAGGACCATGCCCAGCGTTTGTATGACTACATGTCCAACCTCTGGTTCATGCCCGCGACCCCGGTTCTCTCCAATGGCGGTGCAGAGCGCGGCTTGCCGATTTCCTGCTTCCTGAACCAGGTAGGCGATTCACTTGATGACATCGTGGAGACTTGGAACGAGAATGTCTGGCTCGCGTCCAATGGCGGTGGGATTGGCACCTATTGGGGCAATGTCCGCTCGATCGGCGAAAAAGTCGGCCAAAATGGACAAACCTCAGGTATTATTCCGTTTATCCGGGTCATGGACTCGCTGACCCTGGCAATCAGTCAAGGCTCCCTGCGCCGGGGATCTGCGGCCTGCTATCTCGATGTCCACCACCCGGAGATCGAAGAGTTCCTTGAGATCCGCAAGGCATCAGGCGACTTCAACCGGAAATCCCTAAACCTTCATCATGGCATCAACATCACAGATGACTTCATGGAAGCCGTCCGCGCAGATGAAGACTATGGCCTGCGTTCGCCAAAGTCTGGAGAGGTGGTACGCACGGTCAATGCCCGTAAGCTCTGGCAGAAAATTCTCGAACTCCGCATCCAGACTGGCGAGCCATATCTGCTGTTCACTGACACGGTGAACAATGCAATGCCGGCGCACCAACGCCAACTCGGGCTGAAAGTCACGCAATCCAATCTCTGTTCTGAAATCACCTTGCCTACGGGTATGGACAACCAAGGCAGGGATCGCACAGCGGTGTGTTGCCTCTCATCCCTCAATGCCGAGAAGTTCCTTGAGTGGAAAGGCGATGAGCGCTTCCTGGAGGACATCTTCCGTTTCCTCGACAATGTCCTCAGCGACTTTATCGACAGGGCACCCGACGAGATGTCGCGGGCGAAATACTCCGCTCAACGGGAGCGGTCGGTGGGCCTCGGCTTGATGGGTTTCCATAGTTTCCTGCAAGCCCAGAGGGCGCCACTGGAAAGTGCTGCCGCCAAAGCATGGAACAACGCAATGTTTAAACACATTCGTAAGAGCGCCGACGCGGCGTCCGTTAAACTTGCCAAGGAACGCGGGCCATGCGGCGATGCAAAGGATGCCGGCATGATGGCCCGTTTCTCCAATAAACTCGCTGTGGCGCCGACGGCATCGATCTCGATCATTTGCGGCGGAACATCGGCTGGAATCGAGCCGATCCCGGCTAATATTTATACGCACAAGACCCTTTCAGGCTCTTTCACCGTGAAGAACCGCAATCTTGAAGCACTCTTGGAGAAAAAGGGTCAGAACACGGAGGCGGTGTGGACATCGATCCTTGAACATGAAGGCTCTGTCCAGCACCTTGATGTTCTTGATGAACACGAGAAAGCGACCTTCCGCACGGCGTTTGAAATTGACCAGCGTTGGATCATTGAATTGGCCGCTGATCGAACCCCTTACATTTGCCAATCCCAATCACTGAACCTGTTTCTACCGGGCGATATTTCCAAATGGGATCTCCACATGCTGCATTGGACCGCTTGGGAGAAAGGCCTGAAATCGCTTTACTATTGTCGTTCTAAATCCATTCAGCGCGCCGCTTTTGCAGGATCGGAGAAGGCCGAATCCCACGATTTGGAAACGCCGGAAACCGACTATGAGGAATGCCTTGCATGCCAGTGATCGGGCACGATCCCCACAGCCAATGAGGTGGTCAAGAATCATTGTGTTAACACCAAAGCGGCGCGGGCTTACGCGCCGCTTTTGAATTTATTGCTTTTAATTCAGAAGATGTTCACGCCTGTTTCGCATAAATATTGCAAAGCGGCATGTTAACATTGGACTGTGAAAAAGAGCTTCGGTAAGCTACGGTCTTTATGGTACGTTAAACGAGGACTGCTGCACTAGAGGAGATTAGAGCGGGAGCAGTCTAAAATGATGCGGACGGGGCGCCTGATGGTGATTGCGACTTCCACATTAGCTTTTATGGCTTGCCAGGGCTGTGTTGGCACAATGGTCAAAGACGCGTCCGCCGACGCGCCTTTAACCACGTATGCAGCCCCCACTCCCATTAGCGACGGATTGAGAATCGCAACGAGTGGTGCTTTCGACACAGGCTTGAAACCGGCCGTTACCTCCAACTCACGCCCAGAAACGATCTTCCTGGGCCCGGAACAGACCGGGCCAACTCTTGCAACATCTGTCAGCATTCTAACCAAAGAGAACATGGTTACGCCTTGGGCGAGGGATACATTTACGGTGAATTCCCCTAAAGTCGCCCTGTCTGGCATTGGGTGGTCTGGCAACGAAGCCGTTCAGAATTTCCAGGGTTCTCGCAATGCCGCTCGTCTGCTGAACCCGGTCGTCGCTGATAGAAGTTTCAATGCGGAGTTCACCTTGGGAGCTTCCCGTGAAGAGACAGGGTTGGCGTTTGACTTGAACCTGGTTCCAAGCGTGTCATACCAAGAAGAGGGTGAATTCGAAACGCGCCGCGTTGGCGCCGAAATCCGTCTGGGTCGCGATTTTGACCAGCGTGGCACTGATGCGGTGGCTGATAGCTGGTACGTTTTTGCAGGGACGGAAGGCGAGGCCCTTGTCTGGGAGGCCGGCGAATATGGCTTTACGAATGTGACTAGCGCCATGGCTTTGAGGGATCAGGTTACAGTGGGTGACCTGCAAGCGGGCGTTTCTATCCAGCGCGGTCGCGGGCAGCTTTCTTTGAGCTACATTCGCCGTGAGGTGGAGTGGCGAGACAGAAATGGCGGCGCCTCCACCAATGAGAACTTTGCCGGCGTCAGCTTCACGCTACGCCAATAAGCGGTCAGACTATCATTTGTAAGAAATGGGCGCTGAACAAGCGCCCTTTCTCGTTTGAGATCAAACCCCGGCCAGGGCTTGCTCTAAATCAGCAATAATATCGCTGGGGTCTTCGATACCCACCGAGAGCCTAACAACGTCAGGTCCTGCGCCCGCAGCGATTTTCTGCTCATCTGAAAGTTGGCTGTGGGTTGTCGAAGCAGGATGGATGATCAAGGACCGCGTATCACCAATGTTCGCAAGATGGCTGAAGAGTTTGACACCAGCCACCACGCCTACACCCGCTTCGTGTCCTCCTTTGAGACCAAAGGTGAAGACGGCGCCGCCCTGCCCCCCCAGATATCGTTTTGCCCGGTCGTGGTGCGCATCTCCCTCTAGACCGGCATATCGCACCCAAGCCACTTTGTGGTGAGATTGCAGATACTCCGCCACGTCCACTGCGTTGTCACAATGCTTTGCCATTCGCAGCGGCAGGGTTTCACACCCGGTCATGAACAAGAATGCATTAAAGGGAGACAGGGCGGGTCCAAGGTCACGCAGGCTGAAAGCACGCGCCGCGATGGCGAACGCGATATTAATATCCGATCCATCAGGCGCCATCGGCAGGGCGGCGAACGCCTCTCCCACCACTAGATCGTTATAAAAACTAAGCGGTTTGGTGAGGGTTGGGAATTTTTCTCCATGGGCCACCCAATCAAAATTACCGCCATCGACGATCATTCCCCCAATGGAATTGCCATGCCCACCAATGAATTTAGTAAGCGATTCCACAACGATGTTTGCGCCGTGCTCCAACGGTCGGCACAGTGCCGGTGAGGCCATCGTATTATCAACGATATAGGGTACGCCATGTCGCGCTGCGATGTCCGCGACACCCGCCATGTCCGTGACAAGCCCGCCAGGATTGGCGAGACTCTCGGTAAATACCGCGCGGACATCCGGCCCCATGGCTCGTTCAAAGCTGCCAAGATCCTCGATATCAGCCCATTCGACGCCCCAACCGAACTTGGCAAAGCCGTGGGCGAACTGGTTGAGCGAACCGCCGTAGAGCTGTTTGGCCGCCACAACCTTTTTTCCAGGTTCCATCAAGACATGGAGCGCAAGCAGTTGCGCTGCGTGACCGGAGCCAACGGCAACCCCCATCGTTCCACCTTCCAGATCCGCTATGCGCGCTTCCAACGCGCTGGTCGTGGGGTTGCCGATCCGCGTATAAATATCTCCAAACTCCTGCAGGGCGAAAAGCTTGGCTGCGTGGTCAGCATCCTTGAATACAAATGAGGATGTCTGGTGAATTGGTTGGGCTCGGGACCCGGTTACAGGATCGGGCGCTGCGCCGGCGTGGATCGCACGCGTGGAAAAGCCGTTCATTCTGATCTCCCTCTGGTTTGGCTTGAGTTCACCCGTCGAATTTGGCGTCTGCATTGCAGCTTGGCGAGTCTTGCCTGCTCAAGCTAGACGCTAGATAACCTGACGAAACTCAACATGTGTGGTTGCAAGGGCTGAGGAGACGCCGCTAGATGATTGACCTGACGACGATTCGCCACGTGGCCGATATCCCGCGCGAGCAGGCTCGGATTAGGGGCAGCGAAACTGCGCTCTGGTTTGAAGGAAAGGAAACAAGTTTCGCTGCGTTGGACGCCCGCGCCAACCAAGTGGCAAACGGCCTCATCGCCGCCGGAGCGGCGACCCAGGACAGAATTGGTTATCTCGGAAAGAACACCGACATATTCTACGAACTGGTGTTTGGCGCCGCAAAAGCACGTATGGCGCTGACGGGCATCAACAATCGTTTGGCCGCCCCGGAACTTCAATTCATCATCGCCGATGCTAAGATTTCTGTGCTCTTTGTCGCCAAAGAGTTCCATCAGGTCGTCGCGCAAATCATGAATGATTGTCCTGACTTGCGGATGATTGTGAGCCTTGATCAGGAATGGGGCGCGTGGCCAGCTTACACGACCTGGCGGGGCGCCCAAAATGCAACCGACCCGAAACTGGCTATCGAACCGGAAGATGATGTTCTCCAATTATATACGTCGGGGACCACGGGTTTGCCCAAGGGCGTTCAGCTAACCGACGCCAATTACATGGCGCTTTTTGTCCAAGCGGCGGAACTGGAATGGGCGAGTTATTTGCCGGGTGAAGTCGTGATGAATATCATGCCATTGTTCCACGTGGGCGGTGTGAACGTCGGCCTTCTATCCACTCTGCAGGGGGCCAAGGCCGTCATCCTGCGCGAAATCGACCCCGCGCAGATCCTCGATGTAATAGAGCAGCACCGCGTCGCCCACGCATTCTGGGTGCCAGCCGTTATTCTCATGCTGACCCAGGTGCACGGTGTTCGCGACCGTGATTTCTCCAGCCTGAAGCAAGTTTTCTATGGCGCTTCGCCGATCGCTGAAGATCTTCTTCGCAACGCGGTCGACATCATGGGCGCCCGGTTTACGCAACTCTACGGACTGACGGAGACAGCAGCCGGCGGCACCTTCTTACCACCTGAAGCTCATAATCCAGCCTGGGGGAAACTGCGCAGCTGTGGTGTGCCGTGGCCCGGCACGGTGGTGCGGTGTGTAGACCCGCAGGGCAAGGATGTGCCGACAGGCGATGTGGGCGAAATCGTTATCGGGTCTGATTTTGTGATGAAGGGCTACTGGCATCGCGAGGATGCAACGAATGAAGCCATTCAGAACGGCTTCTTCTACACAGGGGATGCGGGATACTTTGATGAGGACGGGTTTCTCTACATTCATGACCGGGTCAAGGACATGATCGTTTCAGGCGGCGAAAACATATACCCAGCCGAAGTCGAGAATGCGATTTTCGGTCATCCCGGCGTTGCAGACGTTGCCGTCATTGGCGTTCCAGATGAAAAATGGGGCGAGGCCGTAAAGGCGATCATCGTGGCAAAGCCCGGTGAAGCACCAACCCCGGAAGATGTAATCGCCTTCGCAAAAGAGCGGATAGCGGGCTATAAAACCCCGAAATCGGTTGATTTTGCCGAAAGCCTTCCGCGCAATCCATCGGGCAAGATCCTACGAAAAGATCTGCGAGAACCATATTGGGCCGATCAGGAAAGACGCGTCGGCTAGTAAACAATCTCTCTTGTCAGTAACGGTTAAGAAAAGAAGCTGAGTTAGTGTGTTGACGCTGTAGTTTTCCGGAGTTCACACATGTATGACGCGCGCAGTTCAAGCGTTGACAACGCCAATCTGATCTTTGGCATTGTCACGGTCGTTGTGGTCGGGATCGCATTCGCTGTCGCGTGGTTCGGGACCGGATGGCTGAGTTCAGACTCATCTGCGGGCTCATCGCTCCCTGTACAAGTGAACGTTTCCGGCGAGTCCCCGCTCGCTCAAGCCTTTCCATCACGCGATGAGCAACGCCTGTTAGGCGCTCTCGCACAACTGGATGCCGAGGAATATTCGGTGTTGGAGATGGGCATTGTCAAAGCGCGCAACCGCGAGGCGGAGATTGAAGTCCTGAGTGAATCCATCGGTCGCGCCATGATCGAAAATGTTGAACACCTGGCCAGGATCTCTTCAACCGATATCAACCGCATGCTTGAGTCAGCGTCGCGCGCGCTCAATGCGGCACATAGGTCTGGAAATGCACTTTGTATGGGATCGACATATGCCGATTTTGAACACCTAGGCCCAAGGCAAGCGGAACGCGAGGCCAAACGCTTAATTGAAAAAGCAGGCCTCACCATGGAAACTGCGCACGCCATCGCGGTCTCTTTCCAGGCTGACCTCCTCGAGATGACAGTGCGTGCACGATCCAATCCACAGCGCCATGGCAAACTTACACCCCAGGACGAAGCAGCCTTCCAAACACTCATGATCAGCTTCATGTCCGATCCAGCATTCGTCGATCTGGCCATGGCCGGCAGCCAGGAGAACGCACTGGCGAGTATGAACTTCTGCGAGATGGGTGCAAAAGTGCTGCGTGAAGTCAGGGCGCTCCCAGATGGCACAAAAGCAAGAGCGTGGGCCTCAATCTTCGATTTGCCCGAAGTCCGGGAGGGTTTGCGCGAGGCGAAGAATTACGCGTTCTAGCTTACAGTATTTAGAGGGTAATGGTTTAGCCCCTTGGCCTGGGAGGCCTTCAGGGCCATCATTCTATAATGATAGAGCAGACTCTCCGAGCATTCCTGGACCAGATCAAATTGCCAGAGGTCAACGTTCCCGACTTCGCGGGGCTCGACTGGGTCCAGACGACAGATAGGCTGCGCAAGAGCTTTTACCGCGCAAGCCGCTCGATCGAGACCGATTCGCCGCAATTGGCGGAGGTCTCACATCTCCCCGTCGAGGGGGCGGACGGTACGCTGAAGGCGCGGCTCTATGTGCCCCTGGCGGCCGGTATCGGCCCCGGCCCGGCGATTGTCTTCTTCCATGGTGGTGGTTTTGTGCTTGGCGACCTCGATAGCCACGATATGATTTGCCGCCGCCTGGCCCATGGTGCCCGATGCCGTGTACTCTCGATCGACTACCGTCTTGCACCCGAACACCAATTTCCTGCTGCCCATGACGACGCAGAAGCGGCATGGACGTGGGTCATCGGCCACGTGGACCACCTGAATTTTGATCCAGAGCGGATTGCGGTGGCGGGCGACAGCGCGGGCGGCAATCTGGCAACGTTTGTCTGCCAGCAAATGAATCGGACAGGCGGCCCTATGCCCGCCTTCCAATTGCTACTTTATCCCCTGGTCCAGTTTTTCGACATCCGAACGGCGAAGCTGAACTTCCAGCAAGGCGGCTTTTTTATCTCGCAAAACTTGTTCGATTATTTTCGAGATGCCTATCTTGCGGATGAGGCTGATCGTATGGATCCTCGCGTTTCTCCATTGTTTGCAGCTGAAGATGATTTCCGAGGTCTTCCGCCCGCTCACTTTGTGCTTTGCGGCTGGGACCCACTGCAACACGAAGGACGCGCCTACGCAGATAAACTGGCGAATTTTGGGGTTCCCGTCACAATTCGCGATCATCCCGGTATGGTGCACGGCTTCATGAATCTAACAGCGGTCTCAACCCAGGTGCGCGATGCGATACAAGACTGCGCAGTCGTTGTTGGAAAGGCGCTCGGCGCTTTAGACGCAACCTGACCAGATCTTTTCTGCGAAGTTAACGAGTTGTCCACACCGGTTACGGCATCATTACACTGCTTTTGTGTTTGAACCTCAGCCGCGACGGCTCCTTTGCCGATCGCGCGAGGTATTGTTGAGAGGGCAGTCGCGAGCCGATGTACCCCTTTTTTTGCCGAGTGTCTGTCATCCTGGCCGCGGCGTCGGCGCTGAGCCCCCTCCTTGCCCTCGAGGCATTCGGGCAGGCAACCCTTGATGATGGCAGTGCCGACGCAACTCAATTAATGAACCGGGTGGATGGTCCCGGCATCAGCCTCTCCAATCCTGATATCCCAGCGGCGAACACATCGACAACGCCAGAGGCTTTCGGCTTGTTCTCAAACGGTATATTGGGCGCCGGGCTCCAGATTGACAGGGGTATCGTGATCTCGACGGGAACCGTGGCCGAAGCGCTCACGTCAAATAGCGAGGCCAACATTTCCCAAGGCCCTGCGACCCAGTTTAACGATCCTGATATCGTCGCGATCGATCCATCGGCCAATAACAATGTTGCAATTTTCGAATTCGATGCGACCCTCGATCCGTTTGTAACGGGTTTGTCGATCAACTATCAGTTCGGCTCCGATGAGTATCCAGACTATGTTGGATCGCAATTCAATGACGTGTTCGCCTTTTTCGTGTCTGGGCCCGGCATTGCCGGAACGCAGAACATCGCCCAGGCACCCCTCGGTGGAAATGTCCGAATTAATACGATCAATACGGGTATTGTCGGGTGCGCAAACGATGCGTCGCCGGAAGATCTTTCCCAGTCGGCCTTTTATATAAACAATGGTCACACAACCGCCCTTCCAGGCACCTGTCAGCCGGACCCGCCAGCAGGGCCTTTTCCAGTCGTCACCGAATTCAATGGTATCACAACAAGGCTGACGGCTGAGAGTCGCGGGCTCACTCCAGGTGGCACGTATCGGGTCAAATTTGTGGTTGCCGATGACACGGATGCCCAGTTCGACACTGGTGTATTCATTGAGTTGATTAGCGGCATTTTTAACCAGGACCACGCAGACGCCCCGGCCAGTTATGGCGATCCGGAACACAATATCACGTCCAGTCTGCTCTTGGGCAGCACCAGGACCTCAGAAGCCGGAGGCTTTAACGACGCCAACGCGGCTGGGGATTTGGATGACGCGTTTTCGGCGCCCAGTTTCACACAGGGCGTCACATCAATTCTGTCTGTGGACGTGACTGACCCCAGTGGACAACTTCAAGCTTGGATCGATTGGGGAGCAGACGGCACTTTCACGACGTCAGGAGACCAGGTCGCCACCAATCTGCAAGACGGCGGAGCCGGCGACTTGGATGGTTTGGTGAACGGCACAATAGTCTTTGCGGCAAATGTGCCCGCAACAGCCGCAACGGGGCAGACTTTTGTCCGATTCAGATACTCCAGCGATTCAAACCTCGCACCGGATACAGGTGAGGCCTCTGATGGCGAAGTTGAAGACTACGCGATTAGCATCGCAGGGTCTGGCGGACCCGGCAGCTGTCCGGCTGGCGAAGTCGTTGTTTCGCAATCGGGCAATGCCGATATAGTCGTTGAGACGGCCTTTAACAGCTCGCAAGCGCTCGGCACGCCAGAAGCCGCGGGCACCACGACGACGGACAGCAATTCGGCGCGCTTGACGAGCACAGAGCCGACATTGCGCCTGGACATGACCGATACAGTCCCCGAAGGCGCAACGATCGAGATCAGGCTGGCGCGCAACAACAACCAGGCAAATTATGACATTGCCCTGTCGGATGACGGTACGGCGTATACAAATGTGGCGACGTTCAATGCTGGGCCGAACGATGTCGCCCAGACGCTTGGGGTCACGGTTCCAGCCGATGGTGCGCGCTTCATCGAATTTTCTAGGAATTCAGGGTCTCTCTGGGTTGCTGGCTTAGCCTATTCACAGATTTGCGGCCTAGGCGGAGAGCTCACAGGGCGTAAGGATGTTGAAGTCTATGACCCCACGAATGCTGGCATCTTTGCGCTTCCTGGATCGGACGTCATCTATACGATCACCGTATCAAATACCGGCGGAGGTGTCGTTGATGCCAACTCAATCGACCTGATTGATGCCATTCCTGAGGAGGTCGAACTTTTCTTTGGGGCAACGCCGGAGTTCGGCGGACAGATAATCGGTTGGTCTGAAACAAACACCAATCTGTTCTTTACTGAGGCGACCGACGTGGCGTTTTCAAATTCAAGCACACGGCCAACCGATTTCGCCAGTTGCACATACACCCCAAATTCAGGATACGATCCGGCGGTGACTCATATCTGCATCAACCCGAAGGGCGCTATGAATTTTGGCGACCCTGACCCGGAATTCTCAATCCGTTTTCGCGCGCGGATCCGCTAGCGTGATCAGCCTTTCGCCTGCGATGGGTCAGCTGAAGATGACGGACTGCTTGCCTTCAGGCTCAGAGCGTGGAGGCCTGTTTCAAACTCCTGTGCCAGCACCATGTGAATTGTGCGTTGGACCTGGACTCGCGATAATCCATCGAAAGCCTGCGACACAATCGTCACATTATAGTGTGTTTCCCCACCCGGCGCCGCGCCTGCATGCCCCGCATGACGGGCAGAATCATCGGTAATTTCCAGGATTTCCGGTGTAAAGGCGTCTTCAAGCTTTTCACGAATCCTGTCTGTTCTGTTTGTCAATTCTGGTCTCCTAAAGGATCGTAGCTATTATATCGAGCCATGGACGACGACTTTCCATATCGAGTGAAATTTCGAGATATTCGTGTTAAGCCTCCGGCAGACGATGTTTCTCGGGAAAAAGCGACAAAAACCCGTGTGTGCGAGCACAAGGGATGCGATTTGGCCGGTGAATACAAGGCTCCAAAACGCAACGCACGCGGCCACCATTGGTTCTGCCAACGGCACGCGGGTGAGTATAATCGCAGTTTCAATTTCTTCGACAATATGACGGAAGCTGAAGTCAAGGCCTTCGAAGAAGCTGCGCGCTATGGGCACAAGCAGACGTGGCGCTTCGGCACAGGTCCAGCTGGCGGCAAAAAAGCTGCCCAAATGCATGACAAGCGGCGGTGGCGGGGTGCTGAAATATTCGACGATGGCAAAGCACCTTCTTCGCCCGACACATCGCCGCAGAGAGGCCGGACACGGCTTCAGATCCGAGCGCTGAATGAGCTTGACCTAGAGGCAGAAGCCACATCGGTCCAGATCCGCGAACGCTACAGCGACTACGTCCGCCGGTTTCATCCCGACAGCAACAAGGGCGATAGATCTTCCGAGCATAAACTTGCCCGGGTCTTGCGCGCTGGCAAAACACTGAAAGCCGCAGGATTGATGAAACGTTAGGCAAATTGAATGCTGGCTCAAATGCAGTCTGAGCAAGGTTTCGTTAGGCCGCCGCCGCCCCCTTTTCCACGCAACCGTAAGCGTAGATCTCTAATCCTCATTAAACCTCCGCATCCGTGTCCAACAGTTCCAGCACAGGTCTGTAGTTACACCTTCAACGTTCTGCTGCGTTGTTTCGGAGACCGGCGTTTTCACGCTACCCGGCGGCATGAAGTATGCGGCACTCACCGTTCTCTGTGATAACACCAGTGGCGACGCCGAGGGCTGGCAACAATCGCGCCTGGAGCCCGTAGTGCTTTCTACAAGTTTCAGTTATCCGATCCGGATCGCCCAAGTCGTGATCAACTCGACACGGCTCAACGAGACGTTGGGAGTCATGGTCGTAGAGGTGAGGATGTGGTCTACGCCCTCACAGTGACGAACCGCGGATCGACATCCCCAGACGACGGGTCATTGTTCCGTGTAGATGCCATTCCGAAAGAGGTGCGCTTTTTTACAGGTGACATGGACGACGGGGGTCCAGCAACAGGGCCGATTTATTTCGAGCAGACAGGCACGAACCAAACCGTGGTTCCCACGACAGATATTGGCCTCTCCGACAGCCTGGTGCGGCCAACGGACATGTAACAATGCGCGTATTCACCGCCTTTTGGGATCTACGATCCCCTGCTGACGTTCATTTGCGTGAAGCCACAGGGCACCATGCCCGGCAATACACCCGACCCCCCTTTCACCGTGTCGTTTCTGGCCCATCTGAAGTAGGCGAAGGGTTCACGTCCATCGGCGGTTCAGGTATCCGAAGAAGGCGCCGCGCTGCTCGTTTGTGAGGCTCTTGAACATGGGTCCCGACTATGCCGAGGGCCGTGGCCAATACGGTCGCATCGTCGGTGAAGCCCAAGGCTGCCACAAAGTCTGGCAAGACATCAGTCGGCAGAACGAAATAGGCAAGCGCGGCCCAGAGGACGCCTTTTGCTTTCCGCGGTGTGGCCGGGTCCATGGCAGCATAATAGGCTGCGGCCAGATCATCGGCGAACGGAATCCGGCCCGCAACACTGAGGAATTTCGGCAGAAACCGACGCCGCGTCGTTCTTGAATTCCTCTCCACGGCAATCGGCAAACTTGCTCTTTCAGGCTTGCCGGCTTCTTCGGCGATTTCCCTTGCGTTAGTCATTGGCCACTCCAATCATAGGGAGTAAATCGCCAGAAAATCACACAGTTCAAGGGAGCGCTTTCAGCCATG
>JBCCTK010000019.1:0-28401 GCA_039198685.1 Pseudomonadota bacterium | reverse complement strand
GGCGATCCAGCAGGATGGCCCATCGGCATATTTTGCCTGCACCAATGGCGGCGCCGCCAGGGTTGGCCAGATCTGGCGCTACACGCCCAGCCCGTATGAAGGGACAGCGCGCGAAGCCGAAACCCCCGGAATCCTGACGCTGCACTATGAGAGCCAGACAGCATCAGACCTGGACTACTGCGATAATATTGTCGCCTCTCCATGGGGCCATTTGACGATTTGCGAAGATGCGAACCGGGCTTGCCGTGTCCATGGACTGACCCCGGATGGCCGCCTCTACACGATCGCCGAAAACCCCCACCCGGATGGTGGGGAGTTTGCCGGCGCGTGCTGGTCGCCCGATGGATCCACCCTGTTCGTGAACATCCAAACACCCGGCGCGACCTATGCGATCACCGGCCAGTGGGCGCAACTGGCCGTTTAAGCGCGCGCTGCGCCGAGCGCAGCGGCAGGGTCGATGTCACCGTCATAAAGGGCCCGGCCAAGGATCGAGCCGGATATGGGGCGCAGCCCCCCCGCTGATCGCAGGGCCGCAATGTCACTCACGCTGGCAACACCGCCACTGGCAATGACCGGAATGGAGACCGCGGCTGCCAAATCCCGCGTAAACGGGACATTGACACCTGTTTTCATCCCATCGCGCCCAATATCGGTCGCGATGATTGCCGCCACACCACACCCTTCAAATGCCTTGGCAAGGTCAACGGCTTTCATATCAGAGGTCTCAGCCCAACCTTCAACGGCGACGTAACCATCCTTCGCGTCTATGCCGACCACCACACGGCCCGGCAGGTCCCGCGCGGCGGTCCGCACGAGATCGGGATCGCGCACAGCCACGGTCCCGAGAATAACCCTGGAGACACCCGCATCAAGCCAGGCTTCAATCTGGGCTCGGGATCGAATACCGCCGCCGAGTTGGACAGGCACATCCGTCGCAGACAGGATCGCGCGCACGGCCTCGCCATTGGCGCTTGCGCCTGCAAAGGCGCCGTTCAAGTCAACCACATGAAGATGATCAAATCCCATGGCGGCAAACTGTGCCGCTTGATCGGCGGGATCGTCGTTGAACGCTGTAGCCTGGTCCATTTCACCGCGGATCAAGCGTACGCAGGCGCCATCCTTCAGGTCTATGGCCGGATAAAGTGTAAAACTCATCTAGGGCGTCCAGGTCAGGAAATTCGTCAGCAGTTTCAAACCGACACCCTGGCTTTTTTCAGGATGGAATTGCGTGCCGAAAATGGTGTCGCGTGCCACGGCTGCGACGATGGGGCGGCCATATTCACAAAGGGCAACAATGTGGTTTTCATTTTCCGGTGAAAGGGCGTAGGAGTGCACGAAATAAGCGTGAGGCTCTTTATCGAGCCCGCCCAGCACATGGTGTTCACCGCGCAGCTCCAGAAGGTTCCAGCCCATGTGGGGAATGCGGTGACCCGGCCCTGGGTCAATCGCCTGGACCGCACCGTGGACCCAACCCAAACCACGCACTTCACCGTCCTCCAGGCTGAAGTCCGCAAGCAGTTGCATCCCGACGCAAATACCGAGAAACGGCGTCGCTTTGTTGAAAATGGCCTGTTCCATGGCCCCAATGACGCCATCCCTTGCCGCAAGTGCCGCCTTGCACTGGGCGAAGTGGCCCACCCCGGGCAGAACGACCCGGTCTGCCCGCGCAATGGCATCCGGGTCAGCGGTGAGGACGACATGTGTCTCTATGCCTGCCAGTCGGGCTGCCTCCACAAGGGCCCGCTTGGCAGAATGGACATTGCCTGACTCGTAGTCGATGAGGGCGACGGTTTGCATTCGCGCGGCTTACGCTCTGATCCACTCCTGTGCAACTGCCTTACCCTTTCCAAGTTTGACCGTATCGCTTACAGGCTCGCTCCATGCTGAAGACCCGGATTATTCCCTGCCTGGACGTTAAGGATGGACGCACCGTCAAGGGCGTGAATTTCGTTGACTTGCGTGACGCAGGCGACCCGGTGGAATTGGCTAAGGCCTATGATGCGGCGGGTGCCGACGAATTGTGTTTCCTGGACATCACCGCAAGCCACGAGGGCCGCGGCACGATGCTGGACGTCGTCACGCGCACGGCCGAGCAGTGTTTCATGCCGCTGACCGTGGGTGGAGGGGTTCGCACGCCAGATGACATGGTCACCCTATTGCGTGCCGGGGCCGACAAGGTGGCCATTAATTCCGCTGCCGTGGCCAATCCGGATGTCATAGCCGCTTGTGCAACACGTGTGGGTCGCCAATGCGTGGTCGTCGCCATTGATGCGCGCAAGGAAGGCGGCGGATATACCGTTTACACCCACGGGGGAAGAAACTCTGCAGGGGTCGATGCCGTCGACCACGCCAGTCAGTCTGAAGCCTTGGGTGCGGGTGAAATCCTGCTGACGAGCATGGACAAGGACGGCACCAAATCCGGCTTCGACATAGACATGCTCAAAGCCATCACGGCAGCAGTGAACATTCCAGTGATCGCATCCGGCGGGGCGGGCTCAGCAGACGATTTCGCCCCGGCGGTGTTGGCCGGTGGCGCAAGCGCCGTTCTGGCTGCGTCGATCTTTCACTTCGGCGAGGTCAGTCTGGCCGACGCGCGCAACGCCCTTGCCCGGGCCGGTGCACCTGTACGCAAGGTTCAGGAGGAACGCACATGAGCGAAACTGGAAAGCCACTTGGATCACCTGGAGAGTTCTTCGCCGCATTGGACCATCTGGCCCAGACCATTGATGCCCGCGCCGGCACCGACCCGGAGGCATCCTACACGGCCAAACTTCTCAACAAAGGCTCGCACAAATGCGCAAAGAAACTCGGCGAGGAAGCCGTCGAACTGGCACTGGCCCTTGTTTCCGAGACCGACGACGCGGTCGCAGGTGAGGCGGCCGATCTGCTTTACCATCTTATGGTCGCCCTAAGGGCTCGCGGCATTGCACTCGACACCGTCGGCCAGGCGCTGGCGGCGCGGCAGGGCCAGTCTGGGCATGAGGAAAAAGCGTCTCGGCCAAAGCCCTAAAGCCCTTTCCCTTGAATTTGAGCCGCCTGAGCGCTGGAGTTTTGTGTCAGAGACAGGGCTCTAATTTGGCGAACGCCAATAACCGCTTGCCTCCAGTGCGAGCAATTTTTTGGCATCCGAGGCGCCGATCTGGCTCAAACTGTCCAGAATGACCAACAGGTCCGGCGTGGCCAAGCCCGTGGGATCTCCAAGGGTAAGGCCCAATGTCGAGACGACCACTTCGCCGGCTGCGTTCGCTTCTGCCGCGGCGCGAATTGCAAGCATGCGCCATTCATCGCCTCTCACGCCTGTTTCGCGTTCGGCACTCGCCATCAAGGCGCGCGCCGATGGTGGCGGCGAAATGCCCATTGCTGTCCAGAGTGCAAACAAGCGCGATGCCTTTGCCTTTTCATCAGAGCTTTCAGCGGAAACAACCAAGGCCTCGGCAATCGCGCGCGCATCATCGCCGCTGGGCCGGTGACCGGCCAGAACCAGCACAGACCTTAGAAAAGCCAGGTCGAAGGCGTCTGGCTCAGGCGCATCGCGCAGGCCGGTTGTGCGAATCCAGGAGGCGGCCTTGCCGAGATGGCCGGTGGCAATGTTGGCGCGCGCGAAGATAGGCGCGTGGCGTGCAGTATCGGGAAGGCGGCTAACCCTGTCGATATCCGTATGGAACAGCCTTGCGGCGGCAGCGAATCGCGCTGGATTGCCCGCCGAAGTCTGCAGGGCCATGGACAGTCGGCGCGCCCGGTCTTCAGGGCTGGTGTCAACATCCTCGAAGGATGCAACAGCCAATTCGATGGGGCGCTGGGCCTCAAAGTCCTCTGGGCTCACCAAGGCCTGATAAAGACGCCGGTGGGGTTCACCGCCCAACAGACCGGCTTCAGCGGCGACACCTGCGGCCGGGATACGGATGGATAGTGGTAGCGTCGATCGCCCAGCAATTGCGGCTGCCAGATCAGGCCGAGATGTGGCGATAGCATTTGTGGCAGGCTCCAGACCGAGTGCGGTCGACAGGGCCAGGTTCAATCCAGTGTCAAAGCGAGCTGGAAGGTCGCTTGGGGCTTCTATTGAAGCTGCAAAGACCGCATCGAAGAACCACTCATCCTCTACGCCTTGGGCCTGTGCCAATTCCACGGCGAGTTCTGCGGCAGGTGCATTCTTCTGAAGCACGGCACAGACCGCACGCAGCTTGGCGAAAAATTGGCCTTCGCGGGTTTCCGTCACCAATTGGCGACAGGCGGTTGCCTCATTGCCGAGTGCCAATTGGAGATCGATTGAGAGCTCAGCTGCGTTGAGACCGGGTGGGTTATCTTCAAGGCGACCGAGAAGATCAGAGGCTGCATCGGCCTCGCCCAGTTCGTAAAGGATGCGGGCGCGCTCACCGAGCACTTCTTCGGCGCGCTCGCCCTCGGGCCGCGCGGCGGGAGAGAGCACAACGCGGCGGAGCAACGTACGCTCGGCTGGGGTCAACTGACGCGTTCGCACCTGGCGCATCAAGGGAAGCAGGTCCTCCGTGCGGGATGCGGTCCACATATTTGTTGGCATCGCAGTCTCGCCGGCCTCCAGATAACCCCGGCCAAACGGATCGATATCGCCCAGGCCGCCGAGCTCAAACTCCTCCACCTGGGCTGTCGCATTTAGACAGAAACCGCCCAACGCAAAAGCAGCCGCCGTGACAATTTTCAATCTAGAGAACATCTTCGACCTCAATACGGACTTCGCCCGCTTCGGGCCTGTCTGTTGTGGCTTGTCCAGCCAGCCAGAAAGCGGCGCCGCCAATCGCGAGCAACAAGACGAAAAGGAAAAACAAAAACTTCTTCATGGCCTACGCCCCGATTACTCCTCTGAAACCCCATTCTGCCAAATTGGCAAAATCGGCCTCTTCCATTGCTCGATCCCCTCGCCCCATATAGACGAGGAGTGCGACACGCGAAAAGACCATGGGCGCAGACACAAATTCGCTTGATAATCCGGGCAGCAATGAGGCGCCCTATGCAACGCGTACGATCGCCCTTGTGGGGTTGATGGGCGCGGGAAAGTCTACTGTTGGCCGCCGGCTTGCAGACAGGCTCGGCCGAAAGTTCTGTGACAGCGACCTGGAAATCGAAAAAGCGGCGGGGCTTTCCATCGCGGATATCTTCTCAATCCATGGTGAGGCCGAGTTTCGCCGTGGCGAGCGAAAGGTTCTTTCGCGTCTGTTGGACGAAGCCCCCCACGTCCTTGCAACGGGTGGCGGGGCCTACCTTGACCCGGATACACGCTCGATGCTGCGAGACCGCGCCGTGACAGTCTGGCTGAACGCCGATCTGGAAACAACCTGGAAGCGCGTGTCCAAACGCAATACCCGGCCGCTTTTGAGGACCCCGGATCCCAAAGGCGTTCTGACACGGCTGTTTGAAGAGCGTGAACCGATCTACAGTCAGGCCGACTTATCCGTGACCAGTGTGGATGGCCCCCACAATGAAACTGTGGTGGCGATCATCAAGGCACTCGAAGGATGGACAGGTCATGGCTGACACACAAGGCAGTCCGCGCACTGTGAAGGTCGGTCTCGGCCCGCGCAGCTACGATATCACGATTGGCCCGGGACAGATCAGGGCTTTGGGGTCATTCTTGGCGCCTCTCGTGAAAAGCCCCAGGGCCTTTGTTTTGACTGATCAGAACGTCTCCAAGCTCCATATGGGACGCATGGAACAGGCGCTATCGAGTGTTGGTTTCAAGCTCCATGGCAGAGTGATTCCCGCTGGCGAAGCTTCGAAATCGTGGAGGCAACTGGAAGCAATATTGGACTGGCTCATTGAAGCGGGTGCGACTCGCTCAGATGTCTTGATTGCATTTGGCGGCGGTGTTGTCGGGGACCTGGCCGGTTTGGCCGCAGCACTCATGAAACGCGGCATGGCCCTGGTGCAAGTCCCAACCACACTTCTAGCCCAGGTCGACAGCTCCGTCGGTGGCAAGACCGCGATCAATACGCGCCAAGGCAAGAATCTCGTCGGTGCCTTTTACCAACCGCGCCACGTCCTAATCGATACGGAACTTCTCACAACCCTGCCTGAGCGCGAGCGCGCGGCAGGATATGCCGAAATCGTTAAATACGGCCTCCTCGGCGACCCAGAATTCTTTGAATGGTTGGAGCATTGTGGCGCCTCGGTCACTGCGCTGGAGCCCGCCTCCTTGAGCGAAGCCATCGCGCGCTCGTGCAAAGCCAAGGCTGATATTGTCGCCTTGGACGAACGGGAAGGCGGCGTTCGAGCGCTGCTGAATCTTGGGCACACTTTCGGCCATGCCCTGGAGGCCGAGAACGGGTATAGCCCTGCCCTCCTGCATGGAGAAGCCGTGGGCTGTGGCATGGCGCTCGCCTTGCGATATTCAGCGCGGCTCGGCTTGATGGGGATTGAAGATGCATCTCGCGCTGAAACCGTTCTGAACGCGTCGGGTCTGGTCACACGCTTGCCAAACTTGTCCGGTGGCCCGTATCCGCCCGATCATCTTGTCCAACATATGCGCCAGGACAAAAAAGCCAGGGGCAATGCCGTCCCGCTCATCCTGGCGCGGGGGATTGGCAAGGCTTTCATCCACCCAGACGCGAACCTAAATGACGTCGAGCGTTTCCTTACAGAAGAGGCCAGGCCTTAGGGGCCATATACCATGATCATCGGAACGGCAGTTGCCATCATTTTTCTCTTAAGCCTTTCCGGCTTCTTCTCGGGATCGGAAACCTCACTGACAGCCGCCTCGCGCTCGCGCATGCATGCCCTGGAAAAAGACGGTGACCCACGGGCAGCCGCTGTGAATAAACTGCTTGAGGACAAGGAGGGCCTCATCGGCGCGATCCTGCTGGGCAACAATCTGGTCAATATCCTGGCGTCTGCCCTGGCGACCAGTCTTTTCATCTCGCTGTTTGGCCAGGGCGGATTGGCTATGGCACTGGCGACAGGTCTGATGACTGTACTCGTGCTTGTCTTTGCAGAAGTGCTGCCGAAAACCTACGCTATTACCCGCCCTGACGAGATGGCGCGCAGCGTGGCAAAGCCGATCGGTTGGCTAAAAGCCGCCGTGGGGTGGATCGTGATCGGCATCCAAGCCATCGTGAACACAACGCTGCGCGCACTTGGCATTGCCAAAGCTGGCGATGTGGTGCCGTTCGAAGAAGAAATTCGCGGCGTGGTCGATTTTGCCCATTCCGAAGGTGATATGGGCTCTGAAGACCGACACAGGCTGGTGGGCGCTCTTGAGCTGAAGGACTTGACGGTCGAAGACGTCATGATCCACCGCAAGAACATCAACATGCTCGACCTGGACCTGGGCCCCCGGGAATTGGTGATGCAGGCCCTGGCAAGCCCCCATACGCGGTTGCCACTCCACCGCGGCAACCCGGATGAAATCGTAGGCGTGCTGCATGCAAAAGACCTGCTCCGCGCCATGGCGGCCCAGGGCAACGACCTCGATGAGTTGGAGATTGACGAGATCATTCGCGATCCCTGGTTCATACCCGAAACCTCATCGGTCCAAGACCAATTAGACCAGTTTCTCTCCCGGCGTAGTCACTTCGCCCTGGTGGTCGATGAGTATGGTGCGCTCCAGGGCCTTGTGACACTGGAAGATATCCTGGAAGAAATCGTGGGCGATATTCGAGACGAACATGACGCCACGGTTCAAGGTGTTCGGCCCCAACCCGATGGCAGCGTAAATGTGGATGGTTGGGTGCCCATTCGTGATCTAAACCGGGCCCAGGGATGGAACCTTCCCGATGAAGGGGCCGTCACCCTTGCCGGGCTTGTCATCCACGAAGCCCAGACGATCCCTGAATCAGGCCAATGCTTCGTCTTCCACGGATACCAGTTCGATATATTGCGACGGAAACGCAACCAGATCACTGGACTGAAGGTGCGCCCTGTTGTCGATGAAACCGAACCAGCCGGTGAAGTCCTCTCTGCAAAGTGAGCCCCAAATGACCGCGCGCAAAAAAGGGTGCTCCCAAAAGAGCACCCCAAGTCTGGCAGTTCCTACTCGGAAAGCCTTTGGGCGGCTGACTAGCGCGTCAGGGCGGCCAACTGGCGGCGAGTAGCTGGGACACCGATCTGCTCTCCATGGAAAGCGATCAGGTTTTGGTTTTTTGTTGCGGCAACGGCCTTGGCCAAAAGGACCCTGGTGCAAGCCTGTTCGATACGCATACGTGCGCCCATTTGGCGAACCGCGCGCCGGTCCACCCGGCAGGCTTCCTTGGCCGTGTCTTGAAAACGGGCATAGGTCGTCTCAACCGGCGCCAAGGCGGAATAGGTGAAGTCCGCCGTGACAGGGCGCTCGGCTGCGGCGGTGCCAGCCACGGCAATGAGGGCGGATCCCGCAACAAGGGCTTTGATGAGGTTGGTCATGGGTGTCTCCCTATGGGGTTGTGCACAGCGTCTCGTGCTGTGAAGCCACCCTGACGACCCCGACCGCATCAGTCCTTGTGGAGACCTGAAAGTGTCCTGATTTTCGTCTTATGAAAATCTGATGTCTATGTTTTTATAGACTTTTTCGTTTTATGCTTGCCCTTGTGACGCCCCATTGCACTGGTAATCTACTCGTGTAGTCGGGGGATCTCGAACGTGGATGGTTCATACAAGGCGACACCAGGGGCTTTTCGGCTCGGCAGCGTTCACGTCGATCCGCAGCGCAATCTGCTGCGTGGTGTGGACGAAACAATACATCTGGAACCACGCATCATGGATGTCCTCTGCGTGTTGGCGGAACACGCTGGCGATGTCGTGGCGCGCGAGATGCTGATAGAGCAAGTCTGGCAGATTGAACATGGCGGCGATGATAGCCTTAGTAGAGCCATTTCGGTGCTCCGGAAGTCACTGCGTGACACTGGCGAAAACAGGCCCGCAATCGAGACCATCCCGAAGCGGGGATACCGCCTAAGACTGTCCGTTGAACCCATTGGGTGCCAGCCAGCCGCCCAGACAATACTCCGAGATAACCGCCTGGATTCAGCCCAAGGATCGCTCGTTCCGCATGCGCGTGAAACAACCACAGGCACAAACTGGCCATGGCTTCGTGTTGGCGTTCTGGGATGCGCAGGACTTCTGGCAGCGCTGGCATTTCTCTTTGCCATGCGCGCCCAACCCGAAATGCAAACCGTCAGTGTCGAGATTGACCGGGTTTGGCTTGCACCGGTTGAAATTGCCTCAGACGACCCGACGGTTGAACGGTTCGCAAGCAATTTGCGCGCGCAAATGTCGGCCCAATTGCTTGCCAACGGGCTGTTCACAACGCTGGCGCAGGCGGGAAATGCCGATGGGCAGAAATTCGACATCACGACTCGCGTTGACGAAATGGACGGCGAAGACCGCCGCGTGACGCTCAACCTCGTCGATCACCCAAGCCAGCTTCTGTTGTGGTCCCGAGTGTTTGAGCCGACCGGCGAGGAGTCACAAGCCTTCGATTTGACCGTATCGACACGCCTGGCCGGCGTGTTGGGATGTATGACACGTTGGCGACCGGACTTCAGGGAAACTCCGCCCGAAACACTGGCACTTTATGCGCGATTCTGCGAACGCCTCTATGTCACAAAAATGGGCGATCTGCTCACATTCACCCAGCCAATCTATGATGCTGATCCCGACAATCCGTTTGCCGCAAGCCTCCATGCCTGGGCACTTGTCCTTGAAGCGAAACACCAGGAAAACCCCGAAGACAGCGAAGCCTATTTCAGCCAATCCGCTTCACTGATCGCACCTATTCTTGAAACAGAACCAGAGCATCCCTTCGCACGCTTTGTAGCGGGGACCATCGCATGGTCAAAAAGTGGTGGAAAGGATCTCCTGGACGTGGAAACCCATATGCGCCTCGCATCGGCACCCCAGGCCATGCCAGACGAGTTCTACACACTTTATTCGAACTTTCTGCGGTCCGTTGGCCGATTTTCAGCGGCATCCGACATGTTCTACAAAGCGGCTTCGAACCATCCCAATGACCCTGAGCTTCTGGCTCAAACGGGTTGGATTTTTGCCTCCATGGGAGACTATGGGGCGATGGAGCGGGAGTTTGCGAAGGCCTCAGAAATCGATCCGGACCTTTGGCTGCTTCACATGCGTCGTCTCCATGCGGGCGTGTTCCTGCAAGACGACCCAAGCAGCGCGCTTGACTTGCTTGAGCAACGCCAGTTGGGCGATTATCTAGCCCCGGAGATATACCAGCGGTGCTATACTGACTTTTTGCGTCTAAAGCTGGGCGAACTAAGCGATGTGGATGATTTGGAAGCCGCATGCCTTGGGGTGGCCTACCATTGGCCCATGCGGATGTACGTGGCCCTGGGAGAGATCGACCGGGCCTGGGTGTTGATCGAACAAAGTGCCGATTCCACAGTTTACGATGAGACCATCATCCACTTCTATCCGGACATGGCGCCCTTCAGGCAGGATCCGCGGTTCTGGATCATGATGGATCGATATGGCCTTTTGGACTATTGGGCCGAGACAGACCGCTGGCCCGACTTCTGCCGAACAGAGCGACTGCCGATCGATTGCCAGACCATGGCGACCCGCGCGATTACAGAAACCGACTAAGCAAGACGTGTCAGGCTTTGGTGAATTGAAGCTCCGCGAGACGCGCATAAAGCCCACCTTTCGCCACCAAGGCGTCATGGGTTCCCTGTTCGACAATGCGTCTGCCATCCATAACAATAATCCTGTCTGCCCGGCGCACAGTGGCAAGGCGGTGGGCGATCACCAGGGTAGTACGTCCCTCTGCTGCCTTGGCAATGGCACGCTGCACGGCTGCCTCGCTCTCACTATCGAGGGCGCTTGTGGCCTCATCCAGTAGCAGCACGGGAGCATCTCGCACCAGTGCGCGCGCCAGGGCCACGCGTTGACGCTGCCCGCCCGACAAGCCGCGGCCCTTCTGGCCAAGTTCTGCACCAAGCCCGCCCTTCTCCATAAGAAAGTCCTTCGCTTCGGCCATATCCGCAGCCTTGAGCAGGGCTGGATCCGACGCATCCAGCGCGCCAAACCCGATGTTTTCGCGCGCATTGCCCGTAAACAAGGCCGATTCCTGGGGCGCATAGGCGAACTGGCGTCGCCAGTCCTCAAGGTCGCTTGCAGTAGCCGGAACACCATCGATCCGGACCGCGCCCACTTCTGGGTCAAACAAGCGCAGCGCCAGGCGAAAAACGGTGGTTTTTCCGCCGCCGCTTGGGCCAACCAGCGCAACAAATTCGCCCGGCGCCACGTCCAGCGCAAAGCCTGCCAAGGCCGCGGCCTCCCCCGCTGCATAGCGAAACGTCACATCATCGAAGGTGAGCGCACCCGTGGTCCGGCTGGGCAGTGCGACGGGATCAACAGGGCTTTCGATTTCTGCCTGGGCGCTGAACACGTCAGCAGCACGGTCCGCCGCGCCCGCCGCGCGCATCACTTCGCCATAGACCTCGCCCAGCATACCAAATCCTGACCCCGCATAGAGCGCGTAAAGCACCATGGCCGTCAGATCCCCACCTGTCATGGCGCCGGTGGCCACGGCACGGGCCCCTAGCCAGAGGACCAGCGTAATGCCGCCAAAGGCCAGGATCGAGATCAGGAGCATCATCCAGGCGCGGACCGTATTGCGCTGCAAAGCGGCTGCAAACGTGTCTTCCACAGCCCTTGCGAACCGCGTAAGCCGCGCGCGGCTTTGGCCATAGGCCTGCACCAATTCGATAGCATCGAGGGTTTCGGCCGCTTCAGCGCCGGCATCGGCAAGCGCCGATTGTGTTCTGTTGGAGAGATTTCTGATCCGCCGTCCAACGGCCATGATGGGAAATATCGCCACCGGAATAATCACCAGGAGCATGCCACCGAGCTGCCAGTTGACCCAAAGCATGGCCATCAAAGCCCCCACCGTATTCAGCGATGTGCGGGTTGCCAGGGACATCGAGGAGCCGAGGAAGTTTTCGATCAATGACACATCGGCCGTCAGACGCGATACCGCCTCACCAGAGCGCATCTTGGCGTGGTAGCGCGGGCTGAGGTTCAACATGTGGCCATAGAGATCCCGTCGCAGATCCGCCGCGATCCGCTCGCCAAACCGCGACACGAAGTAGAAACGAAGGGCTCCGACCCCTCCCAGCACGACAGCGGCCAGGAAGACGAGCAGGAAATTCTGGTTGATCGCGCCAAGGACAGCGTCGGTATTGGCTGCCGCGCCAAAACCCGCATCCACGGCGCCGCCGAACAGCAGCGGAATAACCAGTGAGATCACCGTGCCCATCAGCAGAAAAACCAGGGCAGCCCCAACCGTCAGTTTGTGCTCAAGCGCATAGGGCAGAAGCATTCTGAGGGATTTCAGGTTGCGGCCCTTGGGACGCTCATCGGCCGCAGCGCGGGTATCCACGGCAGAGCGACGGTCGATTTCAGCGGTTTCTACCTCTCGCACCATGGGTCCTCCTAAGGCGGCGGTTAGAAAGGACACGCCCCCGCCTTGATCAACACGTGTGGATCATGTATTCGGCGCGCTTGATTTTTACGCGTGGTCAAACGCGCGCACCTAGCGTTTCCAGAAGGCAGACACGATGAAATCCGAAGGACATCCAGACTATCACTTCATCACGGTCGTGATGAATGACGGCACTGAATACCAGACCCGCTCGACCTACGGCAAGGAAGGTGACCGTCTCGTCCTGGATATTGACCCGACCACGCATCCGGCCTGGACCGGTGGCGGCGCACGCATTTCCGACCGTGGCCGCGTGTCCAAATTCAAGGACAAGTTCAAGGGCTTTATGTAGGCTCACTGTCACTGCACCGGTGCAAAGACCCCTGTCAGGCTGTCGGGGGTTTTTTTATTGGGCTCCAGGATCAATGCCAATCGGGCCGGAAACACTTGCGGCTGGCCAACACGCGCCTTGTTCACCGGGACATAGGCGCGCTTGCAAAGCAGGGATCTGATGGTCCACGCGCCGCAATATGGTCTCTCCTGCATCGCCCAAGAGCCAACCCAGCGGCAAGACAACCTGTTGGGCCATATATCCGTCGGCGGCCTCGGGCACCCGCCCATCACACACCTCACCATACTTCGCCTGGAGCGGCGATCGCAGCCATCGGAAGTGCGATGGCGTATCAGGTAGCGCAACTTCAAAGCACCCATCGTCTGCCGCCGGGGCTTCGGCCAGGAACGCATTGAGACGATTGCAAACGCTTCCGGATGCCGAGTCAGCTTCATCAGCCACCGTCACATCGCCTTCAATCGTTCTGCATAGCTGCTCGATCGGCACCTGGCCGTGTGCACCACGGGCCTTCAGCACCCCATTCATCGGCACGGCAAAGTCAAAAAACGCGGGGAGCCGCGCTTTGGGTAGATCATCGGGCAACCCTCGGTAAACAATATGCAAAACCACAATGGGTTTTTCCGGGGACAGACGTCTGAGTTGTTCGACCGCCAACTGCACGCCAGCCGCGCCGGAATTGTCGTAATAACCACCATCGATAAAGGGGCCTGCGCCCATCCGGTCGCAATCCTTATTGTCTGGGCAGAGCCGGCCTGGCGGGCTGATCAGCGGAAAGCGTGCCGACATGTGCGCGGCGCTCGCCACGTCGAGATAGGCTGCGCCCCCGGAGACAGAGGAGACCACGTCAAGCGCATTCCAATAGGAATAGGCTGCCGCCCAGTCTGGATCGGTTGTCGGGGTGCCAGCCCCAAGCGGGTCACCATATCGGATATTGCTGACAATGGCAGGCTGTCCGGATCGAACATCGAACGTATTGAAGATGACGATGGGCGGCGCAGGAGAGTTTCGGCTGGAACTTTCCACGGCCTGCAAGAAACCAAGCGCGGGAGCGTTGCGGGGCTGGACCATGCCCGCCTTGGCGATGGCATTGCGAAAGCCCCCGCGAAACGAGGCCTCGAAGACATTGGCCCGGTCAAGGTCCAGATTGCAAAGGGATTTGCGGATGACCGTGGCCGTGCAGAGCGTCACGTTCAACGGAAAATCCCGAAGCATGAAACCGGCCAGAACCGGTGAGAAGAAATCTGACTGCAAGAATCCCGACGTGACCGTGGGCAGGCTTGCAGTTTCCGGTGTCAGGGCTTGCGAGGCATCGAATGCAAAATCGCAGGCGACCCCTTCCTGGTCGCCGGCGTGGCTTGCCCATGGAGCACTTTTGGCACTTAGGAACGCGCCCAGTCCGACAGCGCCCCCCGACACACCGGACATGGCAAACACATTGCCATAGAATTTTGGGTCCTTGGCATCCAAACAAGCCATGATCGCTGCGGTATGGAGGGCGGCCCGGATACCGCCGCCTTCCGCCAGCACGATGATTGCAGGCTCCGTGGGATCATTGTTGGCCAGGCGCCATCGATCAACAGCCTCAACGACGGGGAGGATATCCGTGGACTTGGCCGCGCCGCTGCTGATAGCGATCGGCGTTCGCGCCTGTACTTGAATATTGTGGTAGTTGGACGCGCCCATGGTGCCAGAAAGAACCGCCAGCCCCAACACGACCAAAAGGGCTGGAATACTCTGACGCCTGGCATTCATATAGGCGAGTTGACCGAAAAACCCTGCAATCGCCATGACAGTGGCCAGTAGTGTGGCCACCGGTCCAACATAACCGGCAATGGCGCCTGGCCGGATCGCCAGGGCAACCAGAAAAACCAACAAGGCGCCGGTGAAGCATGTTCCCAGCGCGTTTCGCCACTCGCGGAACACAAAAAACTGGTTGGTGTTGGAATAGTATCGCTTCATCGACAGCGTCGTCGTCGCAAGACTTGTCCAGACCATCACTGCAACGAGCGCGATCAAGGCCGACCAAAAACCCGAAAAGGCGCTTGCACCAAAATCCAATTCCCCTGGCTGTAAAAGCGCTAAACCCGTCTGCAGGACTGGCCCAACGATGAAGCTGAATGTGTAGGCGAACACCACGACCCAGACCATGATCTTCAAATATCGAATGACCCACCGTTCTGCGGCTTTCAGCCAGTTCGGATTCCAGGACTCGCGCCAGGCAGGCGCCGTGAAATCATAGATCGCGCTCAAGAATACGCTGGCGCCGGCAATCAGAAGCACCCATTGGCGCAGAGACCCCAACCACCACTCCTGGTCGAGGTCGTAGTTTATCCAATTGTGAAGATAGAAGAGGGCAATCCCAAACGGCACTGACCAGCTCAGGTATCGAGCGAAACTCAGACGTGCTGACAATTGGTCCAGTGCACGGTCTGTGAACGGATAATAAACGTTGATGGATCGCAGCGTTGTCTCGTGGAGCGCGGCCCCAAACAAGAATAAGGCAAGCCCGGTGCAAACCGTGCGGACAAACCCGCCGGGATAATTAAGGCTTCCGGAATATTTCAGGGCCTCTCGTCCCTGGCTTGTCACCAGCGCGATCAACAGGACAAAGATTACGGCGACCAGAAAAGGCCATGCCGTGCGGATCATATTCACATAGCTGGTAAAGGCCGACCACCGCGTAGGCTCATCATTATTCCAAATCGCATTCCAGGCCGCCACACTTGTCAGCCGGTCAGAGAGTCGTTTCCCGCGCCGGGTTTCGGAAGATCTTGCCGAACGCTCCGGATCTGGGGACGCATCACTGGACATCGTCGCTATCCCCGACAAGCCTATAACTGTCCGTATTAAGCGATCGCATGGCGGGCACGCCCTCGCGTGTGGTCACTTTCGCAAAGGCTTTCTTGATCAGCCTTTCATCTTCATCGGTGTAACCCAGCAACGCAACGGCCTGGATTTGCGATGTCGCAAGCCGGTCACCGCTGAAATAGTCTACGATGGCGCGCACCATTTGCATGGCGTTCTGCTCGGCTCGCTGCGGCGAGGCATACGATCCGATCAAAGGAATGATCACGCTCCTGAGTGACTTTTGGAACCGCGCCGTGTTTTGCGCATCCATGGCTTGGAGAACGCCGGTGACACAGCGGCCGATCTCATCCCCACTGACAGCGCGATAGCCTGCACCAGGATCACGCCCATTGAGTTCGACGGCGGCAACATGGGCGACAGCCTTGACTTTATTTATTTTTTTCAAATCCCCACTGGTCGAGGTAAGCTCAGCAAATCCGGGCTCAACAGGCCCCGCTGGGAGCTTTTGCGCCACCTGCCGACGCATATAGTCATCATTGCGCTTTCGGCCCCCTGACCAATTGGCAGACAAATGGCGAATGGTCCCGGAGATTGATGTGTCAAATACACGGGCCATTTCGAGATGCGTGTTCTCGGGATTGACCCAGACATCGACACGCTCGACCTTGCGGATGTCGCCAACGGCGATGGCAATACGCGGACCGTTCTCCACACCGTCGAGGACGTAATGATGATATTGCGGCGGCTTGCCTTCCTTGCGCTGGGAACCGCGCAGACCAACCGACAAGGCCGAGAGCTCTCGGAAAACAGGACTGATATTTTCGGTATCTGCATCCTGGCGCATCGCGTCTAAAACCAGCTCCTTCACCTTGCTCTGGATGTCGGCTTCCTGGTCGGCGTCCTGTCCGGCATAAAGGACAAGATCTGCGATCGGCCGGGGATAGGCGCTGCGCTTGTAATATTGGTTTCGGTCGATCGCGATCGCGGGACCCTTGGACAGAACAAGCCGCATGCTGAGATAGCTTAAGGCGCGATGGTCGTAATCGGTCACATCGGCGATGCAGAGCTCTGCCAGATGCATGGCGCGATAGGCCATGTCCAGATCAGCATCGGCGCCCGCCAATCGGCGATTAAGCGGCACGACACTGACATCATAATCGAGTTCTCGCCGCGCCTGGTCAATCGCCGGCAGGATAACCCGTTCCTGAAACGCCTGAGCCTGCCTGTGGGCATCGGAATCAAACGGGCTGATGAGAATGATGTCCGCTTCGTCAAGATCACGCCGTGTGGCGAGGGCTTCTTCGAAAACCGGTTCGTCCCCTGCGCGGTCCCCGCCGAGTGCATCGCCCTCGTCCATATCTGCGTCCCCTCCGGTGCGTTAACGTCCAGACTGTTCGTTGCAAAAGAAGGTCAGGCCCCGTTCAAACTGACCGGCGCAGGCCGGTGTGCGGTCATCGCTTTCCATCTCACAAGCCGTGCCGGCCGGTTCAACAGCCAGGACTTCGGCAACATCGGCGGCTGCATATACATACGCGTCACGGGCCGATTTGGCGTCTTCATCGCCACCTTGGGCCAAGGTTCGCATGGAATTCAGCCAAGTTGGACTGCCCGACTGGGCCGCGCCGTTGAACGCGCAGGCATTGCCAATCTGGCGCTCGGAAATCGGCGAGAGATCCTGGTCACCAAGGGGATATTCAGAAATCGCATCCTGATAGGTCGGCCAGTCCTGGGTAACGGCCACGCCATAGGCTTGCGCGCTCAGCGCGGCGGCTTCCAGGTCTCCGCCCTCAATGGCGGCTGAAAATTCCGCCAGGGATGTTTCGCTGCCGTTGAGTACCTGGATCATCGTCCCGGAGGCGCAGCGATAGCCCAGGCGGCCATCACTGGTGCCATCACTGCAGGCTTCGCTAAGGCCCGAGGTCGCGGCAAGGACCTCCATCCGATAGCTCTTTACAACATCGATACCAGCAGGCGTTAGCAAAGCGGCTTGATCGTATCCATTTGCGGCAATTGACAACCAGACAAGGCGGGCATCGCCATCATTAACGGCAGCGTCGGCCTTGCCATTGGCGTCGGCAGCCACACCCGCTATCGCCGTGACAGACTCTGCGCGCGCCTCGGGGCTGTCGGCAGCGATGGCGGCCTCAACATGTCCCTCAAGGCGGTCATCATAGCTATCGGCCAGGTTGAAGATGCTGAGTACGGGGTTGGTGCCGGTCGTGGCGCAACCGGCCAGGGCAAGTGAAGTGGCGGCCAGCAGGCCGGTCAAGCGGTGTGTCATCCGAGGGCTCCATCGCGAAATACGGGGTTGATAACCGGTCCATCATCGTCGGCGAGACTGAAGTTCGTGGCACCTGAGGGGTCGAAGTCCTGCGGTGCAGACAGGCCTGATTCAGGCGCCCCTGAACCATTACTGGCCAAAGCGCGGCGCTCGGCGCTTAAAACGATTTCAGAAATTTTCGAGACCGGGATCGGCGTTCCAGGATCCGCAATCGCCTCGGAAGCGAACCAACGGAATGCGTAGATCCAGTCATCGGCTGAGAGACTCCGTCCACCCAGAGTGTCGTTGTCGGCCGCCATTTCGTTGAGCGTCCCGACGAAATTGATAAGCGCCGGTACAGATTGTGGACTGGCCAGAAGCTTGGCATTCGATACCGCGGTCTCCAGCGTGGCCATCAAGGCGCGCGAAAGCGTTTCACCAAACATCAAGCGCCCTCCCTGTCGGGAAAGTCCGCCGGTCGCCTGGTCCTGCAGGCTCGTCGATGCCGCGCCCAGAACCTGAGTGATGAGTTGCACCGCCAAGTGCTCTCGCGGGTTCGACGCATCGAGACTGAACAAGGCGCCGGGGTTCTTCATGGCCAGATCCGCAGCCTTGGCAGAGACCCGTTTCCAATCGTGGCGTGTCAGTAGGGACGCATGCTCGCTGGCGATGAACGCAGCGATCCCTTCGGCAATCTGGACCACTTCGTCATTTACGTCATTGGGCAGGATCATGCCCGGCGTCTGGGCTGCCTGGTCCGCGATCATGCCGACAACCTCCAGCAGAAAATCCAGGTCAGCGTCGAGGGGGAGAACGGACATGGAGATCCCTTGCTCCATATACCGCGAAATCATCCCATTCGCGATGCGCGACACCACGCGTATTCCGACAGCGGCCCATGGCTCTGTGTCTCCGGTATCTGTCGCATTGCTCGCTTGGACACTGGTGGACCAGGCTGCCAATTCCCGGCGCGCTTCATCCACCACAAAGGTGCGCGCATGCTTTCGCGTGATCTGCATCCCTATTTCAAACAGCGACTGGGTCAGTTTCGGGCTCTTTTCGACCGTGAGATGCGTGTGCAATGCGGACACAATTGAGCCCAAGAGCTCCTGGCCGCCGACCACATGTTGGCCTTTGCCGCGCACAAAAGCTTCCGGCGACTCAGACACGGCCTGCAGAACAAGCGGGAAACTCCGGCGCACAAATCCTGGCGCAAAGACCTGGCGTATGTCATCCGGCGCAGCCTGGGCCTGGTCGATCACACCTTGGAACAGGGCTTCTGTGACCACACCCGCCGCTTCGGTTTTCTCTGGATAATTGTCGAAAAACAAACGGCGGTTCTCGTGCAGGGATTCCAACAAACCCATGGCGATGGGGCCGCGCAGAGTTTGACGCACGGAATTGAACCGTTGCAGCGTCGACATGTCTTGACCGGCATTCTCAACATTCAACGTGCGCAGGGGTTCAGCCACGGCCGATACGAGGCTCTGGACGTGCTGTTCTTCGGAGAAAAGCTCCGGGCGCGATGCGGCCATATCCAGACTGGTCGATATAAACATGTCGAGCATCCGTTTTGGCATGCCAGCAGAAAAGGCTGTTTCTACGAAGTGGTCCTTGCGGGTGTCGAAATAGGTGTTGAGGCTGGAGGCCAATGTGGCGACCACACCCTGGGCATCGGGCCCGACTCCGAGCTTGTGACTGCCTGCCGATAGAACAGAGAAGCTGAGTTGAATGGCTGAGAACAGGATCGAGTTTCGGTCCCGGCGGGCCGAATCCGCACTTTCCCAATTCTTGATTTCGTGGAGGTAGAATTGGTCTTTAACGTTCATGTCGCCGCGCACATCACTGGGCACTGGACCAAAACGCTCATCCCAAAGCCCGTCGGATTTTGACAGGCCTCCCAAGATCTCGGCGATCAGATCAGAGCGACGGCCCGCGTCGGCATCGGCGGATATAAAATAGCTGAACTCATCGGCGTCTATGACATCTGAAAAGCGCGGGCGAACGTCGGAGAAAACGCCTGAAGGGCCAAAAAAATCGTCGTTGGACAAGAGGGCCGTTGCGACCGCTTCGGGGTTGCGGGGCGCCACCTGGGGGATCAACACAGCCATATCCTGTAACTGGGCGCGGGTGTCGATAAACTGTTTGACCGACTGACTCATGCCGAACACGGCCCGTACGACCCCAAGTATACTCGTGGCTGCCAGCATGTCTGATTCCCTTTTCAGCCGCAGAACGGCTCAACTCATACTCTATTCCCTGGGCGCCACCTCTGGGGGCAACGTCCCTATAACCCGGCCGGGCGGGGGATCCCGGTGATCCGTAGCACCGCGTCCATCCCCGTCGAACAATTCATCGTCGCCAAGATCCACTTCGGTGCCCCGCCCAATAACCGTCAGGTAGGCGCGCTCCAACTCTGCAGGACGCAGATCCAGGGGGCGACGCACAGCGCTGAGCTTTTCTGCCGGAACACTGGCGGTCACCTCCGCCTGGGGTTTTGCGCTTCCCGCAGGCCCGCTCAGGGTCAGCCGGGCCATGGGCGCCACAATGGCCGCGCCCCGCGCGAAAAGCCTGAACCAAAACGGTGCGCCCAGCCCTAACAAACCACCGCCAATCAACACGCCAAGAAACCACATGCCAAAAGTCCCGGGATTTTGCCCAATGGCTGCAATACGGCTCCAGCGATAGTGGAACCACTGTCCCCATGCTGGCTCGGCCCCATCCAGAAATTGCTCATAGGTTTGTTGCCAGGTTTCGTTGACGCTCTCCTGATTGGGCAGACCACAACGCTCATCCCGGTAGTCTTCCGGGGACACGCTTTCTAGCACTTCGGCTTTGTAGTTTTCACAATGCGGGAACATTTTGCGCCCCACGGGCACACCCATATCGAGGAAAGTGGTCTTGAGGCCATCAAGGTCCGACTGATCGAAAACGGCCGCGACGGACGCCCCATCCTCGGCAGCAAAAGACTGCTGGGCCTGCTGGAAGCGCGCCGTATCCGAGAGTGTCGCCAGGCGCGCCGAGAGCGTCGCATTCGTCGCAAGCTCCTTGTAAAGCGTGATCGCATCAAGGTTGACGAAGAACGCCACGGTAATCCCGGCCAACACGGACACCATGTTGGCCCGCGACCTGAAATACTCCGTTTGGGCCTCACCAATCCGTTCAAACTCATAGGCTGCAGCCGTAAGCGCCCGGCGAAGGCGCGGCCTGTCATGCCCTGCAAGGGCCTGTCCCTCAGGTGTTTCTGCAAGGCGCTCTACGAATTGCAGCGTACTCATCTTCTGGACCCTTGAGGACAGGATTTGTCCGACGATCGGCCACCGTCGAATGTACCAGGGACGAAGGTTCTCTGACGCAGCCCGACGCGTCATGCTGAGTGCAAAATCACGGCTTTGGGGAGAAGCGACATGACTTCGCGTTGCTGTCGGCGCACCCAGTTCTGCCGGCGTATCGTCAGGCTGGAGGTTGGCAAGCTTCTGGTCATAGAAGTTGCGCAGCATTTCAGACATGCCTGCGCTGCGCAGGGCAAACACCTTGTGCACGCCTTCAACAAGAACAGAGACAATTGTGGAATACACAGCAACAACCGCTGCAAATCCGACCAGTGCGAGAAGCAACGACATTTGGGTCTCCCCACCCTATTTTCGCTCTACTGGACCTGACTTAAGCATTGGGGCACAGTCCTGACAACGTTTCAGTAACTTTTTGGCAGGGGGCGCAAGTGGCTCAGAATCTCCAGGTGACTGCCCGTAGCGGCCTGAATATTCGACGTTTCCCCGTGAATAATGCAGATCGCCTTGCCGCCATGCCCAGCGGAATGGTGGTGGAACCGCTCGACCCGTTGGTCTGGAATGGCAAATGGCGTCGCATCAAAGCCACGTTCTCTTCAAACGGTGTCGTGGAAGGCTATAGCGCTGTGGACCATTTGCAGGCTGTCAGCGCACGCGCCTCCAATACCGTCGCCGTGGCGCCTGCCCCTTCACCGAAACCACCATCAAGCGATCTCACTCAGGCTCGCGATGGCGTTTCGAGCTATGCCCTGCGCCAGCTGAAGCCCTTAACGCCTGTTTGGAAAGCCCGCGCAGAGGTCAACGAATTGCACGCAAAATTCTTCGAACGCGTGCAGGCTTTGCTTGAGACGTGCCGGCGCCGGAATCTGCGCTTTCGACTGTTTGAAGCCTATCGCCAACCCGACCGCCAGGCGCATTTGTTTAGTGGCGAGCAGAAGGTGACCAATGCCGACGCCTGGCAGTCGATGCACAATTACGGCCTTGCAGCAGACATTATCCTCGACGTGCCTGGGGTTGGTGGCTGGGAAACAGGAACGATTGGACGCCATGATTATATGCGCGACTGGCTGGCCATGCGTGACATCGCGCGCAGCTCAGGCCTCCACGTACTCACACGCCGCGATGGAACCGATTACGACTTTCCCCATGTGCAGATGCCCGACACCGCATGGCGCGATTTGCAAGCGGGCCAATTCCCGAGCGATGGCGGAGCCGTTTGGGCGGCGAACCTGTTGCGCAACATCAAGGCCTATCCACGCGGTGCGCCGACCAGACTGGACCGGTTGGAACATGGCAGCGCGCCCCTCAATACGAATGGCGACTTGCAGGATGAAGGCGACGAGGAGACCAGCAGCAGCGATCCCACTGATCCAGCAACCCCACTGCCCCTATCGCGCAAGGAGGTGTTGCGTCAGGCTGTGCCGGCATCACGTGTCGCCGGACTTTTCCACCCGACAGCCGCCGAGAATGTCGAGCGCTACCTGCCCTTGGTCCTCGATGCACTGCAGGAAGAGGGCCTCGATGATTGGCCGCACATCATAACCGCCCTTGGCACCATCATGGCCGAAACCGCCAGTTTCAAATCCATCGCCGAAGACAAGTCCAAGTACAATACTGACCCTGGCGGCGCCCCTTTTGCCAAGTATGATTTCAGGACAGATATCGGCAACAATGCCGAAGGCGATGGTTTCAAGTATCGCGGCCGCGGTTTTGTTCAGCTTACGGGCAAAGACAATTATAAACGGTACGGTGATCGGCTCGGAATCGACCTGGAAAACGATCCTGACAAAGCACTCGAACCAAACGTCGCCGCGCGGATCCTGGCGGCGTTTATGAAGGACAAGCAAGAGCGGATCGAACGGGCCTGGGCCTCTGAAAACTGGCGAGACGCCCGCGCCGCCGTCAATGGGGGCAGCCATGGTCTCGACGCGTTCAAAAGTGTCGTGACATCGGCCCGCACCCTTTTCGATTGGTCAAAATCGATCTGACGCTACGGGCCTGCGCGCCTAAGTATCATCCCGCCTTTGCCGCGGCGGCGCCCCAATCACGCGCGAGTATTCCCTCACTTGTAGGGAGATACACATGAAACGCACACTGATCGCCATCGCTGCCGCAGCGTTGATGCCAGCAACACTGGCCAGCGCCGCACCCTTTGAAACCAATCCAATGGAAGGGGACCGCGAAATGCATTCCTATATTCTACTCGATCGCACCGGGTCTATGTCCGGCATCTGGGACGAAGCGCTCACCTCTGTGAATGCCTATGCCAAGACTGTCTCCGAGGAACGTGACGGTGAAGCCCCAGATACGCTGAAGACCGAAATCACCCTGGCCGTATTCGACCACCAGGGTGGGCTCCAGTATGATCTGCTGCGCCGGAACGCGAACGCGGATGCATGGCAAGCGGTCACATCCAACGAGGCTAGCCCCCGTGGGATGACACCCTTGTTCGATGCCATTGGGCGGACAATCTCAATGGCGGAAGAAGACAATCCAGAGCGCGCCGTGATCGTCATCATGACCGATGGCCATGAGAATGCCTCCCAGGAGTTTACCCGAGAAACCGCGCGCGCCGCGCTCGACCGCGCCAAAGAGAAAGGCTGGGAAGTCATCTTCCTGGGCGCGGATTTCGGCCAGTTCAGCGATGCTGAAGGCGTGGGTGTGGCGCAAAGCAAGGTTATGGGCATGAGTTCCGGCACCATGCAGGAATCCATGCAACGCCTGGCGACCAAGGCTCGAGACTATGGCACGGGCGAAGAAGCTGAGGTCAACTTCAACGATGAAGACCGCGCAATCGCACGGGAAGAAGACGTCAAGGATCGAAACTAAGCCGATAGAGCCGCTTCATAGGCCTCGGTGGCTTCCAGCCAGTCGAGTTCCGCCTGATCCAAATCCTCAACCAGGGCTGCACGGTCACGCATGAGATCCTGCAGCTCTGCTGAGGACAGGCCGGGTGTCGACAGGTCTTGGTCAATGTCCTCGATTCGTTTGGCGACGCGGCCACGCTGGCGCTCAGCGTCATCGGCCTTTTTCTTCAGCGGCGCAGCCGCTTTACGGGCCTCTGAGGCGCGTTTTCGCTGCTCAGCCTTGTCGAGGCGAGGCACGGCAGCGACCGCCATCGTTTGCTTGGTCTTGGCCCGCTTTGGTGTTGTGCCTGTCTTCGATTTTGGATCGGTAGTGTCCCTGTCTGCGCTCAAGACTAGGGCACGGTAATCCTGCAAGTCACCGTTGTAGCGGTGGGCCTTGCCGTCCTTTACCAACCAAAGCTGGTCGGCCGTGGCTTCGGCCAGATACACATCATGGGTGATCAGCAGAACTGCGCCCTGAAAATCGTTCAACGCATAGATCAAAGCCTCACGACTATCGATATCGAGGTGGGACGTCGGCTCATCGAGGATCAAGACGTGGGGCTTATCTATCGCCATCAGGCCAAGCAGCAGCCGCACTTTTTCGCCACCCGACAGCTTGTCGACCTTTGTTTCCACCTTTTCGTGGGAAAAGCCCATGCTGGCGGCCATTGCCCTTTGCTGGGCGATGCTGGTCTCTCTTGGAAGTGCTCGGCGGACATGGTCCAGCACGGTCTCGCCCAGCGTGAGTTCGTCCATTTGGTCCTGCGAGAAATATCCGATCCGCACGGCTTTTGGCACAAGACGCTTGCCCGACATGAGTGGTAACCGCTCCGCAATAGACTTGACGAGCGTAGTTTTGCCCTGCCCGTTCGTGCCCACAATCGCGATCCGGTCATCCGGGTCCAGGCGTAAATCAACCTCATCGAGGATGACCGCATCCGCGCCATAGCCTAGCGACGCGCTTTGCAGCTCCAGCATTGGTGGGGCGAGCTTGCCTTCGGGCGCCGCGAAGGAAAACGGCGTGGTGCGCTCTGCAATCGGCACGGTGATGTCCTGCATCCGCTCTAGCATTTTCACCCGCGATTGGGCCTGGCGCGCCTTTGACGCCTTGGCCCGGAACCGATCGACGAAAGCCTGTAAGTGGGCGCGGTCGGCCTCCTGCTTCGCCCGCTGGCTTTCCAATTGCGCCGCCTTGGAAGCCCGTAACTTCAGCCAGTCATCATAGCCACCGGGGCAGATGGTGAGTTGCCGATGCTCCAATGCCATAGTGTGGGTAACACAGCGGTTCAGCAATTCGCGGTCGTGGGAGACAATGATCACGGTGTGGGGATAGCGCTTGATATAAGTTTCGAGCCAGGCCGCCCCTTCCAGGTCGAGATAATTGGTCGGCTCGTCCAGCAACAAGAGATCGGGTTGGGCGAATAACACCCCGGCAATCGCCGCGCGCATGCGCCAACCGCCAGAAAATTCGCGCGAGGATCGCGACAGGTCCGCGTCCTTGAACCCCAACCCCATCAGCACTTCCGCAGCGCGCGCTTCAGCCGACCAGGCATCGATATCGACAAGCCGCGTATGAATATCGGCGATGCGCATCGGGTCTGTCGCGGTATCGGCTTCCGCCATCAGGGCGGCGCGCTCTTCATCGCAAGCGAGCACAATATCAAGGATGGTCTCGTCGCCGGGCGCCACTTCCTGGGCCACCCAACCCAGCCGCGCACCCGAGCTCAGGCGAATAGAACTGTCAGCGCTCGGGGCCTCTATATCCTCGCGAATGAGCCTCAGAAGTGTCGACTTCCCGGTACCGTTGCGCCCCACCAGGCCGACTTTCCAACCCTTCGAAATGGTTGCAGACGCGCCCTCAAAAAGGGCGCGCGCTTCAACCCGAAAGTCGAGGTTTGAAATCGTCAACATCGTCGTTCGGGGTTTACTGCGTCACACCGCAAACACAATGGCGGGGACGGTCCTTCTTGATATAAACACGGATCAGGGCGTGTTCCGGCCAAGTCCATTGGCCTTGATGAAACGATTGCTAAGGGGCAGGCTCAGGTCTGCAAACCGGTCGCATTTCGGAAGGTTTGCAGAAGACCAAGTTGGTCTGCGTTGGGCAAGCCCTCTGCTTCGCTGATGGCGACGAGCATGCCATCCAGGTCGACAATTTCTTTCGGACCAATAGCGTCCATCTGCATCAAGGTCTTGGCCATACGAATTACAACAGCATCGGCAACCGGCGCCTCCCGTAACACCCACTGGGCATGGGCGATCAGAGCATCGGCATCTTCAGTCTCCAATTCAAAGTCGGAAACAATCACCGTCTCGATTTCTTGCCGCGTCTCCCGGCTCATTTCACCACCCGCGCGGGCCATTTCCACCATCAGTATGGTTGCTGCCTCGCGCGGGTCATCGACAAGCTGCAACCCGCCTTTTCCCATTTTGCGCTTGAACGCGAAGCGGCGCGGCAGATTGGCAGCCGTCTTGACAACACCTTCTAACTCTCGGGCGGCCTCGGCGGCCCGCTGCATACGCCACTGCCAGACCCCGATGGCGGTCGCAATTGCAATCAAGAAACCGACAATGGCCATATTGAGACGTGCTCCTAACTCGACGCTGCGTATGCAGGATAAGCGAAAAAAAGATCCGCAGACAGGGGGTGTGCGGGTCAAATATTTTAAAAGACAATGTATCTCTAGGGTTGTCCGCCGGGATCCTCGACCGCCATTTGGGCATTGTGCGCCTGGCGCATCACATAGGCTCGAATAGTTTCGGCCTCTTCTGCCGAGAGCACGTCCGAAAACGCCACCATACCCGTGGCAGCTAGCGTCCCATCGTTGACAACAGATGCCCAAGTCGATTCGTCAGCCGTGATTGCCGACCATCGCAAGTCCGGCAAAACGCCGGAGCTGACCGCCAACTGGCCATGGCACACTGCGCAGTTTCGCGCATAGTGGATCGTGCCAGCATCCACCCAGTCCTGGCTGCCAAAATCGGGCCCTTTGGGTGTGCGCTCAATCAGCGGAAGGTTTGCATCGGCGATGAGCTGATTGCCACCAAGCTTGAAAGTCACAACCTTTCCGACAGCCGGCGGGACCGCCTCATCAAATGCCAAGCCTGCCACAAGCGCGTAAGCAGATCCCCATCCCGTCGTGATAGTAACGTATTGTTCGCCCTGGACTTCGAACGTGCCGGGGCCAGAGGCGCCGCCAGATTTCAGGTCATAGTCCCAGACCTTCTCACCGGTCGCGGCATTGTAGGCGGAAAACTCACCGCCAAGCTGGCCTTGGAAAACCAGGCCACCCGCGGTCGATAGCACGCCACCATTCCAAGCATTGGAATGCTCTACTGTCCAACGCGGGGCGCGAGCAACCGGGTCCCAGGCGATCAGGCGTCCCTTCAGCGTCGCACGGAGCGCTTCGAATGTGCCTGGGGGCAGATCCGGAGTAGCGCCGATTGAGAAGTCCACGCCGGTATTCCACTTGGTGGGGTCTCCATTGTCCAAGCCATAGGCTTGGGGGATTTCCTGGGCCGGTATGTAAGCCAGGCCCTCATCCGGATTGAAGGCCATGGGATGCCAGTTGTGCGCGCCCAGGGCGCCGGGCAATTGCAGGACCGGTGTTGAGCCATAGCGCGCTTCGGGTACTTCAAACGGGCGGCCGTTTTCATCCAAGCCCGTAGCCCAGGTCACCGGCACAAAGGCGTCACCTGAGATGAACTCGCCTGTCGCGACATCCACAACGTAGAAGAAACCATTCTTGGGCGCTTGCATCGCCACGCGCCGTAGTGCGCCATCTGCGCCCACGGGCAATTCGGCCAGGATGATCGTCTGGGTGGCGGTGTAATCCCAATTGTCGCCCGGCGTGGTCTGGAAGTGCCAATTATATTCGCCGGTATCGGCATCCACGGCCACGATCGAGGACAAGAACAGATTATCGCCCCCCGATGGGTCGCGAAGCGTCTGGTTCCAGGGAGACCCATTGCCCACGCCAAACACGATCTGGTCGTTTACGTGGTCGTAGACAATGGAATCCCAAACGGTTCCACCGCCGCCATCACGGGTCCAATCGCCGCCATCCCCCCATGTTTCATCGGCCAGGGCAGCAAAGATCGGATCTGAAGCGGCATTATCAGGCGCTTTTTCAGGGTTGGGCACAGTGTAGAACCGCCAGACAAGTTTGCCGGTCGCCGCATCATAGGCTGACAGGTAGCCGCGCACACCAAGCTCTGCCCCGCCATTTCCGATCAAAACCTTACCATCGACCACGCGGGGCGCTCCGGTGATCGTGTACGGCTTGGACTGATCGACCGTGACCGTACTCCAAACAAGCGCTCCGGTCGCAGCATCCAGCGCCTGCAATCGTCCATCGATCACGCCGACATAGATCTTGCCATCATAAACAGCGACCCCGCGATTTACGACATCGCAGCAGGCCTTCACGCCGACGGCGCGGTCGACATCGGGCTCG
>JBCCTK010000018.1:0-28588 GCA_039198685.1 Pseudomonadota bacterium | reverse complement strand
CTGAGCTTCTCTCTCCCACCTGGCGGGATTGTCGGCGTGATCGGCCCAAACGGGGCCGGTAAGTCGACGCTGTTCAAAATGATCTTGGAGCAGGAGCAACCCGATTCCGGCACCCTGCGCCTCGGCGAAACGGTGAAGCTTGGTTATGTCGACCAGAGCCGGGATACGCTGACCGCGACAAACAATGTCTGGCAGGAAATCTCCGAAGGCCTCGACGTGCTGGATCTCGGCGGGGTTGAGGTCAACTCGCGGGCTTATGTTTCGGCGTTCAACTTCAAGAAATCCGACCAGCAGAAACCCGTCGGCAAACTGTCGGGCGGAGAGCGCAACCGGGTACACCTGGCGAAGATGCTTCGTCGCGGTGGCAACCTCCTCTTGCTGGATGAGCCGACCAACGACCTTGATGTGGAGACCCTGCAGGCGCTGGAGGAAGGCCTTGAGGGTTTCCCAGGCTGCGCCGTCGTCATCTCTCACGATCGCTGGTTCCTGGACCGAATGGCCACCCACATCCTCGCCTTTGAGGGCGATAGCCATGTGGAGTGGTTTGAAGGCGATTTCAGCGCCTATCTGGAAGACAAAAAACGCCGCCTCGGCGCCGACGCCGTCGAACCCAAACGCGTGAAGTTCAAAAAGCTCACACGGGGCTAAATGACCGCTCCTGTCACCCTCCTCATCGATGCCGATGCCTGTCCAGTGAAAGACGAGTGCTATCGTGTGGCACGGCGGTGCGCACTTGACGTTCGGGTGGTCGCCAACAGTTTCATTCGTGTGCCGGTGAGCGAAACGGTGAAGCTCATCGTGGTGTCGGACGGGTTCGACGCCGCCGATGATTGGATTGCCGAAAAAGCCGGTCCGCGATCGATCGTGATCACGGCCGACATTCTATTGGCAGAACGCGCGCTGGCGGCCGGCGCCCGGGTGCTCGCGCCAAACGGCAAACCGTTTACGCCAGACAGTATCGGCGGGGCAATCGCCACCCGCGCCATCAAGGCCGATCTGCGCGACACCGTTGTGGGGGGGCTGACCGGCGGCCCACCACCTTTCAGCAAGGCAGACCGTTCCAATTTTCTCCAGGCCCTGGACCGGGAAGTCACTGCCCTGCAGAAAGCCTAGGGCCGGGAAGCGCCCCGCGCGGCCTGCATGCCCTGGCCAAACGCCCAGGCGCACATTTCGATGATCGCACGGGCCAAAAGGGTCAGCAGAATGCCGAAGATGGTATTCTCATTGACCAACGTGCGATAGAGGATCAGCCCCTGGTCATTCAGGATCGGCGGCGTCCGCAGGATTTCATTGAGCGCTTCGATCCAGTCCTGAAGACCGCGGATCAGCCCCGGCGCAAAGGCAAAACTCAGCACCATGATCACGATCACGAGCACAAAGCTCAGCACCAGCTTCGTGGATGCCCGCGAGAGCGAGCCCAATAACATCAACATCTCTTTCCCCTGTTCTGGCGTCAGCCGCTATGTTCACGCTTAAACATCCCCATAGGGGGTGTATCATGGCTGAATAACAAGGGAGCGTCGTCAAGGGCCTCACTGTTCGCGTCGCTCAAGGTTGCAAGGGGCCCAGACTGAAAACACCGCAGTTCAATGAGCCCTACAGCTCACTGACATGACATCCGCGCGCTTCAAGAATAGGCTTCAGGTCCCAATACGCCCTGGGTGTGCGGTAGAGCGGAATGCGCGGATAGAGGTGATGGACGATGTGATACTGCATGCCCATGGAGCCGATATTTCCCAGGTGAGACCGGAAACTGCGCGTGTCCTTGTAACGCCCCACGGAAAGACCTGGATGGTGCGGTGCCCAACTTAGAAAGAAGCGAATGTAGATCAGCGCGACATGGCGCGGCAGCCACCAAAGCAGCGCAGCCTCAATGGCAAAACCACCCCAAGCGAGCGCAAACAAGATGCCATAGAACACCAGATTATAGACCACACCATCGAGTACGACGTCTGGGCGGCCAATACGCGAGAGGGTCGCGCCATAAGAGTTCATCCCACCCTTGGCGCGCGGTTGGTTTTCTCGAACTGTTTGCCAAATTGCTGAGAGCGGCCCGGGCGCCGCACAGGATATATCAGGATCCCATTCGGGATGGTTGGTGTGCTTGTGGTGCTCCAGATGGGTCAGTTTTGCGATCCGGTAAGGCAGTACAAGGGGAATCGTCGATACGTGCCCGACCAGTTGATTGAGCCAGCGCAAGCGCGTGCCGGGACGCGCGATAATATCATGCTGCGCTTCGTGACTAGGTAAGTAACACAGCGTGATGGTGACGGCGGCAATTGGAAAAGCGACCCAGAGCGGCAAGCCCGAAAGGAAGACCAGCGGCCAAAGGGCAAGCCAAACGGCCAGGTTTGCAAACGCCCAGAATACAGCGAAGTAAGGAAACTTGTTCAGGTGCTTGGCCGCAATCTCGCGCTCCACGCGCATGAGTTCCGTGTCACTCATGGCCGCAATGTCACGCGCGCTCATATCCAACGCCCCCGAATCTGCGCCACCAGACCGTACGCCCCTCCAACAATCAGTCCGAAGACGAGACTGTTCAGGCCGAACGGAGCTGCCCAATCCATAGCATCCATGATTTGGGCAAAGAGAGGTGCAATGAAGCCGATTCCGAAGAGGAGCGGGCCAAAATGGAAGACGGTTTTAATGACGACCAGCATGGGCTCAACTCCTTTTAAAAAATATATGACACAGGCGTCAACTTTTGTCGATGAGGATTGAAACCTAGGGCCCTTTCCGGTCAATTTGCATCGTTTGGCGGGGTGTATCGTTCGTGCTGGCCAGGAGCACACCGGACAAGCATGCGGGCATGCCGGGAGGATTGCGACGACGTCCAGCGCGGACGAGACGCCCCGGTGTTGGCTGAGAGTTCACAAGCAATAACAAAGCGCCAGCAGTCGTGCGCCCTGCGGGCCGCTTGCCTTTTCCGCCAGGCTCGTCGTCTCGTACCGTGCGACGATGCGCGCATCGCCGAACGCTACGCTCCTAGCCCTGACGAAAAATCAAACGACCAAACGGTGCAAATTAGCCGGAAAGGGCCCTGGCGTGCAAAAGACTCCGTCACTGGGGCGCATCGCCAGGAAAGCCAGCGATCTCAGGCCCGAATAGACTGCAGGTCGGGCGTGCCCTGGTCTACGGCGGTGATAAAATCCACCAGCGTCGTGATGAGATCAGGCCCTCGGATCGGCTTTACGATCACGCCAGCAAAACCAGCGGCCAGGCAATGTCGCCGACGCGCATCACTGGAATCTGCGGTGACTGCGAGGCAGAGGGTGTCCCGGTTCACGCCAGCGTGTCCACGCAGCATCTTGATCAGGACATCACCCTGACCATCGCGCAGGAAATAGTCACACAGGATGGCTTGGTAGGGCTTTTGATCGATACGGCGCCGAGCCTGCGCCAATGTCGCGACCGTATCAACCTGCCACCCCGCAGATCCCAGGGTGTTCTCGATGAGCGCTTGGCTGGCCGCGTGGTCTTCAATCAACAAGATGTCGCCCAGTTGGAATGCAGCATGACTTGGGCGCACTGATTTCACAGGGGTCTGGGTCGCCAGGCGGGGCCCCGCCCGTCGCAATGGCAGCGAGAGTTTGAATACGCTACCACCGTGCTCCGACTGCGAGTAAACGAGGTCACCGCCCATGGCATGGGCAAGCCCGCGCGAGATGTTCAGGCCCAATCCCGCGCCCTCTTCGCAGCTGCGCGCATCCAGGCGCTGGAACGGCTCAAACAGGCGCGCAGTCTGCGCCTCGGGAACACCAGGCCCTGTATCAGCAACACAAGCCGTGAAAGCAAACTGGCCTTCTTCCCTCGGTGCGCCATCCAATGTGAAATGAACCGCGCCCGAAGGCGTGTACTTGATGGCATTCGAAATCAGATTTCCGAGGATTTGACGGATACGGCCCAGATCGCCTTCCAATCGTGAGGGCAAGGCACCCGACACAGTCATGTCAAAAGCCAGATCTTTCTCCTCAGCGCGAGGCTCCCAGAGCTCACACAATTCGGTTGCCAATTGAGTGGGCGAAAAGGGGACGCTTTCGATTTCGAGATCGCCGACCTTTATATGGCCAGCGTCTACCGAGCGGGATACCAGATCGGCGAGCGACTCGCTGGCCCGCGCAATGACGTCTAGGCTTTGACGCGACTCGGGGTCCATGTCCCGGCGTTGCAAACGCTCCGCATGACCGAGCATCGCAGTCAATGGCGTGCGCACCTCATGGCCGAGCCGCGCAAGCATTAGTCCTCCATTGCGCCGCTCCACAGCCAATTGTTGACCCATTGATTTGAGCTTTTGGGAAGCGGTCCGCATCTGTTGCGCGCGCCGTGTGTTTTCGGCGCTCAAACCCATGGAGAGCGAAAGCGCCGTAACGAAACCAAAATAGGCTCCCGCCTGGCTAATAACGACGCCTTGTGCGAAACCCTTACCGCCGCTTCTGGAAAGCTGGTGTGCGACCTCGCCCAGAGGCTGGCCCGCTGTCGCACTGGCAAACTCAGTATCCAATAATGGTGAGATAGACTGGCGCGATGAAGCGGGTGACTTCAGGCGTGATGCGTATTCAAACAGGGCCGCGCGTGTCAGGACGCCGATGATCGTACGGTCGAACACGACGGGCATCGCATTGCGTTCCCGATGCACCAAAAACCAATCAAAGACCTCGCCGACATCCTGGGATGGCGCCAACGGAACGAGATCCGCAACCAGGCTTTCGATACGCGTAGGCATTACAATCAGGCGTCCTATGGTTAACGCCTGTTTTGCGCCCTAAGTCTTACCTGTCTGTAAAGACAGATGAACCTGGGATTTATTTGATATCGCTGCGATGATGGACAATCTTTCCGACGAGACCGTATTCGACAGCCTCTTCAGCGCTCATCCAAAAGTCCCGGTCCGTATCTTCTTTGATCTTCTTAAGTGGCTGGCCCGTTGCTTCAGCAAAGATTCGATTCAAACGCTCGCGCATCTTGATAATTTCGCGGGCCTGGATCTCAACATCTGTAGCCTGACCGCCAACACCACCACGGGGTTCGTGAAGTAGGAAACGAGTATTTGGAAGTGCGTATCGATTTTCTTTGGTCGCGGCCGAATAAATCAGCGCTCCGGCCGACGCACACCAGCCCGTACCGAGCACTTTTACTGGCGCACCGACGAATTTGATCATGTCGTGGATCATATCTCCGCTCTCGACATGGCCACCCGGGGAGGACAGCACCAACAAGATCGGTTTGTTGCTTTCCGAAGACAGGGCCAATAAACGCTCACAAACCCGGCGTGCTTGTTTGTCATCGATGCCGCCAGTCAACAGAATCGTGCGAGCATTGAACAGCGCCTCTTCCAGAAAAGCATTGGGTTCGCTTGGGGCCGTATTGGGTTCTTCATCGTCAAGGCGTGTCATGGGGTCTGTGCTCATCTCTGTTGGTCTGCGTCTTAGGTGAGGGGCACCGGGGCGAGGGTCAAGCGGTCCCGCTCCCAAGTTGTCCACTAACCGGTAAAATCCCGGAATACATCATCGGCTGACAAGTCTCCCGAAGGTACAGTATCTTCATCGACGGGCTGTGGTGTTTCCTCAATCGGTTTGAGGCCTGGGCCCTCTTCGGTTTTGGCACGCTCGGCATCTATTTTGCGCCGTTTATCAGCGGCGCCTGCAATTATTTGATCCAGTTCAATCTGGCTGCAAAGGCCCAGCGTGACCGGGTCGACGGGCTTGATATTTTGGCTGTCCCAATGGGTCCGGTCACGCACCTTGGTGATTGTGGCCTTGGTGGTGCCGATCAATTTCGAGATCTGGGGATCGGTAACTTCCGGATGGTTGCGGATGAACCAGGCAATGGCGTTGGGCTTATCAGCCCGACGCGTGACGGGCGTGTAGCGTGCACCCTTGCGTTGGGGTTGTGGGATATGCGCAATTTTGGACGCCTGCAGCCGCAAGCGGTGCTCAGGGTTTTCCTCACCTTTTCGAATCTCCTCGCGCGTGAGTATTCCGCCAGCGATCGGATCAACGCCCCGCATGTTTTCGGCCACGTCCCCATCTGCAATCCCCTTTACTTCAAGGTGGTGCAGACCGCAAAAAGTCGCGATCTGGTCAAAGGACAAAGTGGTGTTGTCGATCAGCCAGACTGCGGTGGCTTTCGGCATGAGAATTTCGGCCATGGGGACCTCCTGGTGTCACCGCCAGAAATGCCGCCGCCCGGCACTTTCGTACCGGGCGGTCAGGGCAATTAGCGGAATTATCCTAACGATGACGTTGATATAGACGCGACTGGGAGCAAATGAAAGGGCGTAAGGCAAGACGTCCAAGCCCGGAGGGATCGTCCATGGCAAACTCGCCCAATTCCCTCGCCCGACGCGCGCTTTTGCCCATTGCGGTCCTGCAATTGGTCGTCCCTACCCTCCCCGCCTTGGGCCTTGGAAACCCCATCGGTGATAGCCCTGGTGACGCCATGCTGCGCGCTCCAGAAACCCCGCCCGGCGTCTTCTTCGCCATTTGGGGGCTTATATTCTCAAGTTATCTCGGCTTTGCGATCTGGGCAAACACGAGCCGCGACAGTGTGATTGAGCGCCTTGTCCAACCGCTTGTGATTGCAGGTGCGGCCTCGATTATCTGGATGGTGATGCGCCAAGCGCGACTGAATGATTTCCTGGTCCATCTCGTTCTGATTGTCCTGTTTCTTGCCGCCTATGTTGCGGCAAAACGATTTGACGAAACCCGCGGCACGGGCGGCAGCCCTGGCCGGTGGATCACGGATGTCGCCACTGGACTGCTCGCGGGTTGGATGACACTGGCGCTTGCTCTGTCGACGACGGAACTGGTTCGCAACCTGTCCGGTTTGGGCAAGACTGACGCGGAGTGGTGGTTTCTCGCGCTTACTCTGCTAATCGCCGGCAGCTGCGTGCTGTTTGCGTTTTCGCGTATTACGGCGAGTCCCTATTTCGTCGCCGCGCTTGCCTGGGGACTGGTCGGTGTTGTCAGCAATCTTTGGAGCAATGTTGAACTGCATGTTCCTGCCGTTCTCACAGGACTTTTTGCGGGCGTGCTCCTCTATCGGCGGTTTCGGCTTGGCGCATCGGGTGCGCGCGCTACACCACGTCTATGACGAACCCGATTCCTGTTCCAGAAGGAGCGCCGCAATGGCTCGCTGTCGCTTGGCCTGCCATGATCAGCACACTGTTCGCTTTGGTCGTGGCCCTTCTGCTTTGGGCCGGGTCATCAGTGATCAAGGCGATAATCAAATCGATTGGCCGACGGCGCATGACGCAAGGAGAAGTCTTTGAGGGCTCCACTTGGGACCTCGGCGGTTCATTGTCACAATTTGTAATTCTGCTGATGGGCGCGCCCCTGGTCATCGTTCCATTCGGCCTCAACATTGGATCTTTCCTGAGCGGCAATGCCGCCGGGATCCTAACGGCCATCATCATCCTCTTCGCAGGATTTGCCATCGCCCGGTGGCTGGCCTTATCTATCCGGAGTTTTGGTGAGCGCGCGCGCAGCCACAAGAACACCGACGACACCCTCTTCCGCCTCGGTGCATCTATTGGCCGCTACATGGTCATGGTCCTCGCCATCATCCTGGCGCTGCAGGCCGTTGGTTTTAATCCCGGTACACTCATCGCTGTGGTCGGCGCAGTCGGCCTTGCCATCGCCCTCGCGCTTCAAGACACACTCCGAGCGGTCGCAGCTGGCGTTTTAATCGCTGTGTTCAGGCCTTTCAGCATCGGAGACTGGGTGGAGATTGCAGGCAAAGAAGGCGAAGTCATAGACATTACGCCCTTTCAGCTGACGGTGAAACAGGTCGATAATCGCGCTGTTATCATTCCAAATGACAAGGCGTGGTCAGATCCCATCACCAATTATTCCAGGTACTCTGAGCGCCGATTGAATCTCTTTTTTGACGTCGCGTATGAAGACGATCCCGCAGAGGCCATGGACATAGTGCGCCAGACAATATCAGCCCTCCCACGGTGTCGGCGCCCTTTGGATATCTGGACAGGCGTGCACGAATTGGGAGCCTCATCGGTCACGCTGAGGGTGCGACCCTGGTGTGCGCGTGCCGATGTTCTGGATTTCAAGTCGGATTGCTTGATGGCCGTGAAAAGCGCCTTTGAAGCAGCCGGGATCACGATCCCATTCCCACAGCAGGTCGAGTACACCCGTCCCTTCGCTGAGATCGCGCCAAAAAAGGCAATCATGTCCGCCGACGCATCCGACGAAGACAAAAAAACGTAACCGCGCATCTGTAGTAGAATGGATATGATTCTATTTTAGAGGAGCTCATAAATGCTGGAAGCTATGTTCATGACCACAGCCAGTTCTGGCGCGGCGGGCGGTACGAATGAGGCAGTCAATATCCTAGATCCCATTTCGCTCTGGAATACCTATCAGGGTGAAATTATTGCTTGGGGGCTGAAAGCGCTTGGCGCGCTTGTCGTTATCATTATCGGACTTCGCATCGCCGCATGGCTGGCGAACATGGTGCGCAAGCAAGCCCTCAAGTACGACACGATCGATGACACGCTTGGCAATTTCTTTGCTTCCCTCGTTCGATGGGCGATCACGGCCGCAGTCTTCATAGCCGCGCTCCAGGTGTTTGGCGTGCAAGCGACCAGTTTCGTGGCGATCCTCGGCGCACTCACCCTCGCTATTGGTCTGTCGCTGCAGGGCGCCCTGGGCAACATCGCTGCCGGTGTCATGATCATCATGTTCCGCCCCTACAAGTTGGGCGACTACATTGAGGCTGCCGGTGCTGCGGGAACGGTAAAAGACATCAACCTCTTCCGGACCGTTCTGGCGACCGTCGACAATGTGCAGATCCTGATCCCCAACAGCCAATCCATAGACGGGATCATCAAGAACTATTCTGGCTATGAGCGCCGCCGCGTCGATATCGAATTCGGCATCGACTATGGGGATAATATGGACAAGGCGATCTCGATTATCGAAGCAATCCAGGCGGCCGATGCCCGCATCCTGAAATCACCAGAGCCGTTTGTTCGCGTAACGAATCTTGGCGCAAGCTCGGTCGACATCACAACCCGCATTTGGGTCGACGCGGCAGACTATTGGGATGTGAAGTTCGACATACTCAAACAGGTCAAAGAGCAATTCGACGCCCAAGGTATCTCCATTCCTTACCCACACACAACAATGGTACAAAAGGCAGCAGAATGAAACGTGGCCATCGCGCGCCCCCGTTTGAATCGGTAGGTGGAATGCGAAGACTAGCGTGTTGTCTTATTCTTCTAAGCGGATTGTCGGCGGCTAAATTTCACGCTTCAGAGTGGGCCATGGAGTACGCTAGACACACCGAATGGTTTTGAAACTTCCTGGCGGATGGGTCATTTCGAAACCCGGCAGCACACCTGTCGGAACCGAGCTGGTACCCGGTGAAACCGATACCGCAGATGTCATCCAGGCTGTTATAGTCGACGAGCCAGAAGTGGCGAATGCCACCCTGGCCCAGGCGCGGAAACGTACAAAAAAGGAAAAGCCACCGAAACGTCCATTGCTGTTACGATTGTTTGGCGTGTCAATTTGGGGGGGTTTGAAGCTTATTGTCCTCTGCGTGATTATCGGCGGGGCCATAATGGTGTGGCAAGAAGCCGAGCGCGCGGCCCAGGAAAATGCCGCTGCGGTCGCCGGGCAGGCCGCCCAGCAAGTCTGGGCTGGCGCCGTCTGGACGGCTCAGAATTTCTGGCAACCAGCGCTTTATGGCGCTGGCTTCGTCGCGCCCGTCTGGGTGCTCTGGCGGGTCATCACACTCCCTTTTAGGCGCTGATTGGTCTCGACTTCGGCTCCATGTTCGCATATTGTTCCAGCAGTTAAAATGGAGAGCACGATGATCGGGTATGTGACGCTAGGGACAACAGATCTGCAGAGAGGTGCGAGATTCTACGACGCGGTCTGCGGGGAATTGGGCGTGGGCCGCATGATGGAATTTGATGGCTTTATCGCATGGGGTGCACCGGGCGGTGGGGCTGGTATCGGTTTGACGAAACCCTTCGATGGAAAAGCTGCCAGTGTGGGGAACGGTGTGATGGTTGGCCTTCAAGCCAAGGATAAAGCACAGGTCCAAGCGCTCTATGATATCGCACTGGCAAATGGGGGCAGCGATGAAGGCGCGCCTGGTCCACGCGGTGAGGACGGCTTCTATGCGGCTTATTTCCGCGATCCGGATGGCAACAAGCTCAACGCCTTTATCATGGGTGGCTAATCGAGGCTGGCGGGCGTCCAAAGTTGGGTCTGGCAAATCGGGCCGATGCATCCTTTCACTTGCAAGGTTCCATCGTCGAGTTTCTTCAGACGACTTCCATAGGTGCGGCCGGCTTCAGGGTCATAGATTTTGCCTCCCCGCCAATCGTTCCGGCGTTCCTCGAACTCCGACAGCATGAGAAGGCCCATCACGGGTCTTTCCCTTAACGCCGGGTCCGGGTTGTTTTCATCGGTGGCCGTTTCAGGGGTGAGACCAGGGCGCATGGCAGCAGGGTCCATCCATACAATACGGCCACAAGGGCTGCCGTCGCCGCAATCTTCAATGACAAGCTTGGCGTTTCCCGCTTCGGTGAGCCAATGGCCAAAGACGTCCTTGCTCTCACCATGGGCGGCCCCAGCAATGCCTAGTGCCGCAGTCGCAAATAGGAATGTTGCGATTTTTTTCATGGTGGGTCTCCGTACGGTTGCGCTTTAGTTTAGAGGCTAATTCAGATGAATGGGAGGAAAACACACAATGGATATGTCAAAACTCATGTTCCGAGACGGCCTGATGGAAGGCCAGCGCGTTCTTGTGACCGGTGGCGGAACAGGTCTCGGCAAGGAGATGGCCCAAGGCTTTTTGAAGCTCGGTGCAGAGGTCCACATATGCGGTCGGCGCGGCGGGGTTTGCGAAGAGACTGCCAAGGAATTGATGGATCTCCATGGCGGCAAGGTGGTCCCCCACGCCTGTGATATCCGCGTGGCCGAGGCCATAGCTGACATGAACGACACCATCTGGTCACAGCACGGACCGCTGACGGGCCTGGTCAACAATGCCGCGGGCAATTTCATTTCGCGAACCGAAGACCTTTCCATTCGGGGCTTTGATGCGATTTCAAACATCGTATTTCGCGGCACATTCTACATGACCCACGATATTGGGTCCCGCTGGATCCGCGAGGGGCTTAAGGGCAGTGTTTGCTCCATCCTGACCACGTGGGTGTGGAATGGCGGACCGTTCGTCGTGCCCAGCGCCATGTCCAAAGCGGGTGTGAATGTCATGACCCAGTCCCTGGCCGTGGAATGGGGACCGAAAGGCCTGCGTTTCAATGCGATCGCGCCTGGCCCCTTCCCGACCGAGGGGATGACCAAACGCCTCGCGCCCCAGGCTGAGTCAACAGATGAAATGGGCACAGGGCGCGATGTCCAAAACCCCATGGGGCGAATTGGTGAGATGCACGAATTGGTCAATCTTGCCGTTCTCCTCATGGCGCCGGGCGCCGACTATATCAACGGTCAAACCATTGCCATTGATGGGGCGATGTACAACGCATCTGGCGGCAACTTCGCCATGCTATCGTCCTGGGGAGACGAACAATGGGCTACAGCCCGCGCCGCCATTGAAGCGACGAACAACAAGGACAAGGCAAAGCGCACGGTTTAACCGCTTCAGGCCGCAGGGCTTGCTGCACAGGCATCGATGCGGGCGACGGCCATCTCAAAGGGGCCATCCACTCCGTCGCCGATGATGAATCCGAGCGACCAGGCAGTTGCCGGGTCCACGGGCGCGGCCGGTACGGGCTGACCGAAAACGGACGCAGAAAAACGGTCAAACGGCACGTAAACGTCCGTCCATGCTCCGTCTGCGCCGGCGTCGATGTCAGCGGTGTAGGACACCGAACGCCCCCGAAACCGCTCAGCGGTGCGAAGCGTGAGCCGATAGGCCCGACCATCGGTCTTCACTCGGACCATGAGCCCCTGCGTACCCGCCAACGTGCCGGGCGCCAGGCCCCGGCGCACCGATGAGAATCCGCCGCCATTTGTGTTGATCACACCCATAAACCCCATGGCGTCCTTGCCCATCACCGGCCCACCCGAGGACCGCCCGCCCATGACCCCGTCATTGACGGCCACCCATTTGGATTGTTCCTCGCGCGCCGCAAGGTCCATCAGGGTTTGGCATGCGCCGGGCGCAGCATGAGCCGTCATTGGCAAGCTCCAACTGGAAGACACAAGAAAGGCGAAGGCGGCAGCACGAGAATATCCCATGGTTTCGATACGCAATCGCACAGCCGTTGGATGTATTCTCGGAGCGGACATATCCTGACCCGGTACCACCCCTCTATTTTCGCATATGCGTGTCATTCTCAATTTGTTGGTTGGCTGCGTGCTTTCCTCAACCATGTTGATTTTGAGTGCCTCGCCTTCGCGCGTTCGGGCGGGATAAGCGCCTGATTGGCGCGTCTCCGCAACCTGCGTCAGCCCTGATTGCGGAAGGTGGGAGTCCCAACCGAAGCGCGCTGCGATTCAGCGTGACCAGGGCCAGGCGCTCGGCCTCGACATAGGCGCTCGTGTGCAAGTCCATGGCATCGCCCCGCGCTAAGGCCGGCGGCGTGCCGAGCCGCAAGGGCGAATGGCCCGACTTGATGGCGCGCGCCAGACGGAGGGCGTGGGCTTCAGGATTGGTGAGCACATCGACAAGGGCCGCAAACCGCTCCGCCAGGCGCCGCGCTTCAATAACCGGGTGGGGCCGCAGCGCCGTCGGGTCTGCCGGATTCCGGGCCGAAACGGGCGCCGCCCTATCGGTGAACAGGCTCAGGCCTGACAGGATGTGCGAAAGCGCCATCCGGCGATCACATGCGGGGAAAAGCGGATGGGCTTTCCCATGTCGGCGGGAATTTCCAGCCCCATCGCCAGTCTGCCCAGTCTGGCCGCGCGCGCTTCCCGCCCTGCGTGTCTCAACCTTACAATCAAGCTGCCCGGCCAGGGCCACAAGTAGGCGGCGCACCAGCATTTCCAGATAATGAAGATCCCGGCAGGCCGCCGCCCAAGCCCCGCGCAGGATGTGGCGACCGAGCGTGCCGGTCGGCGCAGCCAAAGCGAACGCCCCCTCCAGCTTGCGCCGGGCAAACCCAAGGCTCCAGGCCAAACTCTCTGCATCCCGCGTCGTCATGGGCCCGAATATAGCGACCGGCGTAACCCGGTCGGATTTCACGGGGCGCCGGGGTTTGGCCGAAGCATAGGCAGCGCCATGGTTGCCAGCGCCCGTGGAGCGTTTGCAAATCCGTCCCACATTGCGCTTGTGGACATCAGCCATGATGGGCCACACAGTTTGGTATGGTCAAAGCCAACACCCCTTCTGATCTCCGAAATGAAGGTGCACCCTCGCGCCGTGGCTTCACCCTGGGTTTAGCGGCAGGCTTTCTTTTAAGTGGGTGCGCCAGCGGAGATCAGGGCGCCGTTGCAGACCCAGAACCCTTCGAAATCATTGACTTCCATGCCCATGCGTTGCCGCCGGGCTTGGCCGCTCCGCCGCCGCCAGATGCGCCTCTACCGCCAGAAATGAGGCAGATCATTGCCGACATGGCCAATCCACAACGCTTGATCCAGGCCCTTTCTTCCCAGGGCGTCGACCGCCGGATTGTCTCTGTACCCTTGGAAGCGATCCCGCTGCGCCCGGGCGAGACCGGGACAGATCGGATGCGCCGGATCAATGACGCTGTGGCAGCCCTATGCGCCGCCGATGATCGTTTGTCGGGCCTTGCAACCATTGAAGCCTATGCAGGAGACGCAGGCGCAGAAGAGCTGATCCGCGCGATCGACCAACTGGGTCTCGTGGGATGTTTCGTTGAAAGTGCGAACGGAACCCAGCTGATCGCCGATGCCGTTGCCCGCCCAACGTTGACGGCCGCAGCCGAGCGCGGGCTACCGGTTTTTGTCCACCCTGTTCAAGACATGACGTTGAGTGCCAAATACCGGGTGAACAGCTTTTACCAGATGAATTTGGGACGCGCCGCGATCACATCTGTTGCCCTCGCCGCAATGATCGAGTCCGACGTTTTCGAATCGCTCCCCAATCTGAGCGTTTGTTTCTCAAGCTTTGCGATCTCCGCCCTCGTGCTCGGCGGCCTATTCGACATGAGCCGGCCCGACGCCAAGGCGCTGTTGCGAAAGCATGTTCATGTCGACACGGTTGGCCTCAGCGCCACAATGCTCACCACGATGCGAGACCTTGTGGGCATAGAGCACATGCTACTCGGGACCGATTGGCCTGTATTTTCTGGCTATTCTGTGAGGGACCGATTGATCAAAGCGACCGCTGAGGCGGGTTTCTCAAATCGCGAGCGCGCATTGATCGCCTCCGGCAACGCCCGGCGCCTGTTCACCCTGCTAAATTGAAGATCGGCGCATTCCCATACGCCGGGGACAATCGAGGCGAGCGCGTTGGTGTTGAAAGCCCCCTTGCGACCACGACGCGTGCCCGAGGCCGGCTCAGGCCGCTTCTTGCTCGGCTTTTTCCTTGCGGGCGCCAAGCTCGTTCTTCACGCGCTCGGCGAGGATTTTCACGGTGAACGGCTTGGGCAGGAAGGAGACATGGCGGTCTTCGTCGATCTGGCCGGCCACATCGCGCTCGGCATAGCCAGAGATAAAGATGATGCGCGCATCGCCGAGGAGTTCCTTGGCCTCACGGATCAGGGTCGGACCATCCATGCCCGGCATCACGACGTCTGAGATGATCAGATCAAAACTACAGGGCTCCTCGGTGAGGATTTCCATGGCCTCTTCCCCGTCGCAGGCCTGCTCGACATCATATCCGCGCGACTCCAGCAGCTGGGCTGCGATGCCGCGCACGCCATCTTCATCCTCAACCAGCAGGATACGGCCGCGCCCGGACATATCCACGGGGCGCAGGTTCACCGCCGCTTCCAGGGGCGCTTGCTCTTCAGCGGGAATCTCATCGGCGCCCAACGCAGGCAAGTAGATGAAGAAAGAGGTGCCCTTTCCAATTTCAGACTTTGGACAGATGAATCCGCCTGACTGCTTGATAATGCCATAAACGGTTGAGAGTCCGAGGCCGGTGCCGACGCCGACTTCCTTGGTCGTGAAGAAAGGCTGGAAGATCTTGTCCATTACTTCCGGCGGCATACCACAGCCGGTATCTTCCACCTCGATCAAAAGGTAGTCGCCATTTTCCACATAGTGGAAACCCAGGTCATGGGCGTCCTTGCCGGTGGATGTGGATGTGCGGATGGCCAGGCGTCCTCCCGTCCCGTCGGCCAACATGGCATCACGCGCATTGGCGGCCAGGTTGATGATGGCGGTCTCGATCTGGTTCTTGTCGGCACGGATATGCGGCAGGTCGCGGCCATGTTTCACCTCAAGGGTGATCCGCTCATCCAGAATCTGGCCCAAAAGGATCGAGAACTCACCCAGGAAGTCCGTCACATCGAGGACTTCGGATTTGAAAGTCTGCTGTCGGGCATAGGCGAGCAGCATCCTCACCAAATCCCGGGCGCGCACGGCGAACTCATGGATCGATTTGAGATTTTCAAAGCTTGGGTCGCCCACAGGGTGGCGCGTGACCAGCGTATCGGTGTTGAGCATGATGCCCGTGAGCACATTGTTGAAGTCGTGCGCCACGCCGCCCGCCAATTGGCCAATCGCCTGCATCTTTTCGCCCTGGGCAAGGCGCAGTTCGAGCTCTTTCTGCTCGGTCATGTCGATCACATAAGCCACTGAAGGACGCCCCTTGGCATCGAGCGTTACAAAGACGCTCACATGACGCGTATCAGCCAGGCCCGACAGTTTCAGAGGCATGGGCTTGTCGATGGCCTCAAGCAGCTTGCTGCCCAATCCATCGGGGGTGTCTTCCGCCTCAAACAGGTCTGAGAACCGTGCGCCCGGCATGGCCTGGCCTTCGGTCAGCCCCATAAGGGCACGGTTGGAGTCCAGGATAACTGCGCTTTCCACCGAATCACCATCGAGGCGAACGGCACCGAAGGGCGCATCGTCGAACATCGGATCACCGTCATCGCGCCGGGGCGGGCGCGTCTCGGTGCCCGCAAATGTGTGGGCGTTTGGCAACAAGACGGTGCGGCCATGGGCAGATGCACCCTTGCCCGACCAGGTCGTAATCGCCTGGACCGGCACCTCAACACCATCGCGTCCCCGGATCATGATATCGGCGCGACCGGGCTGACCGGTCTTCTTGTCACGAGACAACAGCTTGACGAATTCTGGCCGCATAATGTCGTCGATACGCACTTCCTGCAGCTGTTCGGACTGGCCCAAAAGCTCGCGCAACCAAGCATTGGCATAGGTGATTTTACCGTCCGGCCGCGCTGCAAAAAAGCCTGTCGGGGCATCTTCGACATAGAGCGAACGCAGATCGGCGGCGCCTGTGGCCTCTTCGCTGCCGACAATCCGGCGCAAGCGCCAAAGGCAACGGCCATTGGCCAGCGGCGAGACACCCACCTCGAACTGCGCAGGCACGGCATCACGGCCGAGCGTGACCGGTGGCAGGATTTCCCGGCGCGACTGTCCACCCCGCGCAGCCTTTCCCAAACGGAATACAGGCGCAGACACAGTGGGCGATGCGCTAAAGAGCCGATCCACCGAAACCGCCTCACCCTCTTCCATCCGCGTCAGCGCCAGTTCGGCAAGGGCGCTATAGGGGGTGTTGGCCGCAATTGGCGTTCCAGACCGGTCTGTGACCAGAACCGCTTCATCAAGGGCTTCAATCCAAGAGAATCGAGGTCTTTGGGGCGCCGTTGCGGCGGCCGCTAACCCACGGTCCGGGAAAAGGCCCAACCGACGTCCAGCGCCGCGGAGCACCCAAAGCAAGAACACCATACCGCCTGCGGCCATGGCAATGAGCAGAATTGGCCCTGTTGAGCCAACCGCCTCAGGCCAGGCAATTGCAATACTGGCAGCGGCAACCGCGACCAGAAGACTGGTCCAGAAGAGTAGTTGTAGGACATCGACGCGCCCGCGAGCCGGTTGGCTGGTGTCGGCGGGTATTGGGTCCGTGGCCTTTGGCATCTCGCTTTCGGTATCCATCGACATGTCCTTACTCTCGGCCCGGTGCGCACAATCTGTCGCGATTCGAACGCAGCGTATGCGGTTGCACCGCCGAAGAACGCCGGTACAAAACAGTTAATTGCTCCGATCGAGTGGCACCCAAAGGTTAACCAATCGCGAAAATTCGTTAAGAATGACAGGTTAACTGCAAGACCTTCAACCGCAAAGTGAACCGTCCCCATGCGCACATCTGCTACGGCCCTGGCTGCTATCTTACTTTTCACCGCCTGCAACGGCCAGGAAACAGACACGCCATCCACACCAGCACCGGGAACACAGGACTCCGCTTCGAGCGCCGCCGCTTCCGCTGAGGGGATTGAAAGTCAAACGGCGCAAATCAATGCCTGGTTCGAAACCAAGTGGGATGAAAGCGTGGCGCGCAGCCCGATGTCGCAAACCTATCTCGGGATCAAGGGCGAGGATTACGGCAAATGGGACGATCCTTCAGAGGAGACCGCCCTGGAGGAGCTCGAAATCCAGAGGGCAACTGTCGCGGAAATGCGCGACACCTTCGACTACAATGCCCTGGACGAACAGGCCCAGCTGTCCTGGCGGATTGCAGAATACCAGCTTGAACGCGCCGAGGCTGACTGGCCCTTCCGCTACCATGGCTACACGTTTAACCAGATGTTTGGCGTCCAGAGCCGCATACCGGCATTCTTGATCAACCAGCATCGGATTGCCTCGCTTGAGGATGCCGAAGCCTATATCCAGCGCCTGGAAGGCATGGACGCCTATCTCGGCGGCCATATCGACAACACGATCAAGAGCTACGAGCTTGGGATTCAACCGCCGCGCTTCGTCTATGATTATGTGCTGAGCGATGCACGAAATGTCATCACCGGGTTTCCGTTCGCAGACGGTCAGGATACGCCCTCTCCGCTCTATGAAGATTTCGCAGGCAAGGTGGATGCGCTTGTCGCCAGTGGCACCCTGGCGGAGGCCACCGGGATGAGCCTGAAGCTGAGTGCGCGCGAGGCGATGACCACCGTGGTGGCTGCAGCCTACCAACGGTTGATCGACACAATGGAAGCCCATGCAGAAACGGCAACGCGCGACGATGGGGTCTGGAAGCTGCCTGAAGGCCAGGCGTTTTACGAAACACGGCTTAAGGCGCGCACCACGACGGATATGACCGCTGACGAGATCCATGATTTGGGCCTTGCGGAAACCGATCGCATCCATAACGAAATGCGAGAGATCATGGCCAAGGTTGGCTTTGAAGGCACGCTGCAGGAATTCTTTGTATTCATGCGCACCGATGAGCAGTTCTACCTGCCCAATGGTGAAGCGGGGCGCGCGGAGTATATCGCCGGTGCAGAAGAGATCATTGCCGGTATGGAGGAACGCCTCCCAGAGGTTTTCAACCGCTTTCCAAAGGCCGAGATGATCGTGAAAGCGGTGGAGCCGTTCCGCGAGCAATCGGCCGGAAAAGCATTTTACCAGCGCCCCAGCGCGGATGGATCACGGCCCGGCACCTACTATGCCAACCTTTATCGCATGGAGGATATGCCAACCTATCAGATGGAGGCGCTGGCTTTCCATGAAGGCACGCCTGGCCACCATATGCAGATCGCCATCCAGCAGGAGTTAGAAGGCGTTCCGAGTTTCCGCCGTTTCTCGGGCGTGACCGCCTATTCAGAAGGCTGGGGTCTCTATTCGGAGTATTTCCCAAAAGAGATGGGTTTCTATGAGGACCCCTATTCCGACTTCGGTCGCCTCGCCATGGAACTCTGGCGCGCGGCGCGCCTGGTGGTTGACACGGGGCTTCACGACAAGCGGTGGACCAGAGAGGAAGCCATCCAGTGGCTACTGGACAATACACCGAACCCCGAAGGCGACAGCCAGAAGGCGATCGACCGCTACATTGTAATGCCTGGCCAGGCCACGGCCTATAAGATCGGTATGAACAAGATACTGGACTTGCGGGCCATGGCGGCTGCCGAGCTGGGCGATGCCTATGATATCCGCGACTTCCACGATGTCGTGCTGGCAAACGGCCCCGTGCCCCTGGCCATCCTGGAGGAAAACGTGGCGGCGTATATCGCCGAGGTGAAGGGCGCATAGGGCCAAACCGGTTGCACCGCGCACCAATCAAGCGGGGCTGGACGTGGGTCCGGGCCCGCTTAATTGGTTGAATCTGCAAAGAAAAACCCCCACCGGCCAAGCCGGTGAGGGTTGAAATCAATGTCAGCCTGTAAGGTTGATGCGGGATCCCTTAGAAAGGACTCACGCCCAAGGCTTCAACGGTGGACACCGTGAGGTATCCAACGGGTAGGCCGTTTGCGCGCTGGAAAGCCTCCATAGACCGCAAGGTGGCCGGGCCGAAAGCGCCATCGGTTGGCGTTTCATAGCCAGCCGTGGACAAAGCGGCCTGGACTTCGCGGATCTTGGCGGGTGAAGCATTTGTATCGCACAGCACTTCACGCCATTCGAGGCCGCCACCGCCGGTGACAACGCGCTTCTCGATGGTTTTGTATGTCGCTGGAATGGTGATCACTTCTTCGCTGGCAGATGTCACCATGCGACGCACTTCAACCGTGTCGAAGACGGCTGGAATGACCTCTTCAACGACCTGCGGAGGCGTGGCGACAACCTGCTTGCTGACGGTCTCGTACCGCGCCGGGATTATACGGGTCTCGGTGGTTTCTGGCGACACCAGGCGCGTGCGGGACACGGTGTCGTACACCGCTGGCACTTCCACGCGGCAGAGCAGCTCTCCGGTCGCCACTTGGGTCTCACCCGAACCGGGCTGTGTGCCCGTCCCGGCAGCGCCGCGGCCAAAGAGGCCAGCACCGGGCTTCCAAGTCGTGTAAGCGGGACGAATGAGCACCTGCTCGGTATAGGTTTCGAACTGGGCAGGAACTACAATTGTCTCGGTTTTTTCGGGTTCGATGAGGACCTGCTCAGTGATCGTCTCATAGGTCGCCGGAATGGTGCGGTACTGGATGGTTTCTTCTTTAACCAGGACTTGCTCGGTCACGGTTTCGAAGGTCGCCGGGATAACCGAAATCTCGGTGGCCTCAGGGCGGTCAATAACCTGCTCGGTCACCACTTCGGTGGTTTCAGGGATAAGGACGCGTGCGAAACACTCGCCTGGGTCAGCCGACGGTGGCATGTCTGCTGATTGACCGAAAGCTGCGCCCGCAAATGCAATGGCTGCAGCAGAAGAGAACATGAACTTATTCATAGCCTAACAACTCCCCTTGAGCGATCCATGCACCACGCAGGGATCATACGGCTTACCATGCCCTCCGTCAGTTCTGGACGTTGGGACGGTGCAGCGCCGGTAGCCCCCGGACTGCCACGATCGCCGCACTATCGCACGCCGATCCGGTGTTCCAGAGGCCAACTGCAAAAAGTTAACCATGTGTAGTCCCCAAAGACCATGGTCTTAATTATGAAAGTCTGGCGACAAAGCAGGGCTTGCGTGTGTATGGAAACGCGAGTCTCAAGCTTTGACCTCCACTTGAACTCCACCTGACAAACCGAATGAAAGTCTACTGTCCATGATCCCCCGCTACACCCGCCCCGAAATGTCGGCCATTTGGAGCCAGGAGTCGAAGTACGCGATCTGGCTGGAGATCGAGACCCTGGCATGCGAGGCCATGGAGCATGCGGGCAACGTTCCCATCGGCACCAGCGCAGCCGTGCGCGCGCGCGGTGGCTTTGATGTGGCCCGCATCGATGAGATCGAACGCGAGGTGAAGCATGATGTCATCGCCTTCCTGACCAGCGTGGCCGAGCATGTGGGCGAGGAGGCGCGCCACCTGCACAAGGGGATGACCAGCTCCGATGTGCTCGACACCTGCCTGGCGGTACAGTTGGCGCGCGCAAGCGATTTGCTTCTGGCCGGGCTGGAGCGGGTCCTGGCGGCGCTGAGGACACGGGCCGAAGAGCACAAGCTGACCCCCACGATCGGGCGCAGCCATGGCATCCATGCCGAACCAACGACCTTTGGCGTGAAGATGGCTGGCTATTATGCCGAATTCGAACGCGCGAAGTGCCGGCTTGAGGCCGCACGCGCAGACATCGCCACCTGCGCGCTCTCGGGCGCGGTCGGCACCTATGCCAATATTGATCCAGCGGTTGAGACCTATGTCGCTGAAAAGCTGGGCCTGACACCGGAGCCCGTTTCAACCCAGGTGATCCCACGCGACCGCCATGCCATGTTCTTTGCCGTGCTGGGCGTGATCGCCTCCAGTGTCGAACGGCTGGCCACGGAAATCCGCCACCTCCAGCGCACCGAAGTCCTGGAAGCCGAGGAGTTCTTTTCCGCCGGACAGAAGGGCAGCTCGGCCATGCCCCATAAGCGCAATCCGGTGCTCACGGAAAACCTCACCGGCCTGGCGCGCCTTGTGCGCTCGGCCGTCACGCCTGCCATGGAGAACGTCGCCCTGTGGCATGAGCGCGACATCTCCCACTCCTCGGTGGAGCGCGGCATCGGGCCCGATGCAACGGCCCACCTGGACTTTGCCCTTCACCGTCTGGCCGGCGTGATGGAGAACCTGGTTGTTTATCCTGGGACCATGCAAGGCAATATGGACAAGATGGGCGGGCTCCATAACAGCCAGCGCGTCCTGCTGGCCCTGGTGGAGGCCGGCGCCAGCCGTGAGGAGGGCTACACGCTCGTCCAGCGCAACGCCATGAAGACCTGGCGCGGCGAAGGCGCCTTCATCAACCATCTCAAAGCCGATAGCGATGTCACAGCGAAGCTAAGCCATGCAGACCTCGAAGCCCTCTTCGACATGGAGTACCATCTCAAACGCGTCGACCATATCTTCGCGCGGGTGTTCGGGAAGGAATAGACCGAAAAGACAGGCTTTCGCCGACCTTGTTCTGTCATTGAGGCGGCAAAATTCGACTGATGACGGATCCTGATTCTGTCAGCGTTTAGAGCGCATATTTCATGCGTCCTGCCGTTCGAATCGAAAGACTTCAATGGCGCGGAAAAGGATGACATCAAGAAACCGCTGATTTCTGGAAGACTGTGCCGGCGGATATGCGCCGCCCGATCAAATTTGATTGCAGCGAGACTGGTTTGAACCATTTCGATGGGTGGTTCGACAAAGCCTTTGAGGTCTGACGGCCTGCTCAAGCCGGGCGGGATCGCGGCTTGGGTATCAGGGTAGGACACCTTGATGTCGGCGCGTTGACTAGGTGTGACTGGAGACCAAAGGAAAGTGATATGAAACGATCTTGGATGGCGGCTCTGGCCGTAGTGGCATTGACAAGCGGTGCACCGGCGCTGGCAGGCGGCGGTGGTGGCGGATCTTCCTCCTCGCCGAGCTCCAGCGGACCGAGCTATGACCCGGTCGAGGAGTATCAAACTGGCCTGCAGGCCCTGCGCGATGGCGAATATAGAGATGCTGAACGCGCCTTTGAGCGCGTGGTGCGTGTGGCAAGAACGGATGCCAATAGCCACTACTTGCTCGGGCTTGCCCATCTGGGCCAGGAAGAGTTCCGAGCCGCATCACGCGCACTGGAAAAAGCCGTGCGTTACGACAAGACGCTCTATGCGGCCCATGCCAAGCTTGGCGTGACGTATCTTAACATGGATAAAGCAGAAGAGGCAGAAGAGGTGCTCGCAGATCTGGCCGCAGCGCAGTCAGCCTGTGCCACGACCTGCGAAAAGGCCGCATCAATCGATGCAGCCATCGCAGAGATCACCGCGGCCAGATCATCCGAGACCACCCTCGGGTCTGTCGATCTGACGCCCTCGCTTGCTGAAGCCAGCCTCCAGCAGGGCGACGTGCTTTACTCGGAAGCTTTGCGCCTGATCAATCTGGAGCGTTATGATGAGGCAATTTCTGAGCTGAAAACGGCTTCCGCGATCCTGGGACCGCACCCCGACGTGCTGACCTATATCGGTTTTGCCAACCGCAAGAGCGGAAACATTGACGAAGCTTATGCCTACTATAGTGCCGCCCTTACGATTGCTCCGGACCATCTGAGCGCGAACGAGTATCTCGGCGAGTTCTATGTCGAACAGGGCAATATCGCGGCAGCCTATGGCCAGCTGGACAAGCTGGAGGCCCTATGCCCCTTCGGGTGCGCGCAAACGGAAGAGCTTCGCTCATGGCTTGGCGACCGCCCCGCCTAAGGACAGGGTTGATCTGCGGATCGGTGCTGGCCGGCCTTGTGGCGGCTTGCACGCCCGCCGAGCCGCTCTCGGTAAGGATCGCTGCGCTGGACTGGGTCGCCCCTGGGGGTGACCCAGTTTTGCTGTTGACCACAAAGCCGTCGACATGCCTCACGCAAACCTCGGATGCGGCACTGATGGGCGAGCTTTTATTCAACAGCCCGCTGCTCCTGGGCGGACAGGCCGCCAAAGCCGAGCTGCATTGCGCCAGCTGCCATGTAAACGGGCGCGGCAATGGCGACTTTGCGTTTCAGGGTGTCTCAGGAAATGCCGGCACCGCAGATGTGACCCACGGCCTGTTTGGACCGGCGCGCAGCGATGACACGTTCAACCCTGTGCCCATTCCCGATCTGGCGATGCCCGAAGGCCAATCGCGGGTGGATCGTGACACTGCGGGTATTCTGGAGGCCTTCTTGGCGGCTCAGATCATTGAAGAGTTTTCTGGCCCTGCGCCTGCAGAGACGACGATTGATGCGCTGGCCGCCTATATCCGCGCGGTTGATCATGGGGCATGCCGGCCAACCGACACCGAGCCACTGACCTGGCGAGATGACATCCAGCGTGTCGAGACCGGCCTGCGTCTTCTGGAGGGGGCGCGCGATGGAAGCGTGATCGATAAGCGTGCGGTGGCAAACGCCATGCGCGCCGCCCTTGGTCGGCTGTATGCGCGCTACCCCGCTGGACGCCATGCGCCGCTGCGCCAACGCCTGCTCGCGCTAAGCCGCGCTATTGATGGCGGGCAGGTTAATGGCGTCGGCGAGGAAGATCTAAAAGCGATTGAAGGCCTGCTGGCCAAGCATGAAGACGGCTCTCTCTTCAATCCGACACTCCTTCGCCTCGCCCTGGCAGACAGGGAAAATGCGGAGTGATATCGCACGCCCGGCGGGCCAAACCAAGCATGGACCGACCGCCGATTCAGCCAATCCCAAAGAGCGATCTGGAGTCACGAATTCAGCCGTGAGCAGGAATACGCGCTCAAATGCTTTTCATGATGGCTATCGGTGAGACGCTCTGTGGATTCTCGAGGCACTTTCCGGCCAATTTGCACCGTTTGGCGGGGCGTCCCACCTCCTCCAAAGCGTTTTCAGAATGTGCCGCAGCCTTGGCCAGAACGCAAAAGGCCGCTCTTAATCAAGAACGGCCAAACCCACATTTTGCGGTGTTATCAACCCAACGCCCGGCGGTTTATCTCATGGTTGCCGTGTCGTTGAAACGGGTTTAGCCCAAAGATCCGAAGGAGTCGTTAATTCCAGAAAATTCAGAGAGTTAATTGAAAGACCTCATCCATTATCCTTACTGATTTCTTAGGGTGCCGACCCGATTCCCTAACCGAGCATTAACCCTCTTGGGCGAAGAGACACCTTTGGAGTGATCCCGGAGCACACCTCGGCGATGTCAAATGTAAAAGCACCGCAGCGCCGCAAACGGCAAGCCCGCGTCTCAGGTGGCCCCCTGGCGGGTGGCACGGTCCGCTCCGACAATCTGCGTCCGGCCCAGCTTGACCCCAAGCGCCCCTTCCCCACCTCGCGCGGAATCCTCTCTGCAGCCGAGATTGAAGCGCTTCTACGCCCGGACCTGCCCGCGCAACCAGAGAAGCCAACGCAAACCACACCGCGCACTCTGGCAGATCTGGACGCGCCAAACACGGCACTTGATCAAGACGATGCCGAACGCCTTTGCGCGCGCCTGGGACTGGCCATCCACCGCGCAACCGGTCTCGGAGTCGGGCTGAAAGTGGTGGATATCGCGGCGCAGTCTTTCAGATCGGCCTTCCCGGCACCGGAGCCCGGCGCCGCCTTCGCCTGTTTTGGAGCGGAAAATGGTGATGTGGACGCCGTGTTGGCGCTGTCGTCCATGGCTTCGCTTGCATTGGTGGATGTCTCATGCGGTGCCGAGGGGCGCGCACTGCGGGAGGTGCAACCGCGAGCGCTCACCGAGATTGACACCGCCCTGCTCGACCGCCTGTTGCGTCCACTGGCCGACCACTTGCCGGGCGGCTGTCTTCATTGCCTTGAAAACCGAGCCGCCTTCACCTTGTCTGTGGCCCCGCCGGGACCCGCGACCCGGATTGACCTGGAGCTGAAGATAGAAGGCTTTTCAGCGTCCGGGAGGTTGATCCTGAGCGATGCGGCCTGGCACGCCTTCAAGACGGACCCGGCCGCACAGCCAGCCGCCCTTGGCTCGATCGGCGAGGCCATCGCCGGGCGCGAACTTACCGCCTTGCTAACTGCCCGGATCGCTTCGCTCAGCGTTCCGGTTTCCCGGCTCGCGAATCTGAAGCCAGGCGATACGCTTCTTCTGGGCCTGCCCGCCGATGAGCCCGTGCAGCTCCTCTCAGGCGGGCGCCAGGGCACCGTCGCAGCTGAAGGTGAGATCGGCCGCAAGGGCGCGAAGATGGCCGTGCGGGTGACGAAGCGTGGCCCTGCCCTTCGCTAGGGCCCACATCGGGCCTCAGTGTTTTTCCATCTCGCTGTCAGCGGCATGCATGCCCGCCTGGGCAGGGTCTGCGCCCTCAATCTCTGCTATCTTCTGGGCCCAAAGTCGCTTCTGATACCGGTTGGTGATAATGTCGGTGATCACCAACACGCCAACGACGAGGTAAAAGCTCGACTTCGACATGGCCTCCAATGGATAGTTGAACAGCTTCAGGTGGGCCAAGTGGGCACCCTCAGTGACGAGCAAGACGCCGACAAGGAACAAGATGAACAGGCCAAGGACTTCATACATGCGATTGCGCTTCAGGAAGTCTGCCACATAGTCTGCCATGAGCACCATCAGCACGCCTGAAACGATGATGGCAATCGCCATGAGCCAAACCTGATAGTCCTTGCTGGGCTCGCATCCCACCGCTCCGGAAACCGGATTTTCGATCAAATAGGATTTGCACTCCTGCACGGTGCCTTCAAAGCGCCCTGCCTGGATCAAACCGGCGGTCACATCGGTCAACGTATCGCCCGCGGAATTGACCACTTGGGCAATCTCCACATTGGCGATGGCCATGGCCGAGAGGATGGAGTCAAAGGAGAATACCAGGTTCATGGCCACGATCATGGCAATCGCCTGGGCCACGGATTTCCCCTTGCCGCCTTCGGAATGCTCGATGTGCTCGACCGAGAGGAGATGATTGATCTCCTTGATCGCTGTGTAGAGAATGAAACCGCCCCCGGCCAAAGTGATCAACGCCTGGAAGGTGAACTCTCCTTCCAAAAAGCCGGTGGCGTGGACCTCAAACAAAGGCTCTGCGAGCAGCGCGAAAACATTCACGATTATGATCAACAGAACGATCCGGAACAAGACCGCCAGACCAATGCCCCAGCGGGCCACTTTAGACGCGTTCTCAGGCCCGGTCCGCTTGGACTCGATCGAAATGTACAACAGGTTGTCAAAGCCCAGGACCGCCTGGAGCATGAGTAGCATCAGCAGGGTGAACAGCCCGCTGACAGAAAACACTTCGGCAAAAATCTCGCCCATGGGGCACCCCTTCTCGCAGTAAATCGCTCTGGGGCGTGATTAGAGCCTCGGGTGCAGACCCCGCAACACCTGAACGTGATTATCCATCGATGGAAGCGCTTAAGGGTTGGTCTGATGCACCGGCTTCCTTAAATCGGTTTCGAGATGAAAATCTCAATGTCCCGTGCTGGAGGAACACGATGCGCCCTATCGCTAAGAAACTGATTGGACTTGCCACACTCGCTGCACTGGCCACGGCACCTGCGCTTGCCGCGCCGATGGTCATCGAAGACTTGCCGAAAGTACGCCATGCTGGCGCCGTGGTCGTCTCCCCAGATGGCGAAACAGTGGCCTACACCGTGTCGGTGCCGCGCGATATCGCAGCCGGCGACGAAGATGGCGCCGCCGACACCCATCTCTGGGTGATCCGTGGAGAGGGTGATCCTGTACAGTTCATCGGCGGGCAAGGCCGTCTGTCAGGCCTGCAATTTGCGCCCGACGGCAGCGCCCTCCATTTCCGCGAGCGCCGGGATGGCGATAACGCCACCGCGCTGTACGCCCTGCCGCTTGACGGCGGTGAGGCAGGCAAAGTCTTCGAATTTGAATCCGGTCTTGGCGATTATGCCATCTCGCCCGATGGCGAAACGCTATATTTCGTGGCCCGTGAGGATGATGAGAGCGAAGATTACTCCGGCAAGGGCTTCAGAGCCTATGCCTTTGAAGAAGACCTGCGGCTGGCCTCGATCTGGCGTGTGGCGCTGGGGCAAGAAGACACTGCAGCCGAGAAGCTCTTCGACGGCGGGCATGTTTCTGCGATCGAACTGTCTGGCGATGGCGAGACCCTGGTGGCGGCCGTCGCGCCAACCAATCTCGTTGATGACTCCCTGATGCAGCGTGACCTGCATGTCATCGATGCAGCAACCGGGGAGCAAACCGCGCGGTTCAATTTGCCCGGCAAGCTGGGTGGCTACCGCATTAGTCCCAATGGAGAGAAGATTGCCTTCCATGCGGGAACGGACCTTTCCGACACGTCCGACGGCGTTTTGATGGTCGGTGAAACTCAAACTGGTGATTTCACGCAACTCACGCCCGCAGCCCTGCAGCACATCCAGGATGTGGAGTGGCTGGGCGATGACGAGATCCTCACAACGGCCCACCGCGGGGTCGAGTCCGCGCTGGTTGTCTACAACACGGAGGGAGACGAACAGCGCACGCTTGCAACACCTCAGGACATTGTCGTGCGCGGCGTGTCGGTTGCCGGTGCGCGTATCGTGGCCGTTGCCGATAGCCCGGCCCACCCCAGAGCCGTGTTCGATGTGACTGAAAGCGATGTCGAGAAGCTGACAGACCACAATGGGTGGCTGCAGGACATCGATCTCGCTGAGCAGGCAACGTTCACCTATGACGCACGCGATGGGCGCGAGATAGAAGGTCTTCTGATCACGCCTCGTGGGGACGTGCCCGCGGGTGGATGGCCCCTGATCCTCACCGTCCATGGCGGCCCCGAGGCCCATTACAGCGATGGCTGGATGACGGGCTATTCCACGGCGGGTCAGTTTGGCGCCGGGGATGGCTTCGCAGTCTATTACCCAAACTATCGAGGATCCACGGGGCGCGGAGTGGCCTTCGCCAAGGAGCACCAGGACGATTATGCCGGCAAGGAATTCAACGATCTGGTCGACGGCGTCGACGCCCTGGCCGAAGCAGGCATCATCAATCCAGACCGCGTTGGCATCACCGGGGGCTCCTATGGCGGTTATGCCTCCATGTGGGGTGCAACGGCCCTGACCGAGCATTTCGCCGCCTCGGTCGCCTTTGTGGGTATTTCCAACCAGGTCTCCAAATTCGGCACATCAGACATTCCCAATGAGATGTACCTGGTGCACTCACTGAAATGGCCCTGGGACGGCGGAATGCTCGGTCAGGGCCGTTGCACCCCACATGGAGGCAT
>JBCCTK010000017.1:0-28981 GCA_039198685.1 Pseudomonadota bacterium | reverse complement strand
GTTTCACTGCATGCTGAAAAAAGCAAAAAATTTGACCTGCCCGACCTATTTCGGGAAGGATCTGGCGTGGTGGCGACAGGTAGCTTTGATAGTGCTGGTGCATTCAAGGCCACGGAACTGCTTGCCAAACATGATGAAAACTATGTCCCGCGCGAACTTCAACATATTGAGGCGCCTGAGACATGATCGAAATCGGGCATTTCGCAGCGATTTTGGCTTTTGCCCTGTCGATTGCCCAAGGCATTCAGGGATTGCGCGGCCAGCAGTCTGCGGCCGCGACGCTTGCGCTCGCCGCATTTGCCGCCATGGCTCTGGCGTTTGGGACGCTGATTTATGCGTTTATTCGGTCGGACTTTTCCGTCGCGCTTGTGGCAAACCACTCTCACACACTGAAGCCTTTTCTCTACAAGATTGCTGGAACGTGGGGAAACCATGAGGGTTCAATGGCGCTTTGGTGCCTGGTCACGCTCGGCTTTGGGGCGGTCGCTTCCCTTTCTTTGAAGACAAATCGCCCGGTCTTTGAGGCCCGTGCACTGGGCGTGCAGGGGTGGGTCGGCGCCGGATCACTGGCCTATCTGCTGTTTGCATCAAGTCCATTCCTTCGCATCGATGATCCACCATTGCAGGGTGCGAGCCTTAATCCTCTTTTGCAGGATCCGGCATTAGCCCTGCATCCTCCGCTTCTTTATCTCGGTTATGTTGGATACTCCTTCGTTTTCGCCCTTGCAGCAGCGGCTCTGATTGATGGGCGCGTTGACCGCGCATGGGCAAAGACGGTTCGTGGATGGTCCATGGCAGCGTTCGCGCCGCTGACTGTGGGTATCCTGCTCGGGAGTATCTGGGCCTACTATGAGCTGGGTTGGGGCGGCTGGTGGTTTTGGGACCCGGTTGAAAACGCATCGCTCATGCCCTGGCTGATTGGCGCCGCATTGATGCATTCCCTCATTGTCACTGAAAAGCGTGGCAGTTTTGCCGTCTGGTCTGTTTTGCTGGCCGTGTTGGCGTTCTGCTTTTCCATTCTTGGTGCCTTCCTGGTGCGGTCTGGCATTCTCACATCGGTCCATGCTTTCGCCGTTGACCCGACCCGGGGATTCGTGCTGCTCAACGGTTTGTTGCTCTTTGGCGGCGCGGCTTTGGCGCTGTTTGCGGTCCGCGCCCACAAGATTAAAGGCGGGCCAGCCTGGACTGCTATCAGCCGGGAAGGGGCCCTTATGGGCAACAATCTGGTCTTTGCCGTGGTCACCGCTACGGTCCTCTTGGGCACGCTGTTTCCGCTCATCGCAGAGGGGTTTGGCAGACAGATGTCGGTGGGAGAGCCCTACTTCCGGCTGACCTTTGTGCCGATCATGTGCTTAGCCATGGTGGCGCTCCCCGTCGTGCAAGCCTGGAGTTGGGGCAAAATGCAGGTCGATGCGCTCTGGAAATGGGTCGTGGCCTTTGTCGGAATTTGTATTGCCTTCGCCCTTTTGGGGGTTGGAGTGTTCGATATCCCCCTTTTCGCAGGCCTTGGCGTGGGCCTGGGTTTTTGGCTCGTAGGTGGTTCAATCCTGGAATTGAAGCGCCGGGCCATTGTCTGGCCACGGGTGTTTTCCCTCCCCGCCCGGGTCTGGGGTATGACCCTGGCACATGTCGGTCTGGGACTTTTCACGATTGGTGCGGTTGTTGAGACCTCAGCGCGATATGAGACGACGCTGGATCTGGCTTTGGGAGAGCAGGCTGAAATCGCAGGATGGACTGTAGAATTCGATGCGATCAACACAGTCGAGGGACCGAATTGGTATGCCGACCGAGCAACGCTGAGTGTCCGGCGCTTATCCGGCGCACCGATCACGCTAGAGCCGGATAAGCGCTATTATCCAGCCGCACGCATGCCCACAACGGAAACGGCCATCCATAAAGGGGTGGTGGGCGATCTTTATCTCGCGCTTGGAGATCGGCGCGTGATCGATGGGCAGGTTCGCTGGACATTCAGGGCGTATTACAACCCCCTCATCGATCTGGTTTTCTTGGGCGTTATGGTCATGGCGATTGGTGGCGTCCTCGCTGTTGTGAAGCGGCCAGCTCGACAAAAAGCCGGTGTCAAATCAGCTGACGCCGTGGCGGCAGAGTGATGAAGGCGCTGCTCTTATCACTGATCTTTATCGCGCAGTCGGGGTCGGTCACTCTCTCACAATCGGAAGAGGCCAGGGCGCAGGCGCTGATGCGGGAAATCCGCTGCGTGGCTTGTGAAAACGAACCGATTTCCCAGTCTGCTTCTGACATTGCCGAGAATATGAGAGTGCGCGTTCGCACAATGGTGGCCCAAGGTGCCAGCGACCAGCAGGTCCGTGACTGGTTCGCGGGGCGATATGGGGAATTCGTCCTGTTTCGGCCCAAAGCACAGGGACCTATGGATTACTTGCTTTGGATCGGGCCTTTCGCCTTGCTTCTGGCGGGGGCTGTGCTGGGTTTCGGGATTCTGCGCCAGCGCGAGGCACCTGTCGCCGAAATTGAATCGGTAGCCCCCGAAGACCTTGCGGACTCGTCCTGAAGCGATTCAGTTGATCGTGACTTTTCAGTGCGCCATCCAATCCCATGTGGCAGGCTTGGATGAAATCAGGATCGGGTGACCCATGACACTGAAGACAGGCAGAGCCGACTTTACCAGCGATAAGGGGGTGACCCTCGCTGCGCGACTGGATGTTCCGGAGGTCCCGGCTCGGGCATGGGCCTTGTTCGCCCATTGCTTTTCTTGCTCAAAGGACATTCACGCCGCCCAGCGGATTGCAAAGCGACTGGCCAGCTTGGGCATCGGCGTGATGCGCTTCGATTTCACAGGATTGGGCCATTCGGAGGGCGATTTCGCCAACACCAATTTCTCATCCAACGTGCAGGACTTGATCTCCGCTGCGGCATGGCTCGGCGAACGAACTGGCGGGCCACAGCTGTTGATCGGGCACTCTCTTGGCGGCGCTGCGGCCATCGTGGCTGCTCGTCAGATTTCAACCGTGAAGGCCGTTGCGACGATCGGTGCTCCTTCTGATGCCGAGCACGTCATTCATAATTTTGGCGAGCACATCGATGAAATCGAGACCCGAGGCGAGGCTGAAGTCCGCTTGGCGGGTAGACCTTTCACCATTCGTCGCCAATTCCTCGAAGACGTTAGAGGCGCCAATGTGACAAACGCAGCTGCGACCTTGAAGCGCCCACTCTTGGTCCTCCACGCGCCATTGGACAACACCGTTGGGATCGAAAATGCCACGGGCCTGTTCCTTGCGGCCAAGCATCCAAAGAGCTTCATCAGTTTGGATTCGGCAGATCACCTCCTCTCGAAGGCGAATGATGCGGCTTATGTTGCAGATGGCATTGCCGCTTGGGCTAGCCGATATCTGCCTGCGGAGGCCAAGCCCCAGCATGCCCCAGGTGTCACACCGGTTCCCCACGGCCCGGTTAATGTGTCGGAAACGGGAAATGGCCTTTATGAAGTTGCGGTCGAAACAGGCCAGCACCGTTTCCTGGCTGACGAACCAGGATCTGTAGGCGGTGGCGATGCGGGACCCGATCCTTACCAGCTTCTGAGTGCAGGTTTGGGGGCGTGTACCGCCATCACGCTCAGAATGTATGCAAACCGTAAGGGATGGCCGGTTGAGACCGTTTCTGTTCAGGTCACCCACGAAAAAGGCCATGCTGAAGATTGCGAGCATTGCGAAGAAGGCCGCAAAGTCGACATCTTTGAGCGTCACCTCTCCATAAAAGGAGAACTAGACAAGGAGCAGTACGCACGATTGGTTGAAATGGCCGACAAGTGTCCTGTGCATAAGACCCTGATGGAACCGGTTATGGTGCGCACACGGTTGACCGACTGAATCTTCACACCTGCGACAGTGGGCTAGCTAAATGAAACTTAATGACCATCTTGGTCAAACACAGGATAAGCAACATTAACTTGCACCTAAGGCGTGCAATAACAGGAGTTTGAGACCCGATGATGAAACGGTTCGGAGTGTCTAGTCAGGCTTTGCTCGCGGGATTTGTGGGCGCGGGTGCAATGGCCGCGTTTGCCTTTGGGCCTCAGCTCATTCAGCCTGCTGACGCTCGGCCGATCGTCGTGCAAACCCCGGGCGATGCGCCGGTAAGTTTCGCTGACCTCGTCGAGCAGGTCAGCCCGGCCGTAGTTTCGGTGAACGTTGTATCGTTGCGTGACCGTGGCGAAGGCTTTGAGGAGTTCATGGAACGGTTCCGGGATATGCCGGGCTTTGATGACTTCATGGACCGTCGCCGCGATGACGAGGCACCTGCGCCTGAGCAGGAAGAGGCGCGTTCTCTCGGTTCGGGGTTCTTTATTTCCCCCGATGGATTCATCGTCACAAACAATCACGTGGTCGAAGGTGCCACCGAGATTGAAGTGGTTCTTGAAGATGGTCGGGAACTGTCTGCAGAAATCGTTGGAACTGATCCCTCAACAGACCTCGCTGTTCTCAAGGTCGATGAAGGTGATGCCTTTCCTTATGTGGAGTTTGCCACCCAGTCTCTGGTCCGCCGAGGCGACTGGGTTTTGGCTTTAGGTAATCCCTTTGGTCTGGGTGGTACAGCCACAGCGGGCATCGTGTCCGCAGACGGGCGCCGAAACCAGCTTGGGCGCTCAAGCACGTATACCGATTTCCTTCAGATTGATGCTGCCATCAATCGCGGTAATTCTGGGGGGCCAACCTTCGATCTGAACGGCCGGGTCGTCGGCGTAAACACGGCGATTTTCTCTCCGACGGGCGGCAGTGTTGGTATTGGCTTCGCAATCCCGGCGCAGCTCGCTAACCAGATCACCGAAACCCTTATCCGAGATGGCCGCGTGTCGCGGGGCTGGCTTGGTGTCATCATCCAGGATTTGACGGTTGATATGGCTGAGGCCCAGGGCCTGTCAGATGATGAAGGCGCCATTGTTGCCGATGTTACGGATGGCAGCCCAGCCGAAGAGTATGGACTTGAGCGCGGTGATATTATCCTCTCGGTCAACGGACGTGATGTTCAAGATTCAACCCAGCTGACGCGCGTGGTTGGCAGCTTGCTGGCTGGCTCAACGAATGAGTTCGGGATCTTGCGCGACGGTGCACGCCAGACTGTGTCGGTCACAGTGGGCGAACGTCCTGAGAACCCGCTTGCCGATAATGCCGGTGACCAGAGTGACGATACGATCACCGAAGAAAGCGATGGACCCCTTGGTGTAAGCGTGAAACCCCTCGACTCAGACCTTCGAACGGCGCTGGGTCTGGATGATGATGAGCAGGGGCTTGTGATCACAGAAATGGAGGTCGATAGCCCGCTTCGCGATGCAAATATTCAAAGCGGTATGGCGATCTTGGAAATCAATGGCCGGTCCCTAGCCACACAGAGTGACATGGAACGGGCCATTGAAGCAGCGCGCGAGGCTGGGCGCGATAAGGTATTGGTGGCTGTGCGGGTTGGCGAAGTGACCACGTTCCGCACAGTGGAAATCGGCACTTCAGAGGACTGATGCTCTGAACCGAGAAAGGCAACATCACGTATGAATGTACTTGTTATAGAAGATGACCGCGAAAGCGCGGACTTTATTGGCCAAAAGCTCAGCGAGGCCGGACACCAGGTTGATATCGCCAATGATGGCGATCGTGGCCTGGAACTCGCTCGTGCCGGAAGCTTTGATGCCTTGGTCGTTGATCGGATGTTGCCAGCGAAGGATGGGCTAACCTTGGTTCAGGAATACCGTGATGCGGGTGGCATTTCGCCCGCCTTGTTCCTGACAGCGCTTTCTGACGTTGAGAATCGCGTTGAAGGTCTGCGGGCAGGGGCTGACGATTATCTTTCGAAGCCTTTTGCTCCGGCGGAACTCATTGCCCGTGTGGAAGCGCTTGGTCGCCGCACATCGCCGGACTCTCCGGTAACCCATCTGAAAGCGGGCGATCTGGAGATGGATCTATTGACCCGTAAAGTCTCGCGGTCTGGCCAGCGGATCGATCTTCAACCGCGGGAATTCCGGCTATTGGAGTATCTCATGCGCCATGCCGGGCAGGTGGTCACGCGCCGCATGCTGCTTGAAAAGGTCTGGGAATATCATTTCGATCCCCAAACGAATGTGATCGACGTTCATATCTCCCGTTTGCGTGGTAAGATCGACAAAGACTTTGATGAGCAACTCCTGCATACCGTTCGTGGGGCGGGTTACCGCTTGCAGGCCTAAGCCATGGATCTCCGGGGGGTGCGTCTGCCGCCATTTGCGCGCACGACAACCTTCCGGCTATCGCTTCTCTATGTCGGACTGATCGTCCTGACGTCCGCTTTGCTGTTCGGCCTGCTTTACCAAACAACGGTTGGCTATTTGAACCAGCAGACTGAGGAACGCGTAGATGAAGAAATCGGGACTTTGCTTCTTGGCTATCGAGAAGGGGGCCTTTCCCGGGTTACGCAGGCACTGTTCGAGCGCGCTGCCACACCAAATCGCTATTTTCTGTATCAGTTAGAGACCCCCTCGGGGATTAAGTTGGACGGGGATCTTTCGGATATGCCGCCCCATGACGGGCCTGGCAAAGTGGAATTCGAGATTGATGTGCGCCGGCCGGGCGGTGACATTGATACCCTTGATATCAAGGGCCAGATCGTCGCCTTGGGGACAGAGGCGCGGTTGCTGGTTGGCTATGACAGCAGTGAAACCGAGTTGATGATCCAGCGGATCATGAGAGCGATTAACACTGCGGCTTTGGTCGGGTTTATCATCACTCTTCTGGGCGGATGGTACATATCCCGGGATGTCTCACGCCGCGCCGCAGAGCTTGTGGCAACGGCAGAAGCGATCAAGCGCGGAAATCTGGATGAACGTGCCCGTGTCGGACGCTACAATGATGAATTTGACCAGCTGGCCGAACGCATGAATGCGATGCTCGATAGGCTTCAAAAACTCGTTCGGGCGTCGCGGCACACGGGTGATGCGATCGCCCATGATCTTCGCTCGCCGCTATCGCGTATGCGAAACCGGCTCGAAGATGAATTGCTCAAACCCGATCTCAATCCCCAGGCCGTGCTTGTACAAACCATCAGTGAGGTCGATGGAATACTGGCGACGTTTAATGCCATCCTTCGGCTTTCTCACCTGGATGCCCAGACGAAACTGAGCCTTGTGAATACCGACATCGCAGAAGTTGTCGATGAGTTGGCTGACCTGTTCGAACCGGCAGCCGAAGATCAGGGCCTGGCATTTCAGACTGAAAAATCTCGTGCGCCACAAGTCTTGGGGGATCGTGAGATGATCGCACAGGCTGTGGCGAACCTCATAGACAATGCGATAAAATACACCCCTGAGGGTGGCGCGATCAGTGTGAGTACGAAACGCGCTGACAGCAATATGGTCGATGTCGTGGTCAAGGACACCGGACTGGGCATTCCGGAAGCGGACCGCGAGCGTGCGAAACAGCGTTTTGAGCGGCTCGATGAAGCGCGTACCCACCAAGGCTCAGGGCTGGGCCTTGCCCTCGTAGACGCTGTTGCCGAAGTGCACCGTGGCGAGTTTATATTGCTCGATGGTGACGGTCCGCCCGAACGTCCTGGTTTGAGAGCCATTTTGCGCTTGCCGCGCGCCTGATACACTTCGGACATGGCTGCAACGCAAAACCTTCTCCCGCTTGTCCCGTATCCTGTTGGTGCGACCCTTTTGGAAGTGACGGACGTCGCCCGCCAGCAGGCGCCTTATCTCGCTAAGCTGCTCACCCGGCATCAGAGCCATTTGGACCTGTCCTCCACAGACGCTTTAGCCGAGCAGTGCGAAGCCGAAATTGCCAATGTAGCCGGCCTTTCAGAAGCCCTTGTCGCCCCTTTTGAGCTGGAGAGGGCCCTTCGAAAAGCCAAGCAGCGCGTCCATCTGGTTTTAGCTCTGCTGGATCTGTCCTGTGCGTGGTCACAAGCCCGCGTGACAGACGCATTGACGCGGTTTGCGGATGCGGCATTGGATGCTTCGCTAGCCGTAGCTTGCGGGCTCCATGGGGTTGGGCGTGACGGCTTCTTTATTTTTGCCTTCGGTAAAATGGGTGCCTATGAGCTGAATTATTCAAGCGACATTGATTTAGCAGTCTTCTTTGATCCTGACCGTTTCCAGGGTGGCCGAAGAGGTCCCCAGGATACGGCGATTCGGATCGTTCGGGAGGTTTGCCGACTGATGGAGACTCAGACCGAAGAAGGCTACGTTTTCAGAACAGACCTAAGGTTGCGGCCAGACCCGGGCGCGACGCCTGCGGCGGTGTCAACGCGAAGGGCCGGAAACTACTATAGGGAAATCGGCCAAAATTGGGAGCGGATGGCCTGGATCAAGGCGCGACCCTGTGTGGGCGACCTGCCGGCAGCACACGCATTCCAAGCGGATCTCTCCCCCTTTGTATGGCGCCGCCGTCTCGATTACTGGACAATTGCGGATGTGCACGCCATCAAACGCATGATCAACGCAAGGGTTGGCGATACTGAACTTGGGGTCGTCGATTGCGATGTGAAACTTGGGCCGGGCGGCATCCGCGAGATCGAATTCTTCGCCCAGACGCAACAGGTAATCCTGGGTGGGCGCGATGACACGCTTCGCGCTCCCGGTACGTTGGACGCGCTCGCGGCACTCGCGGTCGGTGGATGTATTCCAAGCGAGCAGGCGCAAAAGCTGAGCGCCGCCTATGCAGGCCTCAGGGCAGTTGAGCACCGTATACAAATGCTACAGGACGTCCAGACTCACACTTTACCATCCGATGATGCGCGCAGGGCTCAAGTCTCCCGGTTGATGGGTTTCGACTCGCTAGAACTCTTTGATGGTGCGGTTTTGCATGCGCGGAAAACTGTTCAGGACATTTACGGCACACTGTTCGCGGACGACGCCAATGAGGGCGCTGAAAGACGACAAGGCAATTTCGTCTTTACCGGGGTGGATGATGATCCCGCCACGGTTGCAACGCTTCAGAAGATGGGATTTTCCAACCCGGAGCGTGTTATTGCGGCTTTTCGCAGGTGGCATGTGGGATACGTCCCAGCCACGCGAACGGAGCGCGGCCGCGCTCTGCTCACAACGCTCACGCCGAGATTGTTGGAGGCTATGTCTTCAACGGGTGAGCCATCTATGGCCTTTGCCCATTTCGAGCGTTTTTTCGAGGCTCTGAACGCTGGCGTGCAGCTTTTGTCCATGCTGGACGCAGAAGAGGACCTTCTCGAAGATCTCGTCTCGAGTCTTGCCGTCGCGCCGCGACTGGCGCGCATTCTGGCCCAAAGGCCCGCGCTCTTGGAAAGCCTTGTAACGCGCCAGTCCACAGAGCCATTTTCTGTGTCGAGCGGTGCAACTTTTGGAGATGCCATCGACGCGGCGCGTCGGTATCACCGCGACAGGGTTTTTTTGATTGGCCATGCTCTGCTCAATGGTCGATTGGCCGCTCGGGACGCTGCGAAAGCCTGGAGCGATCTCGCGCGCGAGTTGGTCTCAGCCATGGCAAAAGTGGCCGCGGCTGAAACGGCTGATAAATTTGGGGATGCCCCAGGCCGATGGACGATCATGGCAATGGGATCGTTCGGCGGCAATGAACTCACTGCAGGGTCAGACCTGGATATGATCGTCCTTTATGATCCAGAAACCGACGGCGCCGCGACACGCTGGTTTACACGCTTTACCCAGAGACTCACCACGGCGCTGTCTGCGCCAACGGCGGAAGGTGTGCTGTATGAGGTCGACATGCGCCTAAGACCGTCGGGACGTGCTGGCCCGGTTGCCGTGCGACTGTCTGCGTTTCAACGATACCATAATGCCGATGCCTGGACCTGGGAGCACATGGCGCTGACAAGAATGTCGCCCGTTGCGGGTGATGATGCATTGGCGAGCCAGGCCCAAGAGATTGCCTCGCGCGCGATTGATGCAAGGCGGTCAACACCGTCAATCGCAGATGACGTGGACCAGATGCGCGAACGCCTTAAACAGGAGAAACCAGCGGCCGGAATTTGGGATCTTAAACATTCCGATGGCGGCTTGGTGGACATAGAGTTCTTTGTCCAGAAACGGCTATTATTAAGCGGCGGACCCGGTGCGATTGTCCCCAACACGCATGACGCGCTGGAGCGATTGAAGCGGGCGGGTCAAATTGATGGATTGCGTGCCAATCGTCTGCAAGAGGCCTGGACGTTTTTGTCAGCGCTCCGGCAAATCCTGGCGCTAGCCTTAGATGGAGCGCCCGACCCGAAGCTGTTCTCGACGGGGTTGGAGGCGCGGCTTTGCAGGGCCGTGAAACTCAAAAGCTTTGAGGACGTCAGCGACAGGCTTCAGCATCATTACGAAGTCGTCATGCAAAATTTCTGACTGTGTGCAGTTTTCGCCGACGGAACGCAAACGCCCAGGCGTTGAACCCTGTGACAGCTATACAAAAAGGAGACCTGTCACATGAAACTCCATTCCTCCCTGATTGCGTTCTTCTTGGTTGCAGGGGCTTCGAGCCTCGCAATTCCTGCCGCCGCTGACAATCATCGTGGTGGCCCTCGTGGAAATTCCGAGCGGCTCGCTGCTATCGATACCAATGGCGATGGCGATATTTCCCGCGAAGAAGCCGAAGCGGCCCGCCAAGCGAATTTCGCAGAGACCGACACCGATGGTGACGGTGCCATCACAGAAGCTGAATTCTCAGCGGCAAGGGAAGCGCGCGAAGCCGAACGTCGTGCTCAGCGTCGGGGGAGCGCCTTTAGCCGCGCCGATGAAAATGGTGATGGTGTCCTGACACTCGAAGAAACCGGTGGTCGCATCGATCTCATGTTTGAACGCGTCGATGCCGATGGCGACGGCGTGATTACGCAAGCTGAGCAGGACGCGGTGAGGGATGCCATGCGCGGACGCCGCGGTGGACGCCGTGGAGCATCACCCGCTGAATAAGCCTGTTTTTTTGACAGCGCCGTTCCCTTGCAGATCAGATGCCTGCCCCTGATCCGATCTGTCTGGGCTGGCCAGGTGTGGATGTCCCCACGACCCTCCCCCTTCCACACCTGGCCAAACGCGCGCAAGAACAGCCTATTGTGTCTGAAGACAAAGACCTTGCTGATATTCGCGCTGCCGCGTCTGGAAACCGGTTGGCGCAATCGGCGTTGGTTACGCGTCACATGCCGCGTGTCTACGGTCTGGCAAAGCGCATGGTGGGCGAGCCCGCCCTGGCTGAAGATATTACTCAAGAGGCGTTTCTGAGGGCGTGGAAACAGCTGCCGCGGTGGGAGCCCAGGGCCAAATTCTCCACATGGTTGCACCGGGTAACACTGAATCTGTGCCGCGATAGTTTTCGTAAGCGGCGTGAGCAAACAATGGATGAATTGCCTGAACGCATCGATCCAGGCCTGCGCCCGGATGAGTTGTTTGACCAGTCTCAACGCACGGCATCCCTGATGTCAGCGATCGATTCTCTGCCGGAAAGGCAACGGGAAGCGCTGGTCCTGTGCAGCCTTGAGGGGAAAACCAATATCGAAGCGGCTGCGATCATGGACGTCAGCATCGAAGCGTTGGAAAGTCTTTTGGCGCGGGCGCGACGGAAATTGAAGGCAGACGTGTTAAAAAGGGGTGAGGACTAGGACATGACACCGAAAGACACCCTGACTGAAACCCGCATCATTGCGCTGATCGAGACGTATGGCGCCAATTTGGATGCTTGGCCTGAGGGGCTCTCCAAGGCTGCCGCCCCTTTTTTTGCGGTGCCCAGCGATGCGATCGCGCAGGCTATTTCTGAAGAAGCCGAGTTGGATGCACTCTTGAGTAGCGCGCCATCCGTTGAGGCACCTGATCATCTCTATGCAGCTATCCTTGAGGCAGCACCGTCATCGCCTCATCGAGCGAGAGGGGCGCGATGGTTCTTTTCGGGTTGGGGAACCCGCGTCGCTGCTGGAGCTTCAGCCTTGGCGATGGGATTGACCATCGGACTGGGCACTGCGGCCGCGAGCGCACCAACAGCTGCGCAAGCAGATGACCCATTCTCTGAAATAGAGTATTTCATCTTTGACCCGATCGAATTTGCAGAAGGCTTTGAGGACATTCCAGAATGACCGAGACGAAGCGGTTCTTTCCCCTTTGGTTAACGGTTTCTGTCCTGGTCAACATTCTGCTGGTCGGTCTGATCGCGGGCTTCATGATTGGAAAACCGCGCGGCGGATCGATGGGCGGCAGTCCGCCCCCAGGTGCTCAATTGCGTAGCGAGGTCGCCCTTGGTCGGGGCATCATTGCCGTTACACCCGAAAGCGACCGACGGGAGATCGGCCAAAGATTAAGGCGCGTCATGGCCCAGGGTGGCGGTCAAATCCGGGATCGACAAGCTGCGCGAAACGCGATCATCTTGGCCCTTAGATCAGAGACTTTCGACCCGACCACAGTGGCAGACGGACTGAGCACGCTCCGCGCGGCCGACCGGCGTTTGCAGGATCGCCTGCATGGTGGCCTGGTTGAAGCCCTGTCCGACTTGTCTCTGGAACAAAGACAACAGCTAGCCGACATCATGGAATCAGAAGGGGTCAGGGGGGCTCAACCGCGCCAACGCTTTCGCGACCCGCGGCCGCCGCCTCCGCAGCGCTAATCCCGTGATTTGTGAGCTAATGACGCAGCGTTGGCTTCCCAGTTTTGTCCATCAAACGGGTTCACCGTAGCGTCAAGCGATTGCCAGTCATCAAGGCAACGCCATGTCACGGCGTACCCGTCGGGATTGGACCGTGGAATGTAGAAGCTCTTCACACCGCAGATCTTACAGAACCGATGTTTGGCGGCGTGCGTATTGAATGTGTATTCCGTCAGGGTGTCTGCGCCGCAGAGGAGCGTAAAGCGGTAGGCGGGCACGATCACGTGGATATTCCCACTCATGGCGCAGATGGAGCAGTTGCAGTCTTCAACCTCGAAAGCATCCGGAAGGGTGACTTCAAAGCGCACAGCGCCGCAATGGCACCCCCCCTTGTGACGGCGATGAACTGTATCTGAAATCACACTAACCCACCCAAACCGGAGGTTTTCTGTCGCTCCAAGGCGCGGCGCGTTCTACCTGTCCGGCTAAGGAGAAGAGAGCGCGTTCCTGGCCGCACCGGGCCCCAAACATCATGCCGATGGGCAAGTCTTCAGCGGTCCAATGAAGTGGCATGGACATGGCTGGTGCTCCAATCTGATTGAACACCGCACACCATGGCGCAAATGTAGTGACAGCTTCTCCATAGGCATCGAAGTCATCTGGGTTAAGAGACAGGACACCAAGCCGGTCGGGCGCACGCGACAGGGTCGGGGCGAGGATTATGTCGTATCCACCATCCTCCATGAAGTGATCAAAGTCGAGGCCAGCCTGTATAGAGGCCTGGTTTGCCCTCATCAGTTCGACCATCGGAATCGTATTTCCAAACTCGCGGAAGCGGGCGGTTACCGGCTCCATGTCTTCCGCGCCAAGTGGCCGGCCCAGCTCTGACTCGCGCGCACCAAAAACCATCGCCATGGCGGCTGAAACGGTCATCATGAGGCCTTTCCCAAGCGCTTCGCCATCCAGTTTGGGGCCGTCTTCAACGATCGTGTGGCCCAGGTCTTCGAGCAGTTTCGCTGTCCTCAACAGTCCCGTCATTGCCTCTTCGTTTGGGCGTGTTCCATTTGGCGCTGTTGTCCAGAGCGCAATCCTCAAGGAGGTAGGATCTCGGTCGAGCGCGGAGAGAAAGGTGCCATCAGGCGGTGGCGCGATATAACGAGATCCAATTTCCGGACCCTGTATGGCGTCCAGGGCAGCTGCACTATCGCGCACGGTTCGGGAGATAACGCCGTGACAGGATTGTCCATTCCAGCCTTCCGTCGTTGATGGCCCCATGGGCGTTCGCCCGCGCGAGGGTTTCATTCCAAACAGGCCAGTACATGCAGCGGGGATTCGGATCGATCCGCCGCCATCGCTGGCGTGGGCGACAGGCACTACGCCCGATGCCACGGCAGCGCTGGCGCCTCCGGACGAGCCTCCGGACGTCCGTGAGGTGTCCCAGGGGTTGCGTGTTTGGCCGAAGAGCAGGCTTTCGGTTGATGTGGTGAGCCCGAATTCAGGGCTGGTGGTTTGCCCAAAGATGGCGAATCCGGCGGATTTGAAGCGCTCCACAAGCACCGAGTCAGCATCGGTGTTATTGCCGCGCCAAGCCCGCGACCCGTTAGTGAGCGGCGCGCCTTTCACGCCTGCGGCCAGATCTTTTGTAACAAAGGGCACGCCAGCAAACCGACCCGTCGCAGGGGCGCCCGAACGCTGTGCCCGCGCAAGTTCAGGGAAAAGCGCCGAAAAACAGTTTAGCTCGCTCTGTGCGGCTTTCGCACGTTCCAGAGCAGCCATTAGAAGTTCTTCGGGAGACGCCTCTCCTTTGGCGACCAACCCAGCCAAGCCGAGACCATCATGGTCTGCATATCCGTCCACAGCATTACTCCTTGTTTTCGGCGAGTGTGCCCGCGGACGCGAAATGAGGAAAGGGCGCTAATCTTCGCGGTTGACCAGCGCATCCATTTCTTCATCCGACCAGCCAAAGTGGTGACCGAGTTCATGGATGAAAACGTGGGCCACAAGGTGCTCAATGTCGACATCACTCCGCGCTGACCACTCCGCCAGGATGGGTTGGCGATAGAGGAAAATCATCGGTGCCTCCGCACTTGGAAATGTAACGCTGTCATCGATGAGTGGAACGCCTACGTATAGCCCTGTCAGGGTGAAGGGGTCTGCGATTTCGAGGTCAGAGAGGATTTCTGGCGCCGCAAACTCCTCCACGCGGGTGTTTACGCGTGCAGCTGCGGTGCGCAGCGGCTCAGGTAAAGCGTCAAAAGTGTCCCGGGCGATGGCTACCATGCGTTCGGCCGTGGGTGGGAAATCGTCGGTCAATGCCTATTCCAGCACCACCGCTGTGCCGCAGACCGCAACCATCATCATTGATCCGCCCTGGCCGATGACCTGATAGTCGAACTTCAGTCCAACGATTGCGTTCGCGCCAAGCCGCTTGGCTTCGGTTTCCATCTCCTTCATCGCTCCGGCTCGGGATTCGCGAATAGTACTTTCATAGCTTTCCGAGCGACCACCAACGATGTTGGTGAAGCTGGCCAGAATGTCTTTGCCAAGGTGAGCACCAATGATGACTTCGCCGGCCACGATGCCCCGATAAGAGGCGATCATGCGGCCTTCGATCTGGTGAGTGGTCGAGACAATCATGTGCATTGATCCTTTCTTTTGTTTATCGAATATCGGTATGGATTGGGCCTCTCGCAAGGGCACCCCTTCAAAATTGCAATACGCTACGTCTAGATTGCGCGATGGCAGAACACCAAAATATTACATTCGATTGTCTTCGCTCTTCTTGTCCATGGATGGATGAAAGCCACACGCTTTGGCGCCAGAGCGTGCGCGCCTTCATTGAGGCGGAAATAACGCCGCATATTGAAGTGTGGGAAGCAGAGAGGCGCATCCCCCGGGACCTTTACCCAAGGGCTGCAAAGGCCGGCTTGATCGGGCTTGGATACCCGGAAGAGTTCGGTGGTGCGGGCACAGGAACCGATCCGTTCCACTCCATCGTTACCAGCGAGGAACTGGCGCGCATTGGAGCGGGGGGCATCGCCGCCGCGCTCATGATCCACGGCATTGGACTGCCGCCGGTGATGGCGCTGGGCACCGAGGCCATGAAGCGCGAGATCGCTCCGCGCGTCCTCTCCGGTGAAAAGCAGATCAGCCTTGGCATTACCGAACCGTCGGGTGGATCGGATGTGGCAAGCCTTGAGACCAAAGCGGTGCGCGAGGGCGATGGCTGGCGCGTCAATGGCTCAAAGACCTACATTACCGGCGGGATGACCTCGAAATGGCTGACCACCGCCGTGCGCACGGGCGAGCCGGGCATGAAAGGCATCTCCCTCATGCTCATCGATCTGGAAGGCGGGGGTGTCAGCCGCACCGAGTTACCCAAAATGGGCTGGTGGGCGAGCGACACCGCAACCATCCATTTCGACGATGTGTTTGTGCCAGCAAAGAACCTGATCGGCGATGAGAATAAGGGCTTTTATGGCATCATGGCCAACTTCAATGGCGAACGGCTGGGCATGGCCGCGCAGGCCGCTGCCTATGCCCGCGCCTGCATCGAGGATGCCGCCGCCTGGGCCCAGGAGCGCCAGACTTTCGGACAGCGCCTCGCCGACCACCAGGTGATCCGACATAAGTTTGCCAGCATGGCCCAGCGCGTCTGGGCGACCACGACCATGCTCGACAATCTCGCCTGGCGCGTGGGCCAGGGCGAGAGCCCCGTGGCGGAGTTGGCGATGCTGAAGGTGCAAGCCACAGAGACGATGGAGTATTGCGCGCGCGAGGCCATGCAAATCCTCGGCGGCGCCGGCTACATCCGCGGCCACCGCGTCGAGCGCATCTATCGCGAGGTCCGCGTCATGGCGATTGGCGGCGGATCAGAAGAGATCATGCGCGATCTCGCCGCGCGCCAGATGGGGGTTTGATCAGACGTTCAAGTCCGCAATCCTTAGCGATAGGTTCGGCAAGGTCTGGCAGCTAAGCATCTCGCTGAAGTCAAAGGTTTCACTCTCGGTATACAAGCCATCCTTAGGACACTTAAACACCAGAACCGTGTCATGCTCGATGTCGGCGATCCAATACTCTGGTATCCCATATTTCGCGTAGATTACGCCTTTGCCGTCACGGTCCTTTTGCAGGCTGGTGTCAGCGACCTCGATGATCAGTGAAACGTCATCTGCTTTCAATTCAGCTAGAGGAACACCTTCCCGACAAACGAAAATGTCGGGAGAGGGCGCTTGATCGGGGGCCAATATCAGCGTCGTGTCGATGAAGCGGCGGTGGCTGGACTTATCGAGACAATCATAGATCGCGTCGCCGAGGCGCATTTTCATTTCACCATGCCGTGAGCCCTCGGCCGCCATCTCGACAATCACCCCCTCGATCAATTCTATCCGGCCGGCATCCTCGAAAAAGCCGGCGCGTACCAGTTCCATCACTTCGTCAACGGTCACTTTGTGGCGCGTGTCTTCGAGGATTGGGAGAATGGCGTTCATGAGAATTCCATACCACGAGATGGCCGGACCGGCCTAGCCTTGTAAGCAACGATCCAAACGATAGCGGCTCCAAAAGCCCCAAAGAGAAACAAGAAGACTAGACTCAAGAAGGCCCCCAATGCATCTTGCAAAGACGGGTCTGAGCCGACGGACGACAACAAAGCGACAAGCGCCCCGAAGAAAGATGCAACGCCGCCACCCGCCAGGAGTGCCGCAGCGGGCCCGTTCTTGCGGGTGCCATGGGCAACCATCCACACAACGCCACCGATAATCCATATGAACGGAGCGGCGAATGCAGCCCCAAGCATCCAGACTGACCGGAATTGCTGGGCATTGGCCGACCAAGTATCCCAGTCTGCGTTGCCCGTCACCCAGGCGGGTATAAACATAGTTCCGGTAATCACAAGCGGCACCGCAAGATTTGCAACCAACAAAGCAAATATGGCCCGCAACGGCGTCGTGGATCGACCCACATAGTCCGCGTAGGGCTTCGGCAGGATCACTCCGCCGCCACGCCCGCGCCATCATCGCCGTCGAGCGCTTCAAGCATCGCCAATGCCGCATCCGCGATCACGGTGCCTGGCGGGAAGATCGCTGCCGCACCCGCCGCCCTCAGAGCGTCGAAGTCATCGGGCGGGATAACGCCGCCGACCATGATCTTGGTGGCCATCGCGCCTTCGTTTCCCAGGGCCCGTTTGAGTTCCGGGACCAGCGTCAGGTGGCCGGCTGCCAGAGATGAGGCGGCGACAATGTCCACGCCTGCGTCGCGCGCGGCCCTCGCGGCCTCTTCGGGCGTTTGGAACAGAGGGCCGATCTCGACTTCCCAGCCAAGGTCCATAAGCGCTGACGCGACGACTTTCTGGCCGCGATCATGGCCATCCTGACCCATCTTGGCGATATAGATCTTCGGCTTGCGTCCCTGGCTCTTGGCAAAAGACTCGGCGAGCGCTTTTGCAGCCTGAGCCTTCTCATCCTTGCCGACCCCGCCGCCATAGACGCCCTGGATTGAGCGGATCACCGCCTTGTGGCGACCCTGGCTGCGCTCCACGGCTTCGGAAATCTCGCCGACGGTGGCCTTGGCGCGTGCAGCCTCTACAGCGAGCGCGAGAAGGTTGCCTTTGGTGCCCGCGGCTGCTTCCGCGATTGCGTCCAACGCCGCGTCGATGGCACTTTGATCTCGCTCTGATTTCAGGCGGGAGAGCTTGTCCAGCTGCATCCGGCGCACGGTGGCATTGTCCACCTTCAGCACGGGCACGTCTTCGTCTTCATCAAGCTGGAACTTGTTGACGCCCACCACGGTCTGTTCGCCGCTGTCGATCCTGGCCTGTGTGCGGGCGGCAGCCTCTTCAATGCGCAGCTTCGGCAGGCCTTCTTCGATCGCCTTGGCCATGCCGCCCATCTCTTCGACTTCGCGGATGTGCTCCATGGCCTTGAGAGCCAGGTCGTTGGTCAGTTTCTCAACGTAGTAACTGCCGCCCCAGGGATCGATGGTCTGGCAGGCGCCTGCCTCCTGCTGGAGGAAGAGCTGCGTGTTTCGCGCAATCCGGGCGGAGAAGTCCGTAGGCAGGGCGAGGGCTTCATCGAAGCTGTTTGTGTGCAGGCTTTGTGTTTGCCCGCCCGCCGCTGCAATCGCCTCAAGGCATGTACGGATTGCATTATTGTAGACATCTTGCGCCGTGAGCGACCAGCCCGACGTTTGACTATGGGTCCGCAGGCTGATGGATTTCGCGTTCTTCGGCGCGAATTCCTGCTGCACCAGTTTCGCCCATAGCAAGCGCGCTGCGCGCATCTTGGCCACTTCCATGAATGTGTTCATCCCGATGGCCCAAAAGAAGGAGAGCCGCGGCGCAAACGCATCGACATCCAGGCCGGCAGCGACCCCGGCACGGATATATTCAATCCCATCGGCGAGGGTGTAGGCGAGCTCAAGATCCGCCGTCGCACCCGCTTCCTGCATGTGATAGCCCGAAATCGAGATCGAATTGAACTTTGGCATATTCGTCGACGTGAAGGCGAAAATATCTGAGATGATCCGCATCGAGGGCTTCGGCGGATAGATGTAAGTATTGCGGACCATGAACTCTTTCAGAATATCGTTCTGAATGGTCCCGGCGAGCTTATCAGGCCCAACACCTTGCTCTTCCGCCGCAACGATATACAGCGCCATCACCGGCAGCACAGCGCCGTTCATCGTCATCGATACCGACATCTGGTCCAGTGGGATACCGCTAAACAGTGTACGCATGTCGTAAATGCTGTCGATGGCAACGCCAGCCATGCCGACATCGCCAATCACACGAGGATGGTCACTGTCATAGCCGCGATGGGTCGCCAGGTCGAAGGCGACTGACAGGCCTTTTTGCCCGGCAGCGAGATTGCGGCGGTAGAAGGCGTTGGAGTCTTCTGCGGTTGAGAAGCCCGCATATTGGCGGATGGTCCAGGGCCGCTGGGTGTACATGGTGGGGTAGGGCCCCCGGCCAAAAGGTGCAAGGCCCGGAAAATCGTCGAGCCATTCCAGTCCAGCGCTGTCCGCCGCACTGTATGAGGATTGTACAGCAATACCCTCTGGCGTTTGCCAAGGTTCACCCTTGGCAGCTTGGTCATCACTTTTTGGGATACCAAGAGCGACTTTCGCGAAATTCGGGAAGTCATTCATGTACCAATCCCCAATTCTGCATGGGCCAATTCCAATGCCGAGACGACATCGACGCCCATATGGATAAAGCTGTCTATGCCAGCGGCGCGCCAGGCGTCTTCCTGCGCCCGCGGTTTGCCTGCGAGATAAAGGCGCTGGACACCTTCGGCCTTCATCCTTTTCGCGGCAGCCTCCGCCTCTTCTGAATAACGGTTATCTGATCCACAAAGGATAGCCAGCACGCAGCCTGATGCATTCCAGGCTGCAACCATTTCCCCTATGCTGCTGGGTGGTGTGGGAGCCGCTTTCGCCTCAATCCCGCCTGCCGCGAAAAAGTTGCGAGCATAGTCGACACGGGCGGTGTGCTCGGCCAGTGGGCCCAGGGTGGCCAGGAAAATAGCCGGACATCTGCCCGTGACTGTCTCGCGCGCCGCGGCGTGGTCGCGCAGGCGTTCGAATGGCTCCGACAGCCGAATGGGCCAAAACGGCTCGCCTTCGCTGTCTTCGCCGCCGTCGGCCCTGTAGCCCGGCACCATGGCCTTAAGGCCCGTATCGGAAATTCCCTCTCGCGGATTGGCAAATGACGGTTCTGCAACCGGGGCCGGCACCTCGTTGAGCAGCGGGAATTCGCTGACGCCGGTAATGGATGCTTGCCGCGTGGCAATTTCCTGCCGGCGCTTGGCGCGATACTCGGCCACGCGGGCCTGGAAGGCGTCGGCCATTAGGCTGATGCCATAACCGCCCTCAGCTTCAATCTCCTGAAAGATCGCCCACGCGGCCTCTGCCAAGTCTTGGGTCAGCTTTTCGGTGAACCAGGCGCCTCCAGCCGGATCAGCAACTTTTCCTAGGTGGCTTTCTTCCTGGGCGATAATCTGGGTGTTGCGCGCCACCCGGCGGCCCAGTTCATCCGGCGTGCCCAACGGCGCGTTGAAGGGTGACACCGAGACGATGTCCGCGCCTCCTACACCACCGGCAAAGCAGGCTGCGGTGGCCCTGAGCATGTTTACCCATGGATCATAGCGCGTGAGCATGAGATTGGCCGTGCAGGCTTGGATAACCATGGGTTGAGGCTCGATCCCGATTGCCTCAAGACAGCGCGCCCATAGCATCCGGGCTGCGCGTAGTTTTGCGATCTCCAGGCCGTAATTCGCCGAGGTTGAAAAGGCGAACACCATTCGGGGCACCGTGCGGTCAGCCGGAACGCCCACAGCATCCAGCCGTCTCAGTGTGTCGATGCCTGAGGCGATTGCTGCGCCAAGCTCATGGCCCGTTAAGCCTCCAGCTTCGCGCACCATTCTTGCGTCAACGCGAATCGTATGGGCGAGCGGAAACCGGAGTGAAAGAGTATCATTGAGGGCAGCGAGCCGCTTGAATGCCGTATCAAGTCCGCCTTCAACCAAACCCAGGCGGGCCAGGCTGCCGAGTGGGTCAATATTGAAATCCAGACGCGCGGTTTTTGCGTTGTCTTGGCGCTCGGCCCAAAGCGCGAGCAGTGCAGAGGCGCTGGTGCCCGTTCCTCCACCATGGTCTAGCGCAATTGGCGCGATGTCTGCGCGAACCCCTTCCAGGGCGATGTTGAAGTCGTCGGCGGTACAAAGCGAAACACCCTGTTCACCTGTGCAATCGAGTTTCAGCTCTATTGAGCTGACGCCGCGCTCAAGGTCGCGGAGGATCTCGCCATTGGTGGTCCCGGCTTCAGGGTGGGTGAAGACCTGCCGGATATCCCAAGGAAGATGGGGATCGCGTTGGGCGGTAGCGCCCCTCAGGAACGGGGCCGATCCGGGGTGTCCCAAAGGATCTTTCGAAGAGGCGACGTCAGTCTCGCGATAGAGTGGACGGATCACCAACCCGCCGGTCCCATGGGTCTCCAAGGTTTCGGGGCCTTTGCCCTTCAGCGCCTTTTCGACCGATGCGCGCCAATCCGCTTCTGTTGATGGGTCAAACTCAGATGAGAGTGTAAGTGTATCATCCATGGTTGTGTACTTAGGGCTAATCGTGAGGTGTTGTGAACCTCTCGCGTGGGGGTAATGCTGCTTCATTCTTCGACGGGGCAAGGGGGCGTGCCAAATTTCGCGTAACCGTTGTGCCGTCATGCTGATAGGCTTTCAAAAGGCAGGATTGAGACGAGGAGTGCGTGAATGGCAAAGCAGCGGTTTTTCACAATTGACGATGTCACACGCATTGATCTGGACAAATTGGTCGGTTGGCTGCCCGGTGGGTCTTCTGGCTGGTGGTTTTTCCGTAACAAGACGCGCGGCGAATACGTCAAGGCGATGCTCGACAGTTGGGATGTGTTGGACCGCAATGGCATCAACACAGCTTTGCGGCTTGCGCATTTTTTTGGTCAGGGGCTGATCGAAACGGGTTTCTTGAACTATCGGGAAGAGAACTTGAATTACAGCAGCGATGCCCTGCAACGTACCTTTTCGCTATACCGAAGAGATCCGAGGCTGGCGCGCCAGCACCACCGCAAACCAGAACTGATCGCCAACACCGTCTACGGGGCGCACCCAAGTCTCGGAAATACCCAGCCTGGCGATGGCTGGGCCTATCGGGGCCGCGGTTTTATACAACTCACCGGGCGGGACAATTATGCTCGATATGCTCAGGCCTCTGGGGTCGACATTGTCGGCGATCCGGACATCATTTCCAGGGACCTCAAAAAATCAATCGAAGTGGCGGCTGCATTCTGGCGTGCGAATGATCTGAATGTCTGGGCTGACCGGGATAATGGCGAAGCAGTCTCTCGTGGTGTGAACCGCGGCGATCCTACCTCACCAAACAAGGCCCACAGCGAGGCCGAGCGGATCTTCTGGACCAATGCATGTTTCTTTGTGACCGAGATGCCCGATCGTGTTCGATTGGCCCGGGCACAGGAAGACGAAAAAGTTATTGAGAATCCAGGCGAACCGGTTGTCACAGTTTTGAAGGTCGGGGATCGAAGTGAAGCTGTTCGATCCCTGCAGGAAGCCCTTTTGCAGCTCGGTTATGCCCTTGGAACGCCCGACGGTATCTTCGGCAATCAGACAAGGCGGGCCGTGATTGCATTTCAGGAAGAACACGGGCTTGGGATCGATGGGAAAGTCGGCCCGCAGACCCAGGCCGCGATCGTGCGTGAACGAGACGATCCACGCCGGGCGGCAGCAGATGTGGCGCGCGAGGAGCGCCCGGATCCATTTGATTTGCCGCCTCCCGTTGCGTCAGAACTTGCTGGCGCGCCTGATCCGTTTAGGTAAGTTCAAAGCCAACGCCGGAGAGGATCGACCATGGCGCTACCCCCCATTCTCCAAAACCTTCGTATCCCGGTGATCGGGAGCCCCCTGTTCATCATTTCCAATCCAGATCTTGTCATTGCCCAGTGTAAAGCGGGCGTTGTGGGCAGTTTCCCGTCGCTGAATGCTCGTCCTGAAAGTATGCTGGACGAGTGGTTGGACCGCATCACAACGGAGTTGGCAGATTACAGCGCAAAAAATCCTGATCGCCCAGCCGCGCCATTCGCGGTGAACCAGATCGTTCACAAGTCTAACAATCGTCTGATGCACGATGTTGAAATGTGCGTGAAATACAAAGTGCCGGTGGTCATCACATCGCTTGGCGCGGTGCCCGAAGTGAACGATGCGATCCACTCCTATGGCGGCATTGTCCTGCATGATATCATCAACGTCAAATACGCGCGCAAAGCACTGGAAAAAGGTGCAGATGGTCTGATCCCTGTCTGTTCGGGTGCTGGCGGGCATGCCGGTGCAATGTCGCCCTTTGCGCTTGTTCAGGAACTGCGTGAGTTCTTTGATGGCCCGATCGCCTTATCGGGATCCATCGCAAATGGCGGAGCCGTGGCAGCAGCGCTCGCCATGGGCGCGGACCTTGGTTACATTGGGTCCGCCTTCATCGCCTGCCACGAAGCCAATGCAAATGACGGCTATAAGGATGGCATCGTCAACAGCAAGGCCGACGACATTGTCTACACGAACCTCTTCACCGGCGTGCATGGAAACTACCTCCGCAGCTCGATTGAGAATGCGGGTCTTGATCCAGATAATCTTCCAGAGAGCGATCCGTCCAAGATGAATTTTGGCTCCGGCGGCAACAGCGAAGCCAAGGCATGGAAAGACATTTGGGGCTCGGGACAAGGCATTGGTGCGGTTAAAACGCGGATGTCTACGTCTGAGTATGTCGATAAGCTTGACCGTGAGTACCATGCTGCAATCGGAGCCCTGAATGCCGGCCGCGGCTTCTCCATGGCGGCAGCAGTGGCGGAATAGACCGATGGCTTGAGCGCCACGCGCGTTGCAACAGATTTTGCCGCGTCTCTGTGGCCCTTCAGATTGGGAACAAGCGGAAGATTGCTGTCAGCCGGAGACTTGCGCTTTGTCTTCGGCTCTTGCCGCGAGGATTTTATCCAGAACGCGGCGCTGTTCGTCGGTCAGCGGCGGGCTTTCTGGCACGTCCTCCCATCCCAACAGTTCGATCGCTTCCTGAACGGTTGGTTTCTCACCTTTCCTGCCGACAAGCCGACCAACGGAAATGCTCTCGGAGACTAACTTGCCCTTGCGAATAAAAAGGTGTTCGAAAAAAACGTAGGGTCCATCCCAGGCTGCAAATCGGCTCTGAACTTCATAGGTTTGGGGGAATTTCAGCATCCGGTGATACGTACAATTCTTGTAGACAATCACCGGAATGATGCCCTTCTTGCGCATGGGCGCACCGACCCCTGTGCGGATTATGAGATCGATGACCGATAAATCCGTAATGGACATATATCGGGCATTGTTCATGTGCTGAAATGCGTCTTGGTCTGTAATCCAGACACGAAACTTAAGTGTCGATTTGTCGAGGTAGCCGATCGACTTCCTGCCAATCAGATCCCATAAAATGGTCCTAAATAGCCGAAAAAACAGGTTCATAAGCGGATCCTAGCGACTGCATGCTCATTGGTGATCCGTTGCGCCAGCGCGCGATTGAATCGGGTGATTTTCGACACGGCTTCATGGGAAAATGTGGCCCCTGTGTAGTATGTATTGCTTTCACCCTGCATGCGCTTCAGACGGTTCAATAGTCCGTCCCTGACGCTTTGTTCGGAGTACTGGGCAAAATATTTCCAGCGCTTGGTCAAAATTGCACGGACAGGCGTTCCTCCGTCATCGCGAATATCAGACTCTGCAATTTCGATGAGTTCGTCTTTGGAGTAGGGCCCGCAAAGTTGGTTGAGAACGTAAAGAGGACCGCCGAGTTCCTCTGAATATGCTTCGTGTCGGGCGCTCATCAGACGGCCCTCATTGGCCTCCAGAAGAATACCATTCTCAAAACTGCGGACACTTTCTTCGGTGAACCAGTTTTTCACAGCCATGAGCGTCGTCGAGTAGGCATTCCAGCTGATCGAGCCATTGATGAAGGCTTCATTCTCGGTCTCGGACTCTGTCATGGCGGTAAAATCGTCCACGGGAATAGCGCAGACCACTTTGTCGAATTCGAAGCGGCGATCGCCTGCCCACAGAGAAACACCATTTGTGTGTCTCTCGACTCGCGTGATGCGCATGGAGGTCAAGACATTCAGATGTTTTTCGGCAAGTCTGGACCAGAAATTTCCCCAGCCGATCGTTGGCATCAAGAAATCATTCCGACGTCCCGAAGAAATCAGAGCCAGGTCGACCCAATTGATGGCCTGAACGGTGGGTGTCTCGTCAAGGCGCCCATATCCCATGTTGGTGACAGCGCGGTAGTGGAGTCGTTCCATGCGAGGAAGGCGTTTTTTTCTGAGCCATTCGACAATTGGCATTGATGCTTCTTCCAGTGCCTTTGCGTCGGTTGGGTCTTGAGCCAGCTTTCTATTCAGGCGCCGTGAGGCCAGCAGATAGCGGATCACCTCCAGTGGTAGCGGTCCACCGGGGCCCATTTTAGCCCACCTGAAATACTCGACGCCGTCCACCGTCGACGCACCAAGCTTGCTGGTCTCCAAGCCGAGTTCTTTGAACCATGCGCGCACAAAAGTGTCGGCACGGGTCGCGTAGCATGTGCCCATCTCGCAGGTGACGTCGTCATGCTGAAATGTCCACGACTTCCCGCCAACTTGGGGCGCTGCTTCGAAAACCGTCACGTTCAATTCCTGGACGGACGACAAAAAGCGAGCAAGGGACAAGCCTGCCGGGCCTCCGCCGATGATAGCAATGCTGGTTTCATTCGTGGATTGAAGCATTTCGGGACTCGGTGAGCAGAGGGATTGGAAAGTGTTGATGAGGCGTTTGGGCAGCGTGCAAAATCAGCACCGTCTATTGGGTCTATGTTTACGCGCGTGCGATAGGAAGAGGAAATGCGCGGTGTACACTCTGCCAACTCAAGTTTTCTAGGGCTTTTGGCAACTCCAAAAGCCCCGGAAACCGATCTTGACCATGAAATAGCACTTACACAGCAAAAGGTATACTTGTCGAACAGTACGGTTATGGCAGCCGTAAACCTTTTAAATTCAACAGTTTTAGCGATCAGCTTTATCGGGACAGTCGATCTTGCCGTGCTTGTTTCATGGTATTTTTGCGTGCTGCCATTTTCGATCGGCGGCTTCTATCTCGCACGAAAGACGAAACATAAACCTGTGCCCACGCGCTCATCAGGCAAGTTGCTTCGTAAGGCCGAATTCAGTTCCATCATTTTAGGATTCATTTGGGGCATTCCCAATCTCGCATTTCCAAATGGCGATCCTGTCCTTTCGATGTTTGTCATGTTGGTTACCGCCAGCACCGCCGCCGGCTATGTCTCCCTGATTTCAGCTGCGCCGAGACTTACGTCGCGATTCGTCTTCTTTGCAGCAGTGCCGATATTCATGACGTCTATTGTCGGAATTGGCGCGTTCAGTGAGACGATTGGGTGGCTATCGGTCGTATTGGTTGCAGGGTTGATCAACGGCTCAATCCTTTCCTACAAGCAGCTTGCTCACTCCGTGAAAGCACGACTTGAGTCAGATCGCGCCAAAACGGACCTCAACGACGCGATCGAGGCCATCGACGATGCTTTTGCGATTTTCTCGCCGGAGGGGTTACTTGCCAGGACCAATAGCCGTTTTCGATATTTCTTTCCGAATGGTCTGGACCTGGAGACGCTTCGCGACGGAGAAATCTTCCGGGTGAATGACGATGTCTGGCTTCTGAGGTCCATAAGGTCCATGCCCGATGGTCGTACCGTGTGTCTTCACAAAGACGTGACCGGGCTCAAACATCGCGAGTCCCAGCTCATCTCAGCTCGCCGCGAAGCAGAAGATGCGAATGCCGCCAAGGCGCGCTTCATGTCGACCATGTCCCATGAGTTGCGCACACCCTTGAACATTATCAATGGCTTCTCAAAGATCATGTCATCGTCTTCAAAGGTGATCGTGACCGCTTCGGAAATGAGGGAATACTCGGACTCTATGCTCGATGCGGGCGAACATCTTCTCGCGGTGATCAACGACATCATCGAATTCTCACAAGTGGGATCTGATCGCTTCATCCACGAGCCCGCCCCCGAAGATGTTCGAGAATTACTCTCAAAAGCGATCTCACTCTCTGCTCGGTTCCAAGCGATTTCGGATCTGTCTGGCATCGATATTTCCGTTGGGAAGAGCGTGGGTGATCTAATTGTTGATGAGGCGGCCTTTCGCCGCGTTTTGATGAGCCTCCTTTCCAACGCATTTAAGTTTAGTGGTCAGCCTACGCGCATTGTTGTTCGTGCCTTTGTTCGCCCCGATGGATGCCCAGTAATCTCAATTCGAGATTTTGGAACTGGTATTGAAGAGACCGATCTCGAACGCGTGTTTGAGCCGTTCTACCAGGGTGAAAACGTTCGTAGGGGCCATTTCGTGGGAACTGGCCTTGGCCTCGCCCTGGCCAGGGAACTCATGCGTTTGCATGGTGGCCGTGTAGAACTCGCCAGCCGCCTTGGCGTTGGCACGACTGTGTCCGTGCTTCTGCCAGCAAGCGCGCATATTCCCCGTATTGTTGAAGAGGACGATACTGCGGCGAAACCGTCTGCCTCTGTGCGTGCAGTCGCTTAGGACGTGCCCATCCAATACCGCGTCAGGTCATCTGCCATGGCCCCTGCCGCACGGCGAACGCGCGGTGGCACGCGGTAAGCGATTAGCGCTGAGCCCGATAGCGCGGTGTCTTTGTTTCCGGGTGCAGGCCAACGCGCTCCGGCGACAATGCCGGTTTCGAGACCCGTGAGAAATGCTCCAAAATCAGCCTCTCGCTCGTCCTTGAACAAGGGAAGCCAGACGGCGATGATGGCCTTGGGCCAACGGGCCAAGGCCCTGGGTGTCCAGTCCGCCAGGGCCTCCATATCCGCCAGTGTTTCGTAGCTTGGATCCGAGAATACGATAAGGGACTCTCCCCTGCGCGGCTGCAGCTTCAGCGCGCCCGCATATCCATCAGACTTTTTGATTTGAACGCGGGGATCCTTTTCGAACGCTTTGGAGAGCGCTTCGTATTCTGTGGGATGCTTTTCGAACAACACAAATCGACCTTGGTCACCGAGACGCATGGCCGCGAGACAGGGAGAGCCTGGATAACCCCTTTTCCCGCGTTGGCGCATCAGGTCGAGCCAATTGGTGACCGTTTCTGGTGGCGTGTCTGTACGAAAAAGGTCCAAAACACCTTCGTCTGCCTCGCCTGTTTTGCGCGACTGTGGCCCAGTGAGGTCGTATACACCTCGTCCCGCATGGGTTTCGACGTGAAGCACCGGGGACCCACCCGCGGCAATATCCCGGAGGACCAGATCAAGCACCGCGTGTTTCAGGACGTCGGCACGGTTGCCCGCATGAAAACCGTGCTGGTAGCTGAGCAACGTCTAGTCCTGCCCGCCACCGGCTACAGCACCGGTATCGGCCAGCGAGGCCTTACGGATAGCCTCAAACTCATTGCCCTCATACCATGTCGGCCATTCGGTTGAGTTTGCGATGTCGGTCGCGACTTCGACAATCGCGGTCGCATCAGCGGCGAGCCCGTCATAATTGAACGACGGTAAAACCTCATCCATGGGCTTGTGATAGCGCTGCGAATAATGGACCTGATCGGCAGCTTGCCCAACGGCCAAACCCCCTTCAGCTTGGTCATATCCCTGCTTGATATAAAGCATCGGGACACCGGCCTTTACGAACGGTGCTTGGTCAGAGCGGTAGAAGAAGCCTGCTTGGGGCGTTGGGTCTGGAGCCAGGACGCGGTCATCTGCGGCAATAACAGCGGCCAGCCTGTCTTCCAATTCCGAAGCGCCATATCCGATCACCGTAATATCATTGGCCAGTCCCACGGGTTGATAGGCGTCACTATTGAAACCGGCCACGATCTGGTTCATGCCGATTGTCG